>JANPKL010000251.1:0-1549 GCA_031425975.1 Sphingomonas sp.
AACGGACCGCGCGTCCATATCTCCGCTGGCTCCGCCGTCGCGCCTTCGGGCAAGATGATCTGTGTCGGGCGCGACCAGTGCGGGTCGATCAACGGCTGGCTGAGCGACAGGACCAATGCGGCAGCGGTGGCGGCGCATGTATCAGGCAGCCCGCCCGCCGACCGCATCACGCTGTATCTGACGCTCTGCTACCGCGACTGCGCGATTGCGCCCATACCGGTGCCGGGCGAGCCGTGCCGGTCGGACGAAAATCTGATGCAGCCGTCGCGGATCGCCGACGATTACTGCCTCGATTTCCGGCTCGAACCGCCTGCGCAATGGGAAGCCGACGCCATCGGTGCATTCTCGGCCTGGCTCGATGACATTGCCGACGCAATTGACATTGAGGGGCCCGCCTCGCCGCCGTTCGGGCCCGATCAATGGGCGGGTGAAATCCGTGCGGCGCTCGACGCCATTACCGGCGATTTTCTCGACGGGTCGCCGCCCGTTGCCTCGCCGCCCTGGATTCCGCCCCAGATTCCGGCGGCGATACCACCGCTTCCGCCGGGCGTTTCGATCGACGACTATGACGATTTCCTGCGCCTCGCCTATCGGCTGTGGATCACCGAATATCGCCCCAAGGTGATGGCCCAGCGCTGTGGCGACGATGCCGCGCGGGCCGCCGATTGCGTCCTGCTTGCCGCTCTCGACCTGCCCGTCGATCACAGCGGTGCGAATGCCGAGAGCGGCTGGACGGTCGACGGCGACGCCACCGATGTCCTCGTCGACGAACGCCGGCGCCCGCTGATCGCGCCGCTGCATCTGGTTCAGACCGCGCTCGGCATCATGGCCGACGGCGGCAGCTTCGCCGGTTGGCCCAGTCCGCCTGCCAGTCCGCCCACCTCGCCACCGGGCGGATGGCCCACAAGCCCGCCGGGCGGGTGGCCCAGCCCCCCCGATGCGCCCCCCGGCGGCTGGACCAGCCCTCCCGATGCCCCGCCCGGCGGGTGGCCGACATCGCCGCCGGGCGGGTGGCCGACGCAGCCGCCTGCGGGCTGGCCCGTGCAACCGCCCGGCGGGTGGCCCGCTTCGCCACCGACCGGCTGGCCGACGCAACCGCCGGGGGGTTGGCCCTCGACGCCGCCGGGCGGTTGGCCGACCGAACCTCCCGGCGGGTGGCCCGCGCCACCGCCGGCCAGCGCCGGGCCGTTCCGTTTGCGGACGCTGGCGACATCGGGCGATGTCAAACTCGACGACGAGATCGACTGCCTGATCGCGGTCGACAACATGAAAGTCGAGCTGCCGTCGGTCCGCGACGCGGGCAATGGCCGGTCCTATTACATCAAGGCGCTTGCCGAGACGTCGATCAGGCCCCAGCCCGAAGAGATCCTCGAGCTGCTGTTCCTCCTGCCCGACGGACGCCGCCAGAGCGAACTCGTGCTGAGCGACCGCCAGTCGATCCAGCTTGTCTGCGACGAGAAAAACGCCCGCTGGCTGATCATCGGCGATTTCCAGCCGAAGCTAGGATAGCATCATGCCCACCGACTTCGTCGCGCTGCAGACGCCGCTG
>JANPKL010000252.1:0-6770 GCA_031425975.1 Sphingomonas sp.
CTCGAGCTCGACCCCGATGCCGGCCCGGTCGACGTCAAGGCCGCGCACCGGCGACTGGCCAAGGAATGCCACCCCGATCTCAAGCCCGGCGACGAGGATGCCGCCAGGCGCTTCCAGGCGGTGCAGGCGGCCTATGACGTCCTGCGCAAGGCCGAGGAGCGGCGCGCGGGGGCCTAGGCCTCAATCCACCGTCATGAAAGTCGCCGCGCACTGCGCGATGGGTCGCGCCGGGTCGCCGCCGTGGGCCACCCCGCGCACGAACGCGACTTGCCGCGTCAGCTTATAGCATTCGCAGCGCGCAATCACGGTCTCGCCCTTGGCCGCGGGGCGGAGATAGTCGAGCCTCAAATCGAGCGTCACCACCGGGCGGAACTTCCCCATCTTCGTCCACACGGCGGTGCCGGCACAGGTGTCGACCAGGCTCACGATCGCCCCGGTGGCCATGATCCCGTTGTCGGGAAGACTGACGAGCGCCTCGGCCCAGGGGAGGGCGAGCTCGACCCAGTCCTCGCCATGGTCACGATAGGCGAGGCCGAGCGCACGGCCGTGGCCAACTGTCCGCGCGAGGGCAAAAAAGCGTTGCGGATCAAACCCTTGAGGGGTCGGGGCCTCGGTCACGCCAGCCGCCGGGCGGTGTCGTGGATCAGCGCGATCATATTCGGCACGCCCTGGGTGCGATTGGACGACAGATGCTTCGACAATTCGAACGGGGCGAGCGCCCCGGCAATGTCGATCTCCGTAATTTGCGCGGCGGGCCGGTCCTGCACCGCGCTCAGTACCAGCGCGACGATGCCCTTGGTGATGGCAGCGTTGCTGTCGGCCAGGAAATGCAGCTGGTGGCCGTCGGTCGGCGCCGGATAGAGCCACACGCTGGCCGAGCAACCGCGCACCTTGGTGGCCTCGGTCTTGAGCGCATCGGGCATCGGGTCGAGCGCCCGGCCGAGGTCGATCAGAAGCCGGTAGCGGTCCTCGGCATCGAGGGGTTGATAGTCGTCGAGGATATCGGCGAGGGCGGGGAGGGGCATATGACACCCTGTACCCCGACAAAGGCCGGGGTCCAGTGCCTTCTGGCCCGCATCACTACGGCTATTTCTTCCGCAAATCCTCGATCTCGCGGCTCAGGCTATTCTCTTTCTCGACCGTGATGCGCTCGAGGACGGCAAGGCGTTCCTTGAGCTGCCGCATCTCCTCGCGTAGCCGATCGCTTTCGTGCCGATCCGAGGCGACGGCGTCGGGAAGGCCGTGGCCGTGATGTCCGCGTCCGCTGCGGATGCCCATCTTGTGCTTGATGATCTGGAAGATGAACACCATCGCGATGAGGATCAGGACGAAGGTGAAGGGATCCCTCACAGCACCCGCTCGCGGCGCTCGGAGAAGACCGAAGGCGAATCGCGCAGTGCCTCGATCTGTGCGGCGGTCTGGACCCCCCCGTCGGTCACGATCCGCTCCAGCACCCGCACCCGCTGCTCCAGCTCGGCGACCCGGCTGGCATATTGCGCGGCCTTTTCGGCGGTGTCGCTGCCAAGCGCGTTGATTTGCTTCTCCTTGATCTCCATCGCCTTCATGAATGTCTTGGCGAGGATGGCGACGATGGGAATCATCAGCGCGAAGATCGGGATCATGAGCGGCGACATGGGATTGAATCCTTCAATGGGGAGAAGAGGTTAGCGCAGCTGCTCGATCTCGCGGGCGAGGCTGCGATTATTGCTCAGCACATAGCTTTCGACATCGACCAGGCGGCGGTCGATCGACTTCATGCTGGCGCGGATATCGCGGGCGGTGCGCGCGGGGGAGGCGCGCACGCCTTGCCAGAAGCGCTGGTCCTCAGGGCTGTCGTCGCGAAGCTCGCGCGGGCGATCGTCGGCGATCCATCCGGCAATGACATAGACCGGCGCGATGCTACCGCTAGAGATGAACAGGGCGAGGATCATCAGGATCCGGATCACGGCAACGTCGATGCCGGTGTAGTCGGCAATACCGGCGCAGACGCCCATCACCTTGCCGTTCTTCTTGTCCTTATAGAAGCGGGTACGGCTGGCGGGTTGAAGGTTCATGCCTAGCGCTCCTTCCGGGTCCGGCTGCGGGCATCGAGCCGGGCAAATTCGGCGTCGATGTCAATTTCGCGATGCGGCGGCAGCTGCGCCTGGTCGGGCGCGCATTGCTGGCGCCAATTGGGGTTTTCGGCGGTCATGATGCGCTCGATCGAGCACATCCGGTCGTCCAGTCGGCGCGCGAGATCATGCAGATCCTCGAGCAGTTTTTCATCGCCGCCGGTCAGCGTCGCGGCCGTCTTCCAGCGCGTGATGTAATGCATGATCAGCCACGGCAGGCCGATGAACAGGGTGGCGACCACCAGGACGACGGAAAACTCTTCCACTTGGCTAAATCCCCTTGTTCGCAAGGCGCGCTTTCAGCGCTTCCAATTCCTTGTCGACCGATTCCTCGGCGCGCAGGTCGGCAATCTCTTCCTCGAGGCTCTTGGGGCCGGTCATCCCCAGCGCCTCGGCCCGCCCTTCGGCGAAATCTGCCCGGCGCTCGAGCAATTCAAAGCGGCTGAAGGCATCCTCGGTGCGGCTGCCGTTGAGCAATTCGCGCGCCTTGGCACGAGTGACCGCGCTCTCGATCCGGGTCGAAATGGCGTTCTGCCGGGCGCGCGCCTCGCGGAGCTTGCCCTGCAGTTTGGCGATGTCGCCCTCATAGGCCTTGAGCGTGGTTTCAATCACCGCGACCTCGTCTTCGAGACCCTTGGCCATTTCGGCAGCCTTCTGGCGTTCGACCAGCGCCGCCTTGGCCAGGTCCTCACGGCCCTTCGACAGGGCAAGTTCGGCCTTTTCGGTCCATGAGTCGGTGAGCCCTTCCAGGCGCACCATGGCGCGGCGCATTTCCTTGGCGTCGGCGATGCTTCGCGCGGCGGAGGCGCGGACCTCGACCAACGTTTCCTCCATCTCGAGAATGACCATGCGGATCATCCGCGACGGGTCTTCCGCCCGGTCGAGAAGCTCGGTCAGATTGGCAGCCATGATGTCCCGGGTACGGGAAAAGATGCTCATCGTTATTCCACCCTCACGAAATTGGGGCCCTGTTGAATGTCCTAACTATGCAGTTTCCGTGCCAAGACTGCAGTTGCGCTTAAATCCCGGCGTTCCCTAGAAAAACAGGAGTCGGCAGATGCGAAAAAACTTGCCAAGCCTTGGAAAAATGCACCAACTTCGGCCCGATGTCCCGGGCACAGAATTTCATCGGGCAGAGCCTGCCTTTCCTCGACGCGGTCGAGCGGGCGAGCCGGGCCGCGCCCTTGAACCGCCCGGTGCTGGTGATCGGCGAGCGTGGCACCGGCAAGGAGCTGATCGCCGAGCGGCTGCACCATCTGTCCTCGCGCTGGGCCGGGCCGCTGGTGACGATGAACTGCGCCGCTTTGCCCGAAAGCCTGATCGAGGCCGAATTGTTCGGGCATGAAGCGGGCTCCTTCACCGGCGCCGCCAAGACGCGCAAGGGCCGGTTCGAGGAGGCCGACGGCGGAACCCTGTTCCTCGACGAACTGGCGACCCTGTCGAGCCCGGCGCAGGATCGGCTGCTGCGCGCGGTCGAATATGGCGAGGTCACGCGGATCGGCGCGGCCAAGCCGGTCAGGGTCGATGTGCGGATTGTCGCGGCCACCAACGAACATCTGCCGCGCCTGGTCGACGAGGGCAAGTTTCGCGCCGACCTGCTCGACCGGCTGAGCTTCGAGGTTGTGACCCTGCCGCCGCTGCGTCTGCGGTCGGGCGATGTCCCGCTGCTGGCAGAGCATTTCGGGCGGCGCATGGCGTCCGAGCTGGAATGGGGCGGCTGGCCGGGATTTTCGCGCGCCGCGCAGGCGGCGTTCCAAGCCTATGGCTGGCCCGGCAACGTGCGCGAATTGCGCAACGTGGTCGAGCGCGCGGTCTATCGCTGGGACCTGCCTAACGAGCCGATCTCGGCCATTCAGTTCGATCCCTTTGCGTCGCCCTGGGCACTGGGCACGGTCGCGGCGGCCGGGGGGGAGGAAGTCGTCGCCGGGCCCGTCGCCGATGCGCTGCCGCAGCCCGAGGCGATGACCGACGATTTCCGCGGCGCGGTGACCGCCTATGAGCGCGCGATCCTCGAGCAGGCTCTGAAGGCCAATCGCTTCAACCAGCGGGCGACGGCGGCGGCCTTGTCGTTGAGCTACGATCAGCTGCGCCATGCGCTTAAGCGGCATAAGCTGATGGACTCAGAGCCGGCGTAGCACCTCCCCTGAAGGGGAGGGGCAGAGTTCGCGTTGACACGCCGCCGCCGCCCAACCACATGGCCTGCAACCCCAACAGGAGACAGCTCATGGCCTTCACCGTCGCCCCCTTGCCCTACGACTATGCGGCGCTCGAGCCGACCATCGACGCGGCCACGATGAAGCTCCACCATGACAAGCATCACCAGACCTATGTCGACAACCTCAACAAGGCGCTCGAGGGCGATCCGGCGCTAAGGGGCAAGAGCCTCGACGAACTGGTCGCAAGCGCGGGCAGCGCGTCCAAGGTCGTGCGCAACAATGGCGGCGGGCATTGGAACCACAGTTTCTTCTGGGAGGCGATGGCGCCGGGCGGGGGCACGCCGTCGGGCGAGCTTGCCTCGGCGATCGACAGTGCGTTCGGCTCGCTCGACGGGCTGAAGGAGAAATTCAATGCCGCCGGAGCGGGTCAGTTCGGCTCGGGCTGGGTATGGCTGGTGGCGGTCCCTGGGCAGGGGCTGGTGGTTTCCTCCACTCCCAATCAGGACAATCCGCTGATGGACATCGCCTAGGTCAAGGGCACGCCCGTCCTTGGGAACGACGTCTGGGAGCATGCTTACTATCTCACCTACAACAACCGCCGGGCGGATTATCTCAAAGCCTGGTGGGATGTGGTGAACTGGGACAAGGCGGCGGAGCGGCTGGCGGGGGCCTGAGCATATCGATCTTCCCCATCGCAGATGGGGAGGTGGCTCGGCGTGGCCGAGACGGAGGGGCCTGCGGAGAGGTGGCCCCTCCGTCAGCCTGACGGCTGCCACCTCCCCATCGCTTCGCGACGGGGAGATTTACGCCTTCAGCCGATACCCGGTCCGGAAGATCCACCAGATCCCCGCCAAGCACGCCCCGGCGAAGGCGAAGGTCGCCGCAAGCGCGACGCCGAAGCTGACGTCGGCGGTTCCGAAGAAGGTCCAGCGGAAGCCATTGATCAGATAGACGACGGGGTTGAACAGAGTGATTGTGCGCCACGGCTCGCCGAGCATGTCGATCGAGTAAAAGGCGCCGCCCAGGAAGGTCAGCGGGGTGACGATCAGCAAGGGAATGACCTGCAACTGCTCGAACCCCTTGGCCCAGATGCCAATGATGAAGCCGAACAGGCAGAAGGTCACCGCCACCAGCGCCAGGAAGGCGAGCGCGAGCAGGGGGTGGGCGACCGTCACCGGCACGAACAGATGCGCGGTAGCGAAGATGACGAGGGCCACCAGCATCGCCTTGCTGGCCGCGGCGCCGACATAGCCGATCACCGTCTCGACCGCCGACAAGGGGGCCGAGAGGATCTCGTAGATGGTGCCGGTGAAGCGCGGCATGTGGATGCCGAAGCTGGCGTTGAAAATGCTTTCGGTGAACAGCGAGAGCATCATCAGCCCGGGCACGATGAACGCGCCATAGGGGATGCCATCGACCTCGGTCATCCGGCTGCCGATCGCCGCTCCGAACACGACAAAATAGAGCGAGGTGGTGATCACCGGCACCGCCAACCCCGTCCACAGGGTGCGGCGGAAGCGGTGCATCTCGAATTTGTAGATCGCCAGGATGCCGCGCAGGTTCATTTCGCATTCCCTTCGCGGATCAGGCCGACGAAAATATCCTCCAGGCTCGATTGCCTGGTATCGAGGTCCTTGAACCCGATCCCCTCGTCGCGCAGCGCGGCGAGGAGGGAGGGGATGCCGGTGCGCTCGGCATGACGATCGAATTCGTAGCTCATGGTGAGCCCGCCCTCGCTGAGCGTCGGGGCCCATTGCGCCAGTGCGGGCGGGACCACGCCAAGCGGCTCGGCGAGGTTGAGGTGAAGCAATTTGCGCCCGAGCTTCTTCATCAGCTCGGCTTTTTCCTCGACCAGGATCAGTTCGCCATTGTTGATGACCCCGACGCGGTCGGCCATTTCCTCGGCCTCTTCGATATAATGGGTCGTGAGGATGATGGTCGTGCCGCGCTGTTGGAGGCCGCGGACCATCTGCCACATCTCCTTGCGAAGCTCGACATCGACCCCGGCGGTGGGTTCGTCGAGGAACAGGATCTCGGGTTCGTGGGCCAGCGCCTTGGCGATCATCACGCGGCGCTTCATCCCGCCCGACAATTCCTTCAATATCTCCTTGCGCTTGTCCCACAGGCTGAGGTCGCGAAGAATCCGCTCGATCACCGCATCGTCGCGCTTCAAGCCGAACAATTCGCGGCTGAAGGCGACCGTGTTAAACACCGGTTCGAACACGTCGATGTTCATTTCCTGCGGCACCAGCCCGAGCTTGCGCCGCGCGGCCTTATACTCGCGCTGCCAGTGGTGGCCGCCGACCAGCACGTCGCCGCTGGTCGCGGTGACCAGGCCGCAGACGATCGAGATGAGGGTGGTCTTGCCCGCGCCATTGGGCCCGAGCAGGGCGAAGATCTCGCCCCGCCTGATGTCGAGATCGACGCTCTTCAGCGCCTCGGTGCCGCTGGTATAGGCCTTGCGCAGGGCCCGGATGGAAAGCGCGGGCTGGGTCATTCCACA
>JANPKL010000253.1:0-3521 GCA_031425975.1 Sphingomonas sp.
CACCGACCTTGGGGCCGTGTCGCTTAGCCCTGTCGGCCAAGGCGCGAACTGATGGCGCTGACGCTTCGCCATACCGCGGCCCCGCTGTTCCTGCTGCTGTGCATCTTGCTCGGCGGGAGCGCGCAGGGGCCGTGGCGCAACCTCATCCTCCAGGTGATCGGACTTGGGTTCATCGGCTGGGCATTGATGGCGCGCAGCCGGTCGATGCCGACCGCCGCGGGGCGGGCCTTGCCATTCTTCGCCTTGCTGGTGACGGCAGTGCTGCTGGTTCAGCTCATTCCCCTGCCGCCGGGCTTGTGGAGCGCCCTGCCGGGTCGCGGCGTGGTCGCGGAGAGCTTCGCGCTGAGAGGCGAGACGCTGCCGTGGCTCCCGCTGTCGCTCACCCCCACGCGGACCGCCGCTGCGCTTGCCGGACTGGCGGTTCCGGTCGGGATCATCGCTGCGATGATTTGGCTCGGTGCCTATCGCGCGCGGTGGATGGCCGCCGCCGTGATGGTCGGTGCCTTCATCTCGGTCACGCTCGGCGCGCTGCAGCTGGCCCAGGGCGGGCCGTATCTGTTCCCGATCGCCAATGTCGGCGCTGCCGCCGGGCTGTTTGCCAACAGCAATCACCAGGCGACCCTGCTACTGGTGTCGATCCCGTTCCTCGCGGCGGCGATAGGACGCGAATTGTCGAAGGACAACCGCTCACGGCAGGGGTTCAGCCGGCTGATCATCGCTGGCGGCGCGCTTGCGGTCGTGCTCGTCGGACTGGCGTTGAACGGCTCGATGGCGGCCCTGCTGCTGGTCCTGCCGGTTGCGCTCGCAAGCGTCGGCATTGCCCTTCCGGCGCTCCGCCGCGCAGGCTCGGTGCTGGCCCTGATCGCCATTGTCGGCCTGATCCTCGGCAGCCTGCTCCTTGCCCTGCTGACCGATCCTTCGGCCGGCGGCACCTCGGTCACCACCCGCGCCGACATCTATGCTCGCACCTTCAAGGCAATCGCCGACACCATGCCGTTCGGGACGGGAGTGGGCAGCTTCGTCGACTATTTTCCGCTATACGAAGACCCCGCCACCGCCGACGCCTTTTACGTCAATCACGCCCATAGCGATCCGCTGGAATGGCTGCTCGAGACAGGGCTGGCTGGGGGTATCCTGCTGGCGTTGTTCCTGTTGTGGTGGCTGCGCCAATCGGTGCGGGTATGGCGGGCCGACGAGCGGGACCTGACCGCGCTTGCCGGAACCGTCGCCGTCGCCGCGATCATGGCGCATAGCCTGGTCGACTATCCGTTGCGTACTGCCGCCATCCAGGCGGTGTTTGCCCTCGGCCTGGCATTCATGGTGGAGCCGCGCAGTCACTCCGCCCGGCGGGGGTCGAAACGGTCGGGCCGCGAGGTGCGGCATTTGTCGCTCGACGACGAACCCGATGACGCGCTCAGCGGATAAGGAGGCCCCCGGCCTGCCGCAGCGCTTCCCCCGCCATGAAACCCGGCCCCTGGCCGAGCAGCAATTGGGCGTGGTGGATGGGGATTGTGCCAAAGCGCCGGTCGAGCGGTTCGACCGGGTGCGACAAGGCCTTGAGCGAGAGGCTCACCAGCTTTCGCGTGCCGCGATCATACCACAAGGCGTCGCCAACATGAGTGCCCAGCAGGCGATGCGAGAGGACCAGCGCGGCGGCCAGGGCGCGGCCCGCACCCAGCCGATTGGCGCGCTCCGCCAGCCGGTCCAGTGTAGCATGATCGGTCCGGTGCACGACCGCGGCGAAATCGGCCAGCCACTTGAGGCGAAACCATGCGCTCGACCCGCCATGCACCGCCAGATAGGGCAGCAGCATCGCACGCGGCAGGGTCGGGATCTCGATTCCGCCAGCGATCGTCACCCGCTCGACCGGGCCGGTCGCGGTTACGCCGGGCAGGAGGGAGCGATTGTCGGCCACGCGGCTGTGGAGATCGACCAGCAGTCCGTCGTCGCTGCGCCACAAGCTTTCTTTCTGGCGGCGATGCCAGTCGAGCGGGTCGACCGAGGGCTCGGGCGTCTGCTGGACATAGCCCAGGGCCGCGAGCAGTGCGGCCGCGCGGCCGATGCCGTCGGGGGCAACCAGCAGGTCGATGTCGATCTGCCGCTTGAGCAGGGGATCGCCCCAGGCCAGCGCGCCCAGCGCCTGTCCCTTGAGGAACAGATGTGGCAGCGAGACCTCGGCCAAAGCACGATGGACCCGGCCCGTTTCGACCGCCATCTGCAATCCTTCGACCGCGATCGTGCGCGCCTCGAGGCCCAGCGCCTGCGTTCCCAGCACCAGCACGCCCGCATGGCGAATGGCGCGCCACGCCAGGCCCTCGACGCGGTGGCGCCGGGCAAGCCGCGTCAGCGCTACGCCGTCAGCGTGCCGCAGACGATCGGGCAGGCCAGCGGCCGCCGCGGGATCGAAGCCCGCTCGGCAGCAATCGATCAGCAGGGCGAGCGTCGGATTCACCTTTACCTCCTTAGCGAGAAGGCCCGGGCCTGCAATCGGGCGGCGCCAAGATGCGCCTGATCGCGGCACTGATGGCTCGTTCTCCTGCCGAGCGGCGGTTGATCGCCGAGGCCTTGCTGCTGGTAGCGACAGCGGCGGGGGCGATCAGGGCGCGCAGCTTCCTGTCGGTCGTGGGCTTCGGGGCCGTACCACTGGGAGCGCTCCGGCCGATCGCTTCGGGCGCAATAAGCGCTGCGGTGATCGCGGCCGCGCGGCGCATGCCGTTCCGCGCCAAATGCTTCGAACAGGGACTCGCCGTTCAGCGGATGCTGCGGCGGCGTGGTTACGATGCGCAGCTACATTACGGGATCGCGCTGGCCGGCGGGATCACCGCCCATGTCTGGATCAGCCTCGACGGCACGATCATCCACGGCGGCGAGACCGCCCCGCTTTATCGGGAGGTCGGCCAATGGCCGTGACCCGCGTCCGGCTGTTCGGACTGACCATTGCCAGTGAGTTTGTGCTGCCCGGCCTGTTGCCCGCGCCTGCGAATGACGCGGTCGATGTCACCATCCGCTGCGAAGCGCTCGGGGCTCGGGCCAACCTCCCGATCGAACCGGGACTTGCCTTTCTGGTCGAGAATGGCGCGAGCATCGTCATTGATGCCGACCCGGCGACACCGCCCGAAAACATCAGGCTTTACCTCCTCGGCAGCGCCTTCGGACTGCTTCTCCACCAGCGCGGGCTGCTGCCGCTGCATGCCAATGCGGTCGATCTCGGCGGACGGGCGATCGCCGTCGCGGGCGTTTCCGGGGCGGGCAAATCGACGCTCGCGGCGTGGTTTCACGACCGCGGATTGCCGCTGATCGGCGACGATGTCTGCGTGGTCCGTCGGACGGACGAGGGCGCGATCGCCTATCCGGGAGTGCCACGCCTGCGCCTGTGGGGTCAGGCGATCGAGGCCACCGGCCGCAGCCGCGACGGCCTCGCCCGCGCTTATGCCGGCGATGACAGCTTCGACAAATGGGAAGTGCCGCTTGGGGCGGGCGGGGCAGTTGGCGAGGGGGTGAAGCTGGCGGCGATCTACGTG
>JANPKL010000254.1:0-11906 GCA_031425975.1 Sphingomonas sp.
CCCAAGGAAGTGTGGATCACCCACGGCCGCGAGGATGCGCTGATGCACTGGTGCATGACCCGCCAGATCAAGGCTCGCGAACTGAACCTGGTGGGTTATGAGGATGACGAGGATGAATGAGCGCCCGCTGGCTCTAGCGGCCCTGATGTTGCTCGCGACGGCCTGCGAGCGAGGGCGGGAGCGGGAGCCGACAGCCACGGCCCCGGCCAACGAGGCCAATTCGGCGACAGCGGACGCGAATGCGCCTGCCCCCGTCAACGTGTCCGAAACCGCCCCCCTGAATGCGACCGTCGGCAATGCCGCAACGCCGGTCGCACCGTCGCCCGCTGCACCGACGTCGGGCAGCGCCTTCACCAGCCTCGATCCCGCCAAATGTCGGCTGGTCGAGAAAAATGAGGAGGAAGGGGGCTATTTCCGATATCGCTGCCCGGCCACGGCCGGCTACGTCGTCGACCTGGTCGAAAGCGACCTCAGGCAGTCGCTTGATGTTCGGAAGGACGGCCGGGTGGCCGGGCTTGCCCTGTCCTCCGTCGCCGGCAATGGCGCCTTTAACCGGCTCGGACGGACGATCGAGTGGCGCGGGCCCCAAGGCGGGGCGCCGCGCACGCTGACGGTGTGCAGTGCGGTGGCGACGGGCGAGGGCAAGGCCGATCGCCAATATCTGGTCGTTGTGCGGCTGGTGCCTCGTCCCTGCGCGGTGGCGGTCGTCGCTCCGGGGCCCGATCAAAGCGCTCAAGCGAGGATCATCGCCGATCGCGTGATATTGCCGCAATGCCTGGGATAATGCTTGGTTCGCCAAAGGCGTCGAGAAATGAGGCGAGGACATTGATGATCGTCAATCGCAGACAATGGATCGCGGGAGGAGCCGCCGCGCTCCTCGTCGCGTCAGCGGCACGAGCAGCCCCCCGCACGTCTATGGTCACCTGGCGCGATCCCGGCTGCGGCTGCTGCCTCGGCTGGGTCGAGGCGATGCGCCAGGCGGGCTTTGCCGTGACCGTGCGCGAGACCGGCGACATGGCTGCGGTCAAGGCGCGGCTCAAGGTCCCGCGAGCGCTCGGCAGCTGTCACACCACGCTGGTCGGTGGGCTGGTCGGAGGACTCGTGGTCGAGGGGCATGTCCCCGCCGCCCCGATCCGGCGCCTGCTGGCGAAGCGGCCGGCCGGCGTGGTCGGGATCGCCGCCCCCGGCATGCCGCGCGGCAGCCCGGGGATGGAGATGCCCGACGGGTCGAAGGATCCGCTCAATCTGACCCTGTTCTCGCCAAGCGGGCGGACTCGCCCCTTCGCCTGAGGCTAGTGGCCCGCCTCGGTCCGCTCAATCCCCGAGGCATCGAGCTGGGCGTCGATCATCGCGACCAGTTTCTCGAGGCCGAGATCGTCTTTGGCTTCGGCGCGGGCGACCAGCACGTCCTGCGTGTTCGACGCGCGCAGCAGCCACCAGCCTTCGGGCGTGTTGACCCGCACCCCGTCGGTCGCGTCGACGGTCGCACCGTCGGCGGAGAGGCGCTCGCGCACTTCCTCGACCACTGCGAATTTGCGCGCCTCGTCGATCGGGAAACGCATTTCGGGAGTGGCCAGGCTGACCGGCATTTCGTCGCGCAACTGGGTGAGGGACTTGGCCGACGCGGCCACCGCCTCGATCAGGCGGACGCTGGCGTAGAGCGCGTCGTCGAAGCCGTACCAGCGGTGCTTGAAGAAGATGTGGCCGCTCATCTCGCCCGCCAGCGGGGCCTGCGTTTCCTTCATCTTGGACTTGATCAGGCTGTGCCCGGTCTTCCACATCAAGGGCTTGCCGCCGAGCGCGGCGACGCGGTCGAACAGTGTCTGGCTGGCCTTGACGTCGGCGATGATGGTCGCGCCGGGCTCGGCCTCGAGCACGGGGCCCGCCAGGATCATCAGCAGCTGGTCGCCCCAGATCACCCGGCCCTGCCCGTCGACCGCGCCGATCCGGTCACCGTCGCCATCGAAGGCGATGCCGAAGTCGAGGTTTTTCTCGCGGACGAGATCTTTCAGATGCTTCAAATTCTTCTCGACCGTGGGGTCGGGATGATGGTTGGGGAAACTTCCGTCGACGTCGGTGAAAAGCGTGTGATGTTCGCCCGGCAGCGTCCTGACGAGCTTCTCCAGTGCCGGGCCTGCGGCGCCATTGCCGGCGTCCCATCCGATCCTGAATTCGCCGCCCTGGAAGTCCTGAGTCAATCGCGCGACGTAGCGGTCCATCAGGTCTTCGTCGGTGACGACGCCGTGACCTTCGCTCCAGCGGCCTTCCGCCGCGCGAAGACCCAGCGCCTGGATCTCCTCGCCGAACACGGAACCGCCCGGAAGCAGCATCTTGAAGCCGTTATAATCGGCCGGATTGTGGCTTCCGGTGATTTGGATGCCGCCGTCGACGTCCAATTCGGCGACCGCATAATAAAGCATCGGCGAAGGGCCTTCACCGACCCGCACGACGTCCATCCCGCCTTCGGTCAGACCACGGATCAGGGCATCTTCGAGGCCTTGCGAGTGGACGCGCCCGTCGCGTCCGACCGCCAGCCGCTTGGCCCCCTGCTCGCGCCCCTCGGCGGCGAAGGTGCGGCCAAGGGCGTAGGCGTCGTGCTCGCTCAAGGTGCGGCCGACGATGCCGCGAATGTCATATTCGCGCAGGATGGTGGGATCGAAATTGTGGGTCATTACGCCGCCTGAACGAGGGGGTGGGAGGGGAGTTCCGACGTCGCGGGGCTCACGCCGCCTTGGCCGCTTCCGCCCCCGGCAGTCCCAGCCCCGAGACCATCTCGCGCAGCTCCTGCCGCGCGGCGACATGCGCGATCCCCGCCTCGCCGATCGCTTTCAGATCGATCAGCGTCAGCCCCTTGGGAAATAGTTCTCGGTAGATGACCCGCTCGGACAGGCCGGGGATGACGCGGAAGCCGACCCGGCGCGCCAATTCGTCCATCGCCGCTCCGACGCGCTGCTGATTGTGGCTGCCGATATGCTGGAGGCGGTTCCTGAGCACGACCCAATCGACGCTTTTGCCCGCCGACTTGGCGCGCTGCGTGCGGCTGTTCCAGATCAGCTCGGCATAGAAACTGGGCTTGGTCACCTTGAACGTGTCCGGATTGACTTGGCCGATGAGGTCGAGATCGACGAAGCTGTCGTTCATCGGCGTGACCAGAGTGTCGGCCTTGAGTATGGCCGCGCGGGCCACCGGATCATCGCGCCCGGGAGTGTCGATCACCACCACGTCGACGTCGCGGGCGAGCTCCGCGATCGCCGCGTCCAGCCCCTCTTCGCTCTGGTCCTCGAGCACCTGGAACAAAGGCTGCGGCAACGCGGTGCCGATGCGGCGGATTGTGGCAGCGCGATTCTCCAGATAGCGGGTGGTGGTGCGCTGGCGCTGGTCGAGATCGAGCGCGGCGACGCGGTGCCCGGCGGCGGCCAACGCGACCGCGGTATGAACCGCCGTGGTCGACTTGCCGGTGCCGCCCTTTTCATTGGCGAAGACGATGAAATGCACTGGGTTCACTTGGCCACTCCCCCGCGGACGCTTAAGCGCCGCCTCTGACAGGCGCGAGATTAGACCAAGAGGAATCACCGGTGCAAATCATCCGTGGGAAAGAGGGGCTGCAGGCGGGATTGGCACGGCTCCGTGGCGGCGGGGACACGCTGGCGCTGGTGCCGACGATGGGCGCGCTCCATGCCGGCCACCTCGCGCTGGTCGCAGACGGACGGACGCGCGCGACCCATGTGGCGGTGAGTATCTTCGTCAATCCTCTGCAGTTCAACGATCCCGCCGACCTCGATCGCTACCCGCGACAGGAAGCGGAGGATCTTGCGCAACTCGCGGGGGCGGGCTGCGACCTGGCGTGGCTGCCCACCCCCGAAACGCTCTACCCTGCCGGCTTCGCGACCAGTGTCCGCGTGACCAGTGTTTCCGAGCGATGGGAAGGCGCGCATCGCCCGGGCCATTTCGACGGCGTGGCGACGGTAGTCACGAAATTGCTGGCGGCGATTCGCCCCGACCTCGCCATATTCGGCGAGAAGGACTGGCAGCAACTGGCCGTGATCAGGCGGATGGTGACCGATCTGGGACTTGGCGTGGAGATCGTCGGCCATCCCACGGTGCGCGAGGCCGACGGCCTGGCGATGTCGTCGCGCAACGCGCTGCTGGCGCCGCAGGAGCGCATGGCCGCAGCGGCACTACCCGCGATCATGAACCGGGCCGCGGCCCGGATCGTCGGAGGCGAAACGGTCGCCATCGTGCTCGCGGATGCCGAGGCCGCATTGCTCGCGGCAAACTTCTCCAAAACGGACTATTTCGCATTGGTCGATGCCGACACCCTCGAACCCTTTGACAGCAAGGGAGAAAACATGCGGCTGCTGGTTGCGGCACGGCTCGGCAAGGTGCGATTGATCGACAATATACCTGTCACTTCGGAGCAACAGGTAAGCGGGTAATTACCGCGTTAACCAATTGATAGGCCCGCCGGGGGAGCTTCCACCTTGAAACAGGGGAGTTCAAAAAGTGGCCAACAGTCTCAAGAGTGCCGAATTTCTAACCCGCAGCCGGATCGCCGATGCGGAAAACGGCGACGTCGATGCGCTGTACGAACTGGGGGTCAGCTATTCGACCGGTCGCGGCGGCACCAGCGTCGACCTCATCGAAGCGCATAAATGGTTCAACCTCGCGGCCTTGAACGGCTGCACCCGCGGCCAGGCCTGCCGCGCCGAAATCAGCGTCGAGATGACCGCCCGCGAAATCGCCGAGGCGCAGAAGGCGGCGCGGGCGTGGCTGGCGGTGAGCGGTGCGAGCGGGGAACGAGCGGCGGCGTAGGAATATTTGATCCTCCCCATCGCAGATGAGGAGGGGACCGCTGCCGAAAGCAGTGGTGGAGGGGCCAGCAATCTCGCGCCCGGCCCCTCCGTCAGCGCTTCGCGCTGCCATCTCCCCATTCGGCTTTGCCGAACAGGGAGGAAGTCGAGCTAACGCACCACCACCGTCACCGACCTGCGGTTCTGCGCCCACGCGCTCTCGTCCGATCCGGTCGCGACGGGGCGCTCCTTGCCCCAGCTGATCGTCAGCAGCCGCGCTTCAGGCACGCCTTGCGCCATCAGGAAGAGTTTCGCCGCCTGCGCCCGGCGTTCGCCCAGCGCCTGATTATATTCCCGCGTGCCACGCTCGTCGGCATGACCCTCGACCGAGGCACGCACCGCGGGGTTGGCGACCAGCCACCTGGCCTGCGCTCGCAGCGTCGCCTGCGCGTCCGCCGACACATCCGATCGATCGGTGTTGAAATAGATGGTGTCGGAGCCGGCCGCGGCGACCATTGCCGACTGGCTGCCCGGCAATTCGACCAGCCCTACCTCGTCGGGGTTGGCGCCGGCACCCGCTACCGGGTCGGTCGCGCCGGACTGCGCAGGCGGCAGCGTCTCGGGCGCGCTCTTGCGGCCGCAAGCGGCGAGCGCGAGGCTGAGCGACAACGCCGCGATGGTCATGGTCCTGCGCATTTATTTTCTCCTTGTCAGCGCTGCAGCGGGGACCAGCTCGGGTCCGAGCCGTCCTGCGGGGTAGGGAGGCGGCGCGCGGCACCGCCCGCGACGGGGACGGCGAACAGGCTCGATCGGCCGTCGCGGGTGAACCGGTTGAACATGACGAACTGGCCGTTGGGAGCCCAGCTTGGGGATTCGTCCTGCCAGCCGTCGGTCAGCAGTTGCTCGCCCCCGCCCCCGGCGTTCATCGTACCGACGCGGAAGGCCCCGACCCGGACGAAGGCGATCCGGTCGCCGCGCGGGCTCCAGGCGGGCGAGGCCGAGGGGCCGCCGAAGCTGATCCGCCGCTGCCCCGCGCCGCCCGCGTCCATGACGTAGATTTGCTGGCTGCCCGACCGATCGCTCTCGAACGCGATGCGGCTGCCATCGGGGGAGAAACTGGGGCTCGTGTCGATCCCCGGTACGCTGGTCAGCCTTTGCGGAACGCCCGATCCGTCGGCGCTTGCGATCCAGATGTCGGTGTTGCCGTTCGCCGACAGCGCGTAGGCAATGCGGGTGCCGTCTGGCGAGAAGCGCGGCGCACTGGTCAGCGCGAGCCCGGGGACCAGCAGGCGCTTGCTACCTGTGGCGATGTCGAGCACCCACACCCGCGCCCGCCGTCCGGCATAGCTGACATAAGCGAGGCGGCGACCGTCGGGCGAAAAGCGCGGCGTGACCACGGTCACCTCGCCTTCGGTCAGATATCGAACATTGGCCCCGTCCGAATCCATCAGCGCAATGCGCTTGACCCGGCGGTCCTTGGGCCCGGCCTCGGCGACGAACACCACGCGGGTATCGAGAAAGCCGGTCTCTCCGGTCAGCCGGGCGTAGATCGCATCGGCGCATTTGTGCGCAGCGCGGCGCCAGTTTGCGGTGGTGACCTGATAGCCCTGGCCGACCAGCTGGCGACCGCCGGCGACGTCGTAAAGATAGCAGCCGACGGTGATCTGGTCGGGACCGCTCGGCCGCACGAAACCGGTTACGAGCTGCTGCGCGCCGGCCACGCGCCAGTCGCCGAACGCGGGCGCCTCGGCCTGCAGGATCGAATAATTGGGCAGGCCGGCGGGCCCGAGTGGAGCAAAGCGGCCCGACGAGCGCAGGCCGGACGCGATCACCTCGGCGATGTTGCGGCCGAGCGCGATCGGAGCGCCGCCGTCGGCGGGCATGGCCGGAACCGCGATGGTGATGGCGCTTGAGACGCCGCCGCTTTCGACCTCGACCTCGACCGGCGGGGGGTCGTCCTGCGCCAGCGCCGGAGCGGAGAAGAGCGCTAGAAGAAGCATCAGGGCCGGGCGCATGCAGAACCTCATTTGGCGCGATAGGTCATGGTGATGTTGCCCCAGCCACCTTGCGGGGTGCTGTACAGCTCCGGCGGCAGGCGCAGCGGCGCGCAGGCTCGAAATACCGCCACCGCCTGGTCGAAAGCGAGATCCTCGAAACGCTGATTGTCTTCGTCGACGCCGCTGGTGCGGACGAGCGCTGGCGGGCGCGACAGCCTGCCCGAGCGGTCGAGCCTGAGATTGACCGCAACGCGGATGCGATCGGCGCCGGGGCCGAGCGCGGGCTGGCGGTCGGCGCAGGGCTGGATCTGGCGCTTGATCGCGCCATCGACGCTGGCCTTGGCCGCCGCGCTGAAGGTGGCGGCGCCCTGAGCCGGGGGTCGCGGGGAGGGAGTGGCATCCGGCACCCCCGCAAGGAAGTCGTCGCCAATCCGCGACTGGCGCGGTGGAGCCGGGCGGATCGCGGGAACGGGACGAGCGACCGGCGCCGAAATCGATGGCGCAAGCGGCTGCGGCGGGGCCGGTGCCTGCGCCGGTTCGGGCGGAGAGGGCTCCGCTGGCGACGACGCGGCGGCAGCCGGAACCGCCGGTGCAGGGGCCGCGGCGGCGAGCGCGATGTCGTCGCTGTCGACGAACTCGACCGCCATCGCGGGCGGCTCGGGAACGGCCGGAGCCTGCGCCAAATTGACGGTCAGGGCGGCGACCAGCGCCAGGTGGAGCAGCAGCGCGAGGCCGGTGCCCTGCGCCTCGCCGCGATCGAGCCTCACGGCTCGCCCCCGCCGACGCTGACCAGCGCCACGCGGTTTAGACCAGCGCGGTTCAGTTGACCCATCACAAGCATCACCGCGCCATAGTCGAGCTTACGGTCGGCGCGCAGGTAGATGCGGCGGCCTTCGGGCGGGGCGGGGGCGGCGGCAATGTCGGCAAGGCGCCGCGGCAAGGCGGCGGGGGCGACCGGCACATCGTCGATGAAGATCGCGCCCTTGGCGTCGATCGACAGCTGCACCGGCTGGGCCTGCTGGTCGAGCGCCTTCGCCCGGTTCTCGGGCAGATCGACCGGCACGCCCGCAACCAGCAACGGCGCGGTGACCATGAAGATGATCAGCAGGACAAGCATGACGTCGACCAGCGGCGTGACATTGATCTCGGCCATAGGCGCACGCCGCCTACCCGAGCGCCTCGCGCCGACCGAGCCGGCCATCAGTCTTCGCGCTCCAGCTCGCGCGATAGGGTGGCGTGGAAGCGGTCGGCGAAGCGGGTCAGCCGCGCCTCCAGCCGGTCCAGCCCGTGGGTCAGCCGGTTATAGGCGATCAGCGCGGGGATGGCCGCGAACAGACCGATGGCGGTCGCGAACAGCGCTTCCGCAATGCCCGGAGCAACTACCGCGAGGCTTGTGTTATTGGCCCCCGCAATGGCGGTGAAGCTGCGCATGATCCCCCACACCGTCCCGAACAGCCCGACGAACGGCGCCGCCGAGGCGACGGTGGCGAGGATATTGAGCCGGTCTGACAGCCGGTCGAGCTCATGCGCCACTTCGGCATTCATTACGGTGGTCAATCGCTCCCGCGCGCCGCTGTTGTCGCTACCCTTGCGGCCGATGGCGTGGCGCCATTCGGTCAGGCCCGCCGAGACGATCCGCGCGCTCGGCACCGGCTCGGCCCCGCGCTTCTCGTGAAAGGCGTCGACGTCCCTGGCCGCCCAGAATTCGCCCTCCCACGCCTGCGTCGTACGATTGATCCGCTTCAGGCGCGCGGCATGGGTGAGGATGATCCCCCAGGTCCAGACGCTGGCCAGCAGCAGGCCGACCATTACCGCCTTCACGACGATGTCGGCGTGGAGGAACAGCGCCCAGGGGCTCATCAGATCGGCGGGCGCGCCCGTCATGCTTGCTCCTCGGTGGCCATGATCCGGCGGAAGGTGTCGACCCACTCCCTGGGCTGGCGGGTGGGCCGCCCGTCGGGCGTGAGAAAGGCGGCAGTGATCCGCCCCACCGCGCATTCTTCGGCGCCCCGCCTGACTCGCTGCTGAATCAATACGGAGGCGGCACGAACCTGGAGGACGCGGCTGGCGATGACCAGATCGTCGCCGAGTTTCGCCGGGCGCAAGTAGCGGACATTGGCCTCGGCTACTGCATAGACGCCGGTCCCGGCCTCGAGCGCGCCGCGCTGGTCGACTCCGGCGGCGCGCAGCATATCGGAGCGAGCGCGCTCCATGAACTTCAGATAATTGGCATAATAGACGATGCCGGCGGTGTCGGTATCTTCGAAATAGACCGTCAGCGCAAAGCGATGCTCTGGCCCGGTGAAGCCGCCGCGATAGGGCTGGTCGAACGGGGATGACATGGGGGAGGCTGTAGCGGGCGCGCAAACGGCACGGAACCCCGCTTGACACGGGTAACCTCTAGGTTACATGTCACCTACAGGTTACTCGCTTTCGGAGTTTGTTTCATGGGTTATCGTCAGCGTCCCGATTTCATGACCCCCAGCGCGGAGGATCTCGAGCATCAGCGCAAGGTGCTGTGGTGGCTTATCCCCTTGATGTTCGTGCAACAGGGCGTGACCATCTTCCGCGCCGATGCCGACGCGCTGATGCAGGTCTCCGCGCTCGTCATTTGGGCCGCGATTTCTCTGGTCATCCTCGCCCTGTTGCTGGGGCTCAAGTTTCGCTGGATGTCGGAGCGCGATCATCGCTACCTCAATGACGAATGGCATCGCGAGATCAGCGGCGATGCGGCGCGCTGGGCCTTTGCGGCGGTGGTGACGCTGGGCATCGGGCTGATGGTCGCGCGGCTTTGGCTTCCGCTCGATATGGGCAAAGCGGTTTACGGGCTCGTCAATGCGGCCGTGATCGTGGCCGTTGCCCGCCACGCCTGGCTCAACCGCAGCGGTCCGGACGAGGATGAGTGAGCGCCTCGGCTCCTGCCTCAAGGAACGGCGGCAGGAAGCCGGGCTGACCCAGGCCGAACTGGCGGAACATTGCGGGGTCAGCCGCAAGACCATCAACACGGTCGAGAATGGGGTGTTCGTCCCCTCGACCCTGCTCGCGCTCAAGCTTGGCGCCGCGCTCGGCCTGAAGGTCGAGGAACTGTTCTGGGTGGAGCCCTAGCGCCCCACCGCCTCGACCAGTCGCAACAGATCGCCCTGCGCGACCGGCACATCGGCCAGGTGCATGCCCCAGCCGGGAATGAAGAAGCCGCCGATCCCGACCTCGCCGCCAATCCGGTCGGTCCATCTGGCACCCGGCGTGACGTTGGTGCGGATTTCGAGATAGCCGCGCGGGCCGGCGTTGACACAGCGGCCGCTGGCCAGGCCCTCAGTTCGCAGGAAGGGGGTCGGGGGCGGGCCCTCGCTCGACCAGCGGATCGGTCCGCCGGGGACAAGCTGGCCCGCCCGCGCGGGCCAGTAGCTGTCGAGCTTATGCCAGCCGCCGGACCCCAGCGCGGCTGGATTGGTGCAGGCGACCGTCATCCCCTTGGGCGCGAAACCGAACAGTGCGCCGGCTGGCGGCGGATTGTTGGTGCGGTAGGACACATAGCTGACGACGCAGCCGCGCTGACCGGCGCGTGTACACAGCGGCGTCGTCTTGAACGTGCCGCCGACATTCTTGCCCTCCGGCACCAGCGTGTTGAAGCCCGGAATGATCGCCAGCGCCATTCGCGCGGCAGCCGGCTTGCCCTCGATCTCCTCGGCGATCAGGCGCTGGAGATGCCAGCTGCCCTGGCTGTGTCCGACCAGCACGTAGGGGCGATTGGCCGAGCGGCTGGCGAGGAAGTTGCGAAAGGCCTCGCGCACGTCGCCATAAGCGAGATTGAAGGCGGGGCGGATGTCCTGGCCAAGCGCTGCCCCGCCGATCGCGGCGGTGGTCATCTGGCGATAGATAGGCGCGAACGGCCGGCAAACCGAGGAGAAGCGCGCGAACTGGCTGATCGCCGCCCCGCGCTCCTCGCTGACGAGGAGGTCACTATTGAGCCCGCGATCCTGACTGACCGTCGGATAGACATAAAAGCAATCAATTCCGGGATTGTGCGCCACCGTGCTCGGCCCGTTCAAACCATAGCCGCGCGGGCTCAGCGCAGTGGTCGGCAGCGGCATGCCGCAGAGGTCGCGGCGGCCGGGCAGGCACAGCCAGCTCGCCTCTTTGCGATAATCGGGCACGGGGACCGGCTCGATCTGGGCAGTGGCGGCTTGGTCAAGTCCGACGGCAAGCAACAGGGACATGGACGCGGCTCCTAGTCGAACAGGGGGGTCGGGGTTCCGGCCGGGGCGGGCAGGCCGAGGTGGGTCCAGGCCTTCCCATTGAGGCAACGCCCGCGTGCCGTGCGGGCGATGAGGCCGAGCTGAATGAGGAAAGGCTCGATCACATCCTCGATCGTGTCCCTCGGCTCGCTGAGGCCCGCCGCCAGCGTTTCCACCCCGACCGGCCCGCCATTGTAGAGGTCGGCGATCATAAGGAGATAGCGCCGATCCATCGCGTCGAGCCCGAGCGCGTCGATTTCCAGCCGGGTCAGCGCGCGGTCGGCCGTTGCGGCATCGATCTCGTCCGCGCCCGCCGCATGCGCGAAATCGCGCACCCGGCGCAGCAGTCGTCCGGCAATGCGCGGCGTGCCCCTACTGCGTCTCGCGATTTCGCGCGCACCATCGGGGGCGAGCGGCGCGCCCAGCAGCGAGGCGGCGCGGCGCACGACCTGCTCGAGCTCGGCCACGGTGTAAAAGACCAGTCGAACGGGGATTCCGAAGCGATCGCGCAGCGGGGTCGTGAGAAGCCCGGCCCGCGTCGTCGCCCCGACCAGGGTAAAGCGCGGCAAGTCGATCCGGACCGAGCGCGCCGAGGGGCCCTCGCCGATCATCAGGTCGAGCGCGCGGTCCTCCATCGCCGGATAGAGCACTTCTTCCACCGCGGGCGCGAGGCGGTGGATCTCGTCGATGAACAGCACGTCGCCGTCCTCGAGATTGGTGAGGAGGGCGGCGAGGTCGCCCGACTTGGCGATGACCGGCCCCGAGGTGGCGCGAAATCCGACCCCCATCTCGCGCGCGACGATCTGCGCCAGCGTGGTCTTGCCGAGTCCCGGCGGTCCGAAGAACAGCACATGGTCGAGCGCCTCGCCGCGCGCCTTGGCCGC
>JANPKL010000255.1:0-4646 GCA_031425975.1 Sphingomonas sp.
TTGATCCACTAGGGCTGCGGCCGGACGACCTCCGACGACAGGAAATCGACGGCCGAGAGAGGCGCCCAGCCACCTGTCGCGACAAATCCCGGATTGAGAAATTGCGGCTTGCCGTAGCCGAGCGGTGCGCCGTCAAGCGCGTCGACCCGTCCACCGGCGGCCAGCAGCACGGCGTGGCCGGCGGCGGTGTCCCACTCGGAGGTCGGCGACAGGCGCGGATAGAGGTCCGCCGCCCCTTCCGCCACCAGGCAGAATTTGAGGCTCGACCCGACACTGACGTGCCCGCAGCCCGGCGCGGCCGCCGCCAGATAGTCCACGGTCGCCGCATTGAGATGCGACTTCGACGCGACCGCCAGCAGCGGCGATCCCGGTTCGCGCACAGCGATCGCGCGGCGCTCGCCAGATTGCTCGACATAGGCCCCCTCCCCGACCACGCCGGCCCAGAGACGCCCCTGCTCCGGGGCCAGGACCAGTCCGAGGCGCGGCGTGGCATCGACCACGAGTCCGATGTTCACGGTGTAATCGTCTCCGCCCGCCACGAACTCGCGGGTTCCGTCAAGTGGGTCGACAAGGAAGAAGATGGGCCCGAGCATCGGCACCCGCCCCGCGGCGACTTCCTCCTCGGCCACCACGGGGACGCCTGGAGCATGAGCGGCGAGCGCCCTCAGAAGAATGGCTTCCGCCGCCCGGTCGGCTTCGGTAACGGGCGAGCAGTCTCCCTTCTGCTCCACCGCGAATCCGCGCCGGCGGATCGCCATGATCGCCTCGCCGGCCTCGCGGCAGGCGGCGGCGAGCGGGTCCAGCAGCGCGGCCAGTTCCACCTTACTTCGGTGCCATCCGGATACCGCCGTCGAGCCGGACGCTTTCGGCGTTCATGTAGCCGCTCTCGACCATGAACACGGCGAGCTCGGCATATTCCTCGGGCCGGCCGAGCCGCTTCGGGAAAGGCACCTGCGCCCCCAGCGCGTCCTGCACCTGGGGCGGCATCATCGCCACCATCGGCGTCTTGAACACGCCCGGCAGAATGACGTTGACCCGCACGCCCTCGTTCATCAGGTCGCGCGCGATCGGCAGGGTCATCGCCAGCACACCGCCCTTCGACGCCGAATAGGCAGCCTGGCCGATCTGCCCGTCCTCGGCCGCGACCGAGGCGGTATTGATGATCACGCCCTTCTCGCCATCCTCTCCGGGCGTGTTGTCGACCATCCCGGCAGCGGAATGCGCGATGCAGCGGAAGGTGCCGACGAGGTTGATCCCGATCACCAGCTCGAACTGGTGGATGGGGTATTTCTTCACTGCCTTCGTCTCGCGGTCGCGGCCGACGGTCTTGACCGCATTGGCGACCCCGGCGCAGCACACCAGCACCCGCTCCTGCCCGTGGGCGGCGCGCGCCTTCTCGAACGCCGCGGCGACGGTCTCGTCGCTGGTCACGTCGCACATGCAGAAGATTCCGCCGATCTCGGCCGCGACCTTCTCGCCCTGCTCCTGGTTGCGGTCGAAGATGGCGACCTTGGCGCCCTTGGCGGCCAGCGCCCGAGCGGTCGCTTCGCCAAGTCCGGAGGCACCGCCGGTAACCACTGCCGATATGCCGTCGATGTTCACTTCACTCTCTCCCGAAGTTGTCGAAGTTGACGGGGTCGGCACCTTTTATCGTGCCCGCCCTTTCCACGAGAGGAAGACACTTGGTCTTCGACTCGATCAAATAACCTATCTGGTGCAATTTGGCAAGCTTAGTCTTGCGCGATCCGAACCATCACTGCGTCCACCTGCACCTGCGCTCCCGCCACCGCGTTCAGTTCCGCCACCACGCCGTCGAATGGCGCGACCAGCCCATGCTCCATTTTCATCGCCTCCAGCGTCAATAACCGCTGGCCCTTTACGACCTGATCCCCCGCAACCACGTCGATGCTGGTCACCTTGCCAGGCATCGGGGCAACCAGCGTGCCGTCGCCGGCGGCCGCGCCGACCGTGCCCCGGGCGATGCGCTGAAAGGTGTAGGCCTGGCCTTCCACGAACAGGACGACATTCTCCCCGTCGCGAAAGCCCGAAGCTTCGATATCCGCGTCATGATCGAGAAGGAGGCGTCGGCGCTCGCCGCCGTGGCTGAGCGTGATGGACGGCTGCGGGGCGGCGTTGAGCCGGAAGCCGCTCAAAGCATCGACTTCGCCCTCGTCATCCTGCGCAAGGCCGATCAGCGCCGCCGCGCTCCAGATGTCCTCGTCGGCGACGGCCGCGGGGACGAGGACATCGAGCTTGCGGGCGATGAATCCGGTGTCGATCCGCGCTGCCTCGAAATCCTCGTCGAGCAGGCAGTTGAAAAGGAAGCCGGCATTGGTCCGCACGGGCCACACTTCCACCCCGTCGAGCAGGGTCGCAAGCGCGCCAATCGCCTCCTCGCGGTCGTCGCCGCGTGCGATAAGCTTGGCGATCATGGGATCGTAGAAGGGAGAGATGGCATCGCCTTCCTCGACCCCGCTTTCGATCCGGAGCGCAGAGGGTAGTTCGACTTCGCTAAGGGCGGACGAAACAGGATGGCCTCCTTCGTTCGCCCGGAGCGAAGTCGAAGGGCCGCCACCAAGATCGAAATGCTCGAGCGTGCCGGTGCTGGGCAGAAACCCCGTCGCAGGGTCTTCCGCGTAAAGCCGCGCCTCGATCGCATGGCCGGTGATCGACAGTTCGTCCTGCCGTTTTGGCAGCACCTCCCCGCTCGCCACGCGCAATTGCCATTCGACCAGGTCGACGCCGGTGATCTCCTCGGTCACCGGATGCTCGACCTGGAGCCGCGTGTTCATTTCCATGAACCAGATGCGGCCGGCGCGCAGGCCTGAGCCCCCGTCTTTTTTATCAGACGTGTCGGCGATGAACTCGATCGTCCCCGCGCCTTCGTAATCGACCGCCTGCGCCGCGCGTACCGCAGCGCCGCACACCGCTGCGCGCGTCGCCTCGTCCATCCCCGGCGCAGGGGCCTCCTCGATCACTTTCTGGTGGCGGCGCTGCAACGAACAGTCGCGTTCGAACAGGTGGACGACGTTGCCGTGGCTGTCGCCGAACACCTGCACCTCGATATGGCGCGGGCTTTCGATCCATTTCTCGAGCAGCACCACGTCGTTGCCGAAGGACGAGGCCGCCTCGCGCTTGCAGCTGTCGAGCGCATCAGCGAAATCCGCCGCCGAATCGACTTTGCGCATCCCCTTGCCGCCGCCGCCCGCGACCGCCTTGATCAGCACCGGATAACCGATCGCATCGGCCTCGGCCTGCAAGCGCTCGGGCGATTGATCGTCGCCAAGATAGCCCGGCGTGACCGGTACGCCCGCCGCCGTCATCAAAGTCTTGGCGGCATCCTTCAGCCCCATCGCGCGGATGCTTGCCGGCTTCGGCCCGACCCACACCAGTCCGGCATCGATTACCGCCTGCGCGAAATCCGCATTCTCGCTGAGGAACCCGTAGCCAGGGTGGATCGCCTCGGCACCGCTCGCTTTGGCCGCGGCGATAATCTTTTCCCCGACCAAATAGCTTTCGCGCGCCGGGCTCGGCCCGATATGCACCGCCTCGTCCGCCATGCGGACGTGGAGCGCCTTGGCATCGGCATCCGAATAGACGGCGACCGTGCGGATCCCGAGCCGCCGCGCCGTGCGCATGATCCGGCAAGCGATTTCCCCGCGATTGGCGATGAGGAGGGAGCTAAGCATGGTATCCGAACCCCCTGATCACGAATGCGGGAAGGTAAGGCTCACCAAAGACGATCCCGGCGAAGGCGACCGACAAAGCAAGATAAGTGATCAGCAGCCAGCGCCACCCCAATTCTCGCTCACGCCGGAAAAGGGTCACGAAAAGGACACCGAGACCCGCGATGACCAGCGCAAATATCGTCCATGGCCCCAGCCCCAGTGCCAACGAGATCCGCGCCTCGTCATTGGGATTTCCAAGGCTCACTGCGGCGGCGATCAGTCGCATTGCCAGTGCGACCGCGACAATGGTCGGCGCGAGCGTTCCGGCGTTGCGCCGACCATGCAGCCAAGCGGCAACCGCAATGAGAATTGTAACCAGCGGGCCGGCCGCGTCAGCGATCACGCGGTCCGTTACCGAGCGATAGGCGACCGAAGTACCGGTGAGGGTGACGCTGTTGATTCGCGCCACCATGTCATACCCCATGGCAGCATTGGCAGCTGCGTGACCCGCCTCATGCAGAATATTCATTGCGATCGCGATGAGGATAGTGAGAGCGAAAAGAGTGAGCCAGCTGGGGCCCGAGCGCGTTACCGAATTTGCCATCATCACATCCTGAATACGCCGAACGACGCGCGTTCGGGGATGGCGGCGTTGAGACAGGCGGCGAACGCCAATCCAAGCACATCTCGCGTCTGCGCCGGGTCGATGATGCCGTCGTCCCACAGGCGGGCGGTGGCGTGCCAGGGGTTGCCTTGGGCTTCGTAATCGTCGCGGATCGGTTGCTTGAAGGCTTCGGCCTCCTCGGTGGTCCATTTGTCGGCGTCGCGGTGCACCGTCGCCAGCACGCTCGCTGCCTGCTCCCCGCCCATCACGCTGATGCGGCTATTGGGCCAGCTGAACAGGAAGCGCGGCGAATAGGCGCGGCCGCACATGCCGTAATTGCCCGCGCCGAAGCTGCCGCCGATCAGCACGGTGAC
>JANPKL010000256.1:0-3936 GCA_031425975.1 Sphingomonas sp.
CGCAGCCTCGGCGACCTCCTGACCATCCGCGTCAAGGTCGACGACAATGCTTCGCTCGACAATCGCAGCGAGCGGCGGCGCGGCGGGACCGAAAGCGCTGGGATCGCCGGACTGCTCGGCATCGACAAATTGCTCGACCGCATCCTGCCGGGCAAATCGTCGAGCGCATCGATCGACGGCACATCGGACAGTCGCTCGGCGGGCGAGGGCCGGATCGAGCGCGGCGAGGCCATCAATCTCACTTTGGCCGGAATCGTCACCGGGGTCATGCCCAACGGCAATCTCATGGTCCGCGGGCGCCAGGAGATGCGGGTCAACAACGAGCTTCGCGAGCTGGTCATTACCGGCATCGTCCGGCCCGCCGACATCGCCCGCGACAATAGCGTGTCGCACCAGCGCATCGCCGAGGCGCGCATCCTCTACGGCGGTCGCGGCCAGCTTTCGAGCGCCCAGTCGGCGCGTTGGGGCCAGCAACTCTACGACGCGCTATTTCCGTTCTGATCGGGCTTTAAGGTTTTGATAACCATCAAAATCATGCCGGTCTGACCGCGCCGGCCAAGTTTCTCCCAAAAGAGAAGGACAGGCACTCAACGCCTGCAATCATCAGGCTGCAGAAGCGGCCGCTGCTTCCAGAAGGAAAATTCAATGTCTTTCACTGTCAACACCAATGCCGGCGCAATGGCCGCCCTGCAGAGCCTGTCGAGCACCAACCGCGCGCTGTCGCAGACCCAGAGCCGGATCAACTCGGGCTATAACGTCGGGTCGACCAAGGACGACAGCGCCGCCTTCGCCATCGCCCAGACCCTGCGTTCGGACATGGGCGGGATGAAGGCCGTATCGAACAGCCTCAACCGCGCCAAGTCGGTCACCGACGTCGCGGTGGCGGGTGCCGAGCAGGTCTCGGACATCCTCATCGAGATGAAGAAGAAGGCCTATGAGGCGTCGGATGCCGGTATCGACCAGTCGAGCCGCGACGCGATTAACCAGGACTTCACCGCGCTTCGCGACCGGATCGCGACCGTGGTCAATTCGTCCGACTTCAACGGCACCAACATTCTCAAGAGCGGCGGCGGCAGCGTTTCGGCCCTGCAGTCGGTCCAGGACAGCAATGGCGCCACCGCCGGCTGGCAGCCCGATGCCCTGACCGTCGCCAATCAGGGTCTCGACCTGGGCGGTTCGGTGATCACCGTCGCCGCTGCCGGCCAGGTGAACACGCAGGCCGCAGCCCAGACGATGGTCCAGACCATCGCCGACAGCCAGACCAACCTCAAGACCTCGCTGTCGGCATTGGGTTCGGCCAGTCGCCGGATCGATGCGCAGCTCAGCTTCACCAGCAAGCTCAGCGACGTGGTCGAAAGCTCGGTCGGTAACCTGGTCGACGCCGACCTCGCCAAGGAAAGCGCCAAGCTCCAGGCGCTGCAGGTCAAGCAGCAGCTGGGCATCCAGGCGCTGTCGATCGCCAACCAGGCGCCGCAGGCCATCATGAGCCTATTCCGCTAAGCGCACGTGAGGGCATCGCCGGTCCGTTTGCCGGACGATGCTTGGGCCGGGGCGCTGTTATCGCCCCGGCCTTTCGTGTTTCCTTTCGGACACGGCGATTTCGGTCTCTGATCCGCCGCCCCCTTCACAAGGCCTGCGCCATGCGCATTCGCGACATCCTCCACGTTTCCGGCCCCGCCCTTCGGATCGGTCTGGACGACGACGGCGAGGGCCATCTGGTCCTCCAGCTCGGCGATCCGGCACGCGCGACCGACAAGCCGGTGCGCCTCGATCTATACGGCGGCGAGCTGCTAGCCGGTTTCCTGCTCACCGCCCGCCTCGCCAATCCCGACGAGGAACTGGCCGAGGAGCGCAGTGATGGTCCGTTCGGCTGCACCATCGCGCTCAGGGGCAAGACCCGGCGCGCCACGATCGAGATCCGCCAGGACGGCCAGTCGCTCGTCGTCTCCAACCTCCTGTGGGACCGCCTCTACGCCGAATTGCTGATTGCCCTCGCCCACGGTCGTCACGGCCGCCACGGCACCTTCCTGCTGCGCGGGGACAGCCGACCGCATTCGCGCTTGCTCCATTGAGGCGACCGGCCGAGCGAAAAACTGCGCCGGGCCGCGCAGCCGAGGCGTGACTGATGCGTTGAATACTTCAGCCATGCCGATCCCCGACGAGAAAGCCCGGGTCTGGACCCGCTTCGAAGATTATTGGCCAAGCCGCCGCTCCGCGCGGAGCGGACGCTCGGCCGCCAGCCGCCGCCGCAACGAAGCGCGCGACCGCGGTGACCCGACCGACTCCCCGCGACTGTCGCTCGGCATCATCCCCTACATCCTCCTCATGATCGGGATGGGCGTGCTGGCGGTGGCGATCATGATCGTCGCCTGGCCCGGCCGCCGCGGTGAATATCCGGCCCGGCCCGCCCCCGCTCCGGCGTCCGAAATCGGCACCGCGCCGCCCGGCTGGATGGCGCCCGACTAGGCTCGTCGTTTTTGCAGAACGGCGGTGCAACATCGTTGCTCCCGCAGCGCAGCAAGAAGGCGCAGAGCGTCACTGTCGCATCGACAGGGAGACGACCGATGAAAAGCACCACCCTCACCTTCGTCCTGCTGGCAATGGCCGCCACCGGCTCCTCGCACCTGGTCGAGGCCGCCGTGCCGGGGCCCGAGGCCAGCACCATCGTCGTCACCCGCGACCTCGATCTCGACAGCGCCGCCGGCCAGGTCGCGCTGCGCCAGCGCCTCGCCCGCGCCGCCGCCGAAGTTTGCGGCGAGCCGAGCGCGAGCGATCCCGCCGGCAAGCGCGCCATCCGCGCCTGCCGGCGCAAGGTCGTCGCCGGGGCCGAGGCCGAATTCGCCGCGCGCCACGCTTCGGGTCGACTCGCCGCGCGCTGACATTTGGCGGTTCGGTCGGCTCGCCGCACGCTAGCCGAAGCGCTAGGGATAGCCATGGACCCGACTTGGCTCTCCCTTCCCGACGGCCGCCGCATTGCCGTCCGTCACCGCCCCGGCTCCGCGCCGACCCTCCTGTTCCTGCCCGGCTATGCCTCCGACATGCGGGGCGCGAAGGCCGAGGCGCTCGATGCGCTTGCAGCCGCCAACGGCCTCGCGCTGCTGCGCTTCGACTATAGCGGCACCGGCGAATCGCCCGGCAGCTTCGCCGATGGCACGCTCCACCGCTGGCTCGCGGAGGCCGAGGCGGTCGCCGGGCTGGCGCAGGGACCGCTGATCCTGATCGGCTCCTCAATGGGTGGCTGGCTCATGCTTCACCTCGCCGAGCGCCTGGCCGCGCGCGTCATCGCTCTCGTCGGCATCGCCGCTGCGCCCGACTTCACCGATTGGGGCAATGACGAGGATCTGGTCCCCGCCTTCCGCCGCTCGGGCCAGGCGCTGCTGCTGCTCGATCACGAACTCGCCTTTGACGGTCCGGTGCGCCTGCTCCACGGCGGCCGCGACGACGAGGTGCCGGTCGAGATCGCCTTCCGCACCATGGCCGCGCTGCGCTCGACCGACGTGCAACTGATCCTGGTCAAGGGCGGTACCCACCGCCTGTCCGCGCCGCACGAACTCGACCTCCTCTGCCGCACGGTCATGGACTTGGCAGCGGCAGTCCGAAGCGCCACTTGAAGGCCATGCGTTTTCTCCACACCATGATCCGGGTCACCGATCCCGCCGCCACCATCGCCTTCTTCGCCCTGCTCGGGCTCGAGGAGCGGCGCCGCATCGAGAGCCAGGCCGGCCGCTTCACCCTGATCTTCCTCGGCGTCCCCGGCGACGAGGGCGGTGAGGTCGAGCTGACCCATAACTGGGACCCCGAGGAATATTCAGGCGGGCGCAACTTCGGCCACCTCGCCTATGAAGTCGACGACGTTCACGCGACCTGTCAGCGGCTGATGGACGCCGGTGTGACCATCAACCGCCCTCCGCGCGAAGGACGCATGGCGTTCGTCCG
>JANPKL010000257.1:0-13052 GCA_031425975.1 Sphingomonas sp.
TGCGGCCGCATCTGACCATCGAAAGTCAAGGAGATTGACCATGACCAAATTGATCCTGTCCGCCGCCGCGCTGGCCCTGCTTGCGACCACCGCACAGGCATCGACTCCGGCGGCCTGGGCCGCGCTCGACCGCAAGGTCAACCGCGCCTGCATCGCCGCTTCGGGCCTGCAACGAGCCAAGATCATGACCGACAAGGCGCGTTTCTCGGACCGCGTCCCGGTCGAGCTGCGCATCGTAGAGGGTTACAATAACCAGTCGGTGATCGACGCCCGCCTCTGCGCCTATGATCGGCGGACCGGGCGTGCGACGACCGTGGACGCGGTCGGGCGGCTCGGCCTTCCTCGCTAGAAGGCCAGCCTGGCCGGGTTCGTCGTCAGGCGTCCAGCTCATCCCCGCTCACCGCCGCAGCCCTCGACTGAATGAACGCAAAACGGTGCTCGGGGTTCTTGCCCATCAGGCGCTCGACCAGGTCCTTGATCGGCTGGCGATCCTCGAACTGGCTAGGCAGCGTCACCTTGAGCAGGGACCGCGAGGCCGGGTCCATGGTGGTCTCCTTGAGCTGATTGGGGTTCATCTCGCCCAGGCCCTTGAAGCGGCTGACGTCGAGTTTGCGGCCCTTGAACTCGGTGCGCTCCAATTCGGCGCGGTGGGCGTCGTCTCTCGCGTATAGCGTCTTGTTGCCCGCGGTCAGGCGGTAGAGCGGGGGTTGGGCCAGGAACAGATGCCCGCGGCGGACCAGTTCGGGCATTTCCTGGAAGAAGAAGGTCATCAGCAGGGTCGCGATGTGGGCGCCGTCGACGTCGGCGTCGGTCATGATGATGATCTTTTCGTAGCGCAGCGCCGCCTCGTCGAAGCGGTCGCGGATACCGCAGCCGAGCGCGAGCTGGAGGTCGGCGACTTCCTGGTTGGCGCGGATCTTGTCCTGCGTGGCGGACGCGACGTTGAGGATCTTGCCGCGGATCGGCAGGATCGCCTGCGTCTTGCGGTTGCGCGCCTGCTTGGCCGATCCGCCCGCGCTGTCGCCCTCGACGATGAACAATTCGGTCCCTTCGGGATTGTCCGAGGCGCAGTCGGTGAGCTTGCCCGGCAGGCGGAGGCGCCGCGCGCTGGTCGCCGTCTTGCGCTTGACCTCGCGCTCGGCCCGGCGCTTGAGCCGCTCCTCCATCCGCTCGACGATCGCGCCGAGCAGTGCCCGCCCGCGGTCCATGTTGTCGGCCAGGAAATGGTCGACATGATCGCGCATCGCCCCTTCGACGAAGCGCGCGGCCTCGAGGCTGGTCAGGCGATCCTTGGTCTGGCTCTGGAAATGCGGATTGCGGATGAACACCGACAGATAGCATTCGCAGCTCATCATCACGTCGTCGGCGGTGATGTCCTTGGCGCGCTTGTTGCCGACGAGTTCGGCGAAGGCGCGGATGCCCTTGGTCAGCGCGGCGCGCAGGCCCGCCTCATGCGTGCCGCCGTCGGGGGTGGGGATGGTATTGCAATAATAAGCCTGGAAGCCGTCGGACCAGAGCGGCCAGGCGACCGCCCATTCGGCGCGGCCCTGGCCGTCGGGGAAATCGGCGCCGCCGGTGAAGGGGGCGGCGGTGACGCACTCACGGCCCTCGAGCTGCTCGGCCAGCGCATCGCCAAGGCCGTTGGCAAACTGGAGGGTGGCGGTCTCGGGGACCTTGTCGGAGGCTTGTGTCGGGTCGCAGCGCCAGCGGATCTCGACGCCCGCGAACAGGAAGGCTTTCGAGCGGGCCAGCGCGAACAGGCGCTCGGGGCTGAAGGCCAGCTCGCCGAAGATTTCGGGGTCGGGGTGGAAGGATACGGTCGTCCCGCGCCGGTTGGGTGCCGCGCCGACTTCCTGCAGCGGCCCGGTCGCAAGCCCGCGTGAAAAGACCTGGCGGTAAAGCTTCTTCTCGCGTGCGACCTCGACGATGGTCTCGGTCGAGAGCGCGTTGACGACGCTGATGCCGACCCCGTGGAGACCGCCCGAAGTCGAATAGGCCTTGCCCTCGAACTTGCCGCCCGAGTGAAGCGTGGTGAGGATTACCTCCAGCGCCGACTTGGGCGCATATTTTGGGTGCGGATCGACCGGGATGCCGCGCCCGTTGTCGCTCACCGTCAGCCGGTTGTTCAGGCCTAGCATGATCTCGATCCGGCTGGCGTGACCTGCCACCGCCTCGTCCATGCAATTGTCGATCACCTCGGCCGCGAGGTGGTGCAGCGCGCGCTCGTCGGTGCCGCCGATGTACATGCCCGGGCGGCGGCGGACGGGTTCGAGCCCCTCCAGCACCTCGATCGCGGACGCGTCATAGCTATCGGCGCCGGTGGCGGCGGGGGGCGGGGCGTTGGGGTCGAACAGGTCGCTCATGTCTGCGCCGGAACGTATAGGGGGTAGAGAGGCGCGAGCAAGCGGGGAAGGGAAGGCGCCCATCGCGGCGGATTGCTCAGGTGTGACCGCCGGTTATGCCACCGCTGGTTGTCTGCGAAACTCTCCTTAACCTCAACGGCTTCGAACTCGAAGCCGATGATGCCGAATTGGTTGTGATGTTCGAAGATCTCGCCGCCGGCGCAGTGACCGAGGAGGAACTCGCCGAATGGCTGCGCGAGCGGGTGCGGGCCGGCTGAACCCTCCGCACCGCGCGCGCGTCACGCAAGCTTAACGGACGCGCGGGCCGCCATAGGGCATGGGCGGGGGCGGACGGCGGTCGCGGCGCGGCAGTTGCGCCTGATAGGCAACGCCGCAATGCTGGACGCAATAGGGATAGCCCGGGTTCGACTGCTGCCCGCAGAAGTGAAAATCGGGCTCGCCCGGATGTCCCATCGGCCATTTGCAGATGCGATCGTTCAGTTCGAGCAGGCCGGTCTTGTCGGCGATCTCGGGGCTGGGCTTGGCCGGAACCAGGCGGCGCGGCGGCGCGGGCGGGATCGGAGGCTGCTGATCGCCCGGACCCTGACGGATGAAGCCGCCGGGACCGATCGAGCGATAGACGAGGGTCGTCTCGGTCTTGGTACCGGGCGGGAAGGGGCCGCCGGCAGGAGCGGGAGCGGGGGCCGCCGCGGCAGCGACGGGCGCAGGCGCGCGCGGCTCGTCGTCGGGCATCGGTGCGGCAGCCTCGAGGATGGCGGCGATCGCGGGCTTCTCCTTGACGCGGGTCGGCGCGATCACCTTGGCCGTGGGCGGATCGGCATCGAACGGCGGCGGAGCAGCGGCGGCGGCAGCCGCAGGAGTCGACGCCCCCTTCTCGTCGCCCGGCTTGACCGGCGAGGGGCGTGCATCGAGGCCGAGGCGATGCGCCTTGCCGATCACTGCATTGCGGCTGACCCCGCCCAGTTCCTCGGCGATCACGCTGGCGGTCTTGCCTTGCGTCCACATCGCCTTCAGGCGTTCGATTCGCTCGTCGGTCCAGCTCATAGATTACTCGTCGTCTTTCTCGTGTTGGCGGTTGCCGCCATGCGCCAAGGCCGATAGTCGCTCAGGCGATGAACGACCAGCCCCCCTTGACCAGCGCCTGGCTCCGTACGGCTCCGGGCGAAGCACGCCTGACCGGTGTCAACTGGGAGGGTTTGAGGACCCTCTATGTGAAGGAGGTGCGGCGCTTCTTCAAGGTCCAGACCCAGACGGTGTGGGCGCCCGCGGTCACCACCCTCTTGTTCCTGGTCATCTTCACCGTCGCCTTGGGCGGCGTGAAGCGGACCGTGATGGGAGTGCCCTTCGCCGATTTCATCGCGCCCGGGCTGATCGTGATGACAATGATGCAGACCGCGTTTGCCAACGCCAGTTTCTCGCTGCTGGTCGGCAAGATCCAGGGTACGATCGTCGATTATCTGATGCCGCCGCTGTCTACGGGAGAGCTGATCGCCGGGCTGATCGGCGCGGCGGTCACGCGCGCCTTCCTGGTCGGCGGCGCGGTGTGGCTGGCGATGGCGTTGTGGCCGGGGGTGGAGGTCGGCCTCCGCCACCCGCTCGCGGCCCTGTGGTTCGCGCTGATGGGCGCGCTGCTGCTGGCCCTGCTCGGCCTCATCACCTCGATCTGGGCCGAGAAATTCGACCATGCCGCGGCGGTCACCAATTTCGTCGTCGCACCGCTGTCGCTGCTCAGCGGCACTTTCTACTCGGTCGAGCAGCTGAGCCCGCTGTTCCGCGCGATCAGCCATGCCAATCCTTTCTTCTACGTCATCTCGGGTTTCCGCTACGGTTTCCTGGCCGAGGCCGATTCGCCGATCTGGTTCGGCGCGGGGATATTGCTGGCGCTGAACCTGTGCCTGGTCGCGCTCTGCTATGCGTTGCTGCGGAGCGGATGGAAAATCAAGAACTGAGCCCTTCCAGGCACCTAGCGCTTGGCTGGGTGAACCTGCGATAACGGCCGCGTTCAGGCTCAAGCTTGGCCATGCGGCGTAGAAGCTCTTCATCAACCTCGTTGAGGAGAGCGTAAATGAAGAAGATCCTGTTCGCCGCCGCCGGACTGTCGGCCCTTGCCGCCGCTGCGCCTGCCGCCGCGCAATATTATCCCGCCCCGCAATATGGCTACAACCAGCCGGCTCCCTACGGCCAGCCGGTGCCCTACGGCTATCAACAGCCGGGCTATGGCTATAACTACAACCAGCAGGGCCTGGTCCAGAGCTATCTGGTCCGTGCCGATCAGCTGCGCCAGCGCATTGAGCGCTTCGACAGCCGCGACCGGATCACCGAGCGCGAGGCGCGCCGCCTGCGGGTCGCCGCCATCGACCTTCAGAACCGGACCCGGGCCTATGCCCAGAACGGCTTGAGCAACCGCGAGCGCTACGACCTCGACCAACGCTTCGCCCGCCTCCAGCAGGCGATCCAGATGGAGGCGCGCGACGGTCGCCGGCCCAATGGCAATGCCTATGGCTGGAACAACAATAACAATCGCGACGGCTGGGTCGACCGCAATCGCAACGGCGTCGACGACCGCCTGGAGCGTGACCGCGACCGCGACGACGATGGCCGCCTCGACCGCTACGACGGTTTCGTCGACGCCAATCGCAACGGCATCGATGATCGCCAAGAGCGCCGCCGCGACCGCGACGACGACTAGGCTTGGTCGGGCGGGGGTGTTTTTGCCCCGCCCACCCCGCTAAAGAGGGCGCGGCTTCCCCATCCGGAGGCCGCGCCCTTTCTCGTCAGAACTCCAGGAGCCCCCAATGGCCATCACGCCGCTCATGCCCGTCTATCCGCGCTGCGAGGTGCGACCGGTCAAGGGCGAGGGCGTTTATCTGATCGGCGAGGGCGGCGAGCGCTACCTCGATTTTGCCAGCGGCATCGCGGTCAATCTGCTCGGCCACAGCCACCCGCATCTGATCGGCGCGATCCAGAAGCAGGCCGAGACGCTGATGCACGTTTCCAACCTCTATGGCAGCCCCCAGGGCGAGGCGCTGGCGCGGCGGCTGACCGAACTCACCTTCGCCGACACGGTGTTCTTCACCAATTCGGGCGCCGAGGCGGTCGAATGCGCGATCAAGGTCGCGCGCCGCTATCACCACGTCGCGGGTAATCCCCACAAGCACAAATTGATCACCTTCTCCAACGCCTTCCACGGGCGGACGATGGCGACCATCTCGGCCACCGACCAGGCCAAGCTGCGCGACGGCTTCGCGCCCTTGCTCGAAGGCTTCGAAGTGGTCGCGTTCGACGACCTCGACGCCGCGCTGGCCGCGATCGACGACAATACCGCCGGCTTCCTGCTCGAGCCGGTGCAGGGCGAGGGCGGTATCCGTCCCGCGTCGTCGGAGTTCATGCGCGGCCTTCGTGCCGCCTGCGACGAGCATGACCTGATGCTGGTGCTCGACGAGGTCCAGTGCGGCGTCGCGCGCACCGGCACGCTTTACGCGCACGAGCAATATGGCATCATCCCCGATATCCTTGCGTCGGCCAAGGGCATCGGCGGCGGCTTCCCGCTCGGCTGCTGCCTCGCCACCGAAAAGGCGGCGGCCGGCATGGTCGCGGGCACGCACGGCTCGACCTATGGCGGCAACCCGCTGGCGATGGCGGCGGGGATGGCGGTGCTGGACGTGGTCTCGACGCCCGAATTCCTCGCCCAGGTGCGCGACACCGGCGCCCGCCTTCGCGGTGCGCTCGAGCAGATGATCGGCAACCACGACCATCTGTTCGAGGGCGTACGGGGCATGGGCCTGATGCTGGGCATCAAGATGAAGACCGACAGCCGCGCCTTCGTCGGCTACCTCCGCACCCGCGGCATTTTGACGGTGGCGGCGGGCGACAACGTCGTCCGCGTGTTGCCGCCGCTGGTGATCGACGACCAGCACATCCGCGAATTCGTCGAGGGGCTGAGCGCGGCGGCGGCGGCCTATGAGGTGCCGGCGGTCGCGGCTTGAGAGAAGCCGGTGGGCACTTTGAGCGGCTGACCCTGCACGCCATTGTGACCGCTTGACGTTGCTCTCGTGCAAGGAGCTCTCTGCGCCGGATGAAGTACTTTAGGGTCCGAAGTCGATCCGGTCATTGGTTGAACGAATTGCCGCTCGCAGCACAGGAGCGACGACGGTCCTGCCGGCGGGACCGCTCAAATGATGACTGTCAAAGAAAACTGGGGCGTCATTCACAGTTGTCGGGCAAATCCCCCGAGGGCAGATAACCGAAGCAAGATCGATGACAGGAACACCAATTGCGCTGCGGAATTCCAGTGGAGCCCCTCGTGTCTCGAACTGCGCATCATAAACACCCTTCCATCGCAGCTGCTGCGCCAAACCTTGAGGAAGGTCATAGGGTGCTTCGCCTAAACCTAGGACAACGAACACTTTTCGTCCGCTTTGCACTAACAGCCGATTGGAGCGCTGCATGGCCGGGATGAATTGCGGATCATCGAGATAAGACTGCCAGTAAGCCGAAAGCATGACGACAGGCGTCTTGTCGCTCAAAAGGCGTGCATTCCTCTTAGCGCACTCCTCTCTGTCCCGTCCGAGCATGCTGGGAGGCACATAACCAACGATAGGCGGGCAGGCGTTTCGTGCGACGAGCTTGCCCGGCGCGCTGACCGCAATATCCACGGCCTCGCCCAGGGCTGCAGCGTGACTGTCGCCCCATAAACCGAACGTCGGACGTCCGCTTCCAAGACTGCAGGGCGTATTTTCACAGGCAATGCTGGTTCTGGGCTTCTCAACCGTGGCCAATTGCAGCGACTCTGCGGAAAAGCGCTGCGGAAGTCCATTGAGCACCATCACGCTGACGCAGGCTGCGGCGACGGAACCGGTCAGCACTATTGCGGTCATGCCGCGCACCGTTATTCGGTGGCGGTCACGAAACGGCTGCTCGACAAATTCCCACGTCAATATCGCAAGGACGACCGTCGACAGGACGGCCATCGCGGTCCCGACGGCGCCATGCAATCCCAACTCGCGGCTGAAAACGAGGACCGGCCAATGCCACAGGTATAATGAGTAAGAGATCAGACCGACGCCGACGAATGGCTTTAAAGAAAGCAAGCGAGCAACGTCGGATTGCCTGGCAGCGATGACCGCCGCAGCCCCCAGTGTCGGAACAAGAGCCACGGCACCAGGGAAATGAGTGCTCTCATCTAGCAGGACTACGCTTCCCAGGATGGCTGCCATCCCCAGCCATCCGACCCAGTTTGGAGCCGTCGCCCGCCATTGGAACAGTACGGCTCCAATCAACAGCTCCCAGGCGCGGGTGGGCAGCAGATAAAAAGCTCCCGCGGGAGACTGCTCGGTGAGAATTATCGAGAGCGTCAGGGAGCCTAGCAGGGCCAATATCGTCAGGGAACGAGACCGACCGAACTTGGAGAAGAACAGGAGAGCAAGTGGGAAGAAGATATAAAACTGTTCTTCAACGCCCAACGACCAAGTGTGAAGAAGTGGATGACCCTCGCCGGAAAAGTAATCAATTGTCCGCCAGAACCAGATGTTCGAGACGAATGTAAGAGTTGCCAATGAGGATTGCGCGAGATCCGTCAGCCGTGAAGGGACCAGGATGACCGCGCCAGCCAGAATTGAACAGAAAAGCACCGTAAGTAGTGCAGGCAGGATACGCCTTGCCCGCCGCTCGTAAAAATTCCAAAGGGAGAAACGCTTCGCGTCAATTTCCGTCTGGATAATTCTTGTGATGAGGTAGCCGGAAATGACGAAGAAAACGTCGACTCCGACGAAGCCACCGTTGAAACCCGGCAATCCCGCATGAAAAAGTAGAACACTGGTTACTGCGAGTGCACGCAACCCATCGATCTGGGGCTCATACGAATGGGGGATCACGCTTTACACTCGCAACTACGATAACTCAGGACAGACGGTGCATTACCGATTTTTGTCCTGTTATCAAGAATTTACAGCGCATCGATATGCACTGCGTTGCGTTTTTACCGTGAAAACGGGTTAGAGGCGGCGGAGTCGCTCTTGCACGGTAGGTAGCACGCATGGTGCGGGACGCGGCGGAAAACCCGCGAGATCACGCACCTTGGCAAAAGGGACTTAAAGGCCTATCTGCAAATGGCTATCAGTCGCAAGTTTGACGGTCTTTGGTGCTTTGCGGCTCCTTACTCCTTCTCGCCTCGCCGCTCCTAGCAGGGCGATCGACACTCGGGCGCCCTCTCTAGAAGGACTAAGTTTATGATCACCGGAACCGTCAAATTCTTCAATGCCGACAAGGGCTATGGCTTCATCTCGCCCGACGACGGCAGCGGCGACGCGTTCGTTCACATTTCGGCGGTCGAGGCGGCCGGCATGCGCACGCTCGATCGCGAGCAGAAGGTGCAGTACGAGCTGCAGTCGGGCCGCGACGGCCGCGCCAGCGCGATCAACCTGCAGAGCGCCTAACCCGCGCTCGATCCGGACTCGCCTTCCTGAGTGGAAGGCGAGTCCGTTTTTCTTTTCTTACCCCAGCCGAGGGAGCGCCAACCCCCATGTCGACCCGGACCTTCTACACCGAACGCGCGGCCGAGTGCCGCCGCGACGCCGACGCCGCCAGCCTCGCCAACGTGAAGCAGCGCAACCTCGACGCGGCGATGGCCTGGGACGCGATGGCCGAGCGGCTGAGCCGGACCGAGGCGCATCGCGAAGCCAATCTCGCCAAGCGCGTGATGGCCGAGGGCTGAGGCCCGGAACGTCGTCCCGGCGAAGGCCGGGACCTCGTCTTTCAGAATAGCGACGTCGCGCGAGACCGCCGTCCGCGCCGGGTCGAAGCCGGAGTTGAGGAACGGCCATGCCGTTCCTATCTCCCTCGCCATGATCTCCGATCTCTCCAATCTCGACGTAGCACTGGGCGTCACCGTGCCCGCACGCCATGCCCGCGGGCGCGCCGTGCGCCTTGGCCCCGCGCTCGATACGGTGCTGGCCGCACACGACTATCCGCCGCCGATCGAGCGCCTGCTGGCGGAGGCGCTGGCGCTGACCGCCTTGCTCGGCTCGCTGCTCAAGGACCCGGGCGGGCAGCTGACCCTTCAGGCGCAGACCCAGGGCGGCGTCGTCGACCTGCTGGTCTGCGACTATAAGGGCGGCGAATTGCGCGGCTATGTCCGCCACGATCCAGTCAAGCTCGCCGATGCCGCCCACTCGCCGACCCTCAAGACCTTGTTCGGCGAGGGCTATCTGGCGATCACCTTCGACCAGCCCGCGACCGACGAGCGCTACCAGGGCATCGTGCCACTGGAGGGCGAGGGCCTGGCGCAGGCTGCGCAAAGCTATTTCTCGCAGTCCGAGCAAATCCCCTCGATCGTCCGCCTCGCCGCCGACAAACAGGACGGGCACTGGATCGCGGGCGGCATATTGTTTCAGCACCTTCCCGAGGGCGAGGAAGGGCGCGAGCGGCTGCACACGCGGCTCGACCACCCCGATTGGGACCATGTCGCGGTGCTCGCGGGCTCGGTCCGCACGGACGAACTGCTCGACCCCGCGCTGAGGCTCGAGGCCCTGGTCTGGCGACTGTTCCACGAGGAAGCCGAGGTGCGCGTGACGCCGGGCGCCCCGCTCACCCGCGGTTGCCGCTGCGACCCCGATTACGTCCGCTCGGTCATCGCCCGCTTTCCCGAGAAGGAGCGCGATCAGATGAAGGGCGTGGACGGGGTGATCCGGGTCGATTGCGAATTCTGCTCGACCAGCTTTCCGCTTGCGTTCGATTAACCGGCCTTGTGATAAAATTCGCCGTCATGCCTCGATTCGCGCTCCTTGCCTTGATTCCCCTTGCCGCCGCCGCGCTGATCGGCGCGGGCCCGGCGCTGCTGGCGGGCGTGCAGCCGGGCATGTGGGAAGTGAGCCGCTCGGCGAGCGGGCAGGGGGCACGGCGGGTGTGCCTGGGTGAGGTCGTGCAGCTGGCCGGGATCGAAATGGCGGGCGAGCCGTGCCGCCGGACCGTGCTCGGTGAGCGGAATGGCAGTCTGATGGTCGAATTGAGCTGCCCGCGCGGCGACTTCGCGCGCTCGGCGATCAGGGTGACGACGCCGCGCTCGCTCAGGATCGAGACGCAGGGCATCCACCGCGGCGACCCCTTCGCCTATCGCCTTTATGCGCGAAGACTCGGTGCCTGCCCGCAGAAATCGGCAAGGCGTTAAGGCGCCGTTTACTTCGCGGCGTCTAAGACGCTGGATGTGCCGCAGTTTCAGGCACGCTTTCCTCCCTGACGGGCCTCGCGCCCGCACCTGGGCCGCTCTAACGAGCGGCCCTTCTTTTTTGTGCGCAGCCCCGTTTGGTGGACCTTCGTCAGCGTTGTCACTAAGCGCCGCCGCCATGTCCTCTCCCGCCCCCCACGCCGTCGTTCTGCTCTCGGGCGGGCTCGATTCGATGGTCTGCGCCGCGCTTGCTCGAGAGGCGGGATACCGCGTCATCGCGCTGACCATCGATTATGGCCAGCGCCACCGCATCGAGCTCGAGGCCGCCAAGACCATCGCCGCCGACCTTGCGACCCGCCATGTCATCCTCCCGCTCGATCTGCGCGCGTTCGGCGGCTCGGCACTGACCGCCGACGTGGCGGTGCCCAAGGATGGGGTCGAGGGCGGTATCCCCGTCACCTACGTGCCTGCGCGCAACACCATTTTCCTCAGCCTTGCCCTCGGCCTGGCCGAGGCGAGCGGTGCGCGCGACCTGTTCGTGGGCGTCAACGCGCTCGATTATTCGGGCTATCCCGACTGCCGTCCCGAATTCGTCGCGGCGTTCGGGGCGCTTGCCAACCTTGCGACACGCGAAGGGGTCGAGGGGCGGGGCTTCACCATCCATGCGCCGCTCCAGGACATGACCAAGGCCGATATCGCACGCGAGGCGGCACGGCTCGGGCTCGACGCCGGGATCAGCCACAGTTGCTACGATCCGGCGCCCAATGGCGGCGCGTGCGGAAGGTGCGACGCCTGCCGACTGCGCGCCAAAGGCTTCGAGGAAGCCGGGTTGGCCGATCCGACACGTTATTCATGACCTACGCCGTCAAGGAATGCTTCCTTACGCTTCAGGGCGAAGGAGTGCAGGCAGGCGCCCGCGCGGTGTTCCTCCGCTTTGCCGGCTGCAATCTGTGGAGCGGGCGCGAGGCGGACCGGGCGAACGCCATCTGCCGCTTTTGCGATACCGATTTCGTCGGTACGGACGGGATCAATGGTGGCAAGTTCCGCGAAGCCGAGGCCCTGACCGACCTGGTCGAGCGGGTGTGGGATGGGCCTCGGGCACACCGCCTGGTAGTGATCACCGGGGGCGAGCCGATGCTCCAGCTCGACACGGCCCTGCTGGACGCGCTCCATGCGCGCGGCTTTCGCGTGGCGGTGGAAAGCAACGGGACGATTGCCGCAGTGCCGGGGATCGACTGGCTGTGCATCAGCCCCAAGGCGGGCGGCGAGGTGGTGCAGCGCGCCGGGGACGAACTGAAATTGGTCTGGCCGCAGGCGGGTATCGACCCGGCGGCGATCGAATCATGGGATTTCAGGCATTTCCTGGTCCAGCCGATGGACGGGCCTGAAGGCACCGTCGAAGCCGCGATTGCGCTGGCGATGACACGGCCGGCGTGGCGGCTCAGCCTGCAGGCGCACAAAGTGGTCGGGCTGGCCTGATAAGAAAAGGGCCGCACCGGTTGCCCGGGCGGCCCTTTCCCTGACGTTTCGGATGACCGAAACGCGATGATTACATCGCGTTGTTGGTCATCATGTTGGCGTCGTTGGACATGTTCATGTCGGTGCTGTTCATCGACATGTTGGCGTCCATCGCCATGTTGGCGTCCATGTTCGACGCGGCGTCGACCGAAGTGGCCTCATTGGTCATGAGGTTCTCGGTCATCATGTTGTCTTCCATGGCGGTGTTGTTCGCAGCTTCGTTGCTGCTGCAGGCCGACAAAGCGAGGGCCGCACCGGCGACCAGGATCAGAGCACGCATTCAAGACTCCCTCAGGAAATTAGCGATCCGCGCATGGTATTCCACGTCGCGAAACCGCGCGGAACATAGGCGAGGAGGAAGCCCTCGCCAAGAGGGGCTCTATCCGGACAGATTGTCGAGGAAGTCCAATAACTTGGCTTCCAGCGCCTGGTCGAGCTGTGCCATGTCCGCACGATTGCCGAGGGCCCCGAGACTGGTCACGCCGTGGGTAGTGATTCCGCACGGCACGATACCGCCGAAGTGCGACAGATCGGGTGAGACATTGATCGAAAAGCCGTGCAGCGTGATCCAGCGCTTCACCCGGACCCCGATCGCGCCGATCTTGGCCTCTTCGGCGCCTGCGCCGGTCCAGATTCCGATTCGCCCCGGCGCGCGGTGGGCGGCGACCCCCAGTTCGCCGAGCGCATCGATCACCCAGCCCTCGAGCGCATGGACGAAGCGGCGAATGTCCTTGCAGCGCGCGCCAAGGTCGAGCGTCAGATAGCCGACCCGTTGGCCGGGCCCGTGATAGGTGTAGCGCCCGCCGCGCCCGTCGTCATGGACCGGGAAGCCGTGCGGATTGAACAGCTCGGCCGGGTCGGCGCTGGTCCCGGCGGTGAACAGGGGCGGATGCTCGAGCAGCCAGATCCGCTCGCCGTCCTCGCCCGCAGCGACGGCGGCGGCACGCGCCTCCATTTCCGCCAGCGCGGCGGGGTAGGGGACCAGCCCGTCCGCTACCCGCCATTCGATC
>JANPKL010000258.1:0-2537 GCA_031425975.1 Sphingomonas sp.
CCGCTGTTGCTGATCTTGCGGCTGATCCCGCCACCGTGGCTGGTGTTGGGCATGAGCACGCAATAGCGGCCCGCGAGGCTGAGATAGGTGGTGAGCGCCGCGCCCTTGTTGCCGCGCTCCTCCTTGACGACCTGGACCAGCAGCACCTGGCGGCGCTGGATGACGTCCTGGATCTTGTAGCGTCGGCGCAGGTTCAGGCGCTTGCGGCGCAGCTCGTCGGCGGCCTCGGCCTTGGCGGTGCGGCGGCCACCGCGCGCCGGACGATGATCGTCCTCGTCGCGGTCGCCCTGGCTGTCCGTCTCATCGCCCTCGGGCTCCTCGGGCACGTCGTCCATTCCGTCGTCGTCGTGATGCGCGTCGAGCGGCCCGTCCTCACCCTCATAATCCTCCTCCTCGGAACGCAGGCGCTCCTCCTCGGCGGCATGTTCGGCCTCTTCGCGCAGCAACGCTTCGCGGTCGGACTTGGGGATCTGGTAGTAATCGGGGTGGATTTCGCTGAAGGCGAGGAAGCCGTGGCGATTGCCGCCATAGTCGACGAACGCCGCCTGGAGCGACGGTTCGACGCGGGTCACCTTGGCGAGATATATATTTCCCTTGAGCTGCTTGTGCTCGGCGGACTCGAAGTCAAACTCCTCGATCCGGTTTCCCTGGACGACGGCGACCCGGGTTTCCTCCGGGTGGCGCGCGTCGATCAGCATGCGCGTGGTCATTGAATATTCTCCGGGCGCGGGCTCTGAACAGGGTCAGGCGGCGCGCTTGGGTATGGGCCATCGCCGGCGCAGTGGGGCCGGCGTATATGGCGATCAGATGGGATGCCTCTGCTGTCCTTTGCTCCCCGGCAGTCGCCGGAGAACGCGCGTCACCGCTGGTAAAAGCTGGGACAAATGGCGCGTTCTTGAACTTCATGGATCAGCGTCAACCTGTACGACGCCGGGGGTTCGCCCTGTTGTAGACCCCCCGGCCTAATCCGCACGGTGCGTCGAGACGGACCGAAGGACGGACGAAGCTTAGCAGCCTCCTTGCCGGCAAGCAACGCCGCGCACATAGTCGGGCGATGCAGCGGCGAACCATGGCCCGGGTGGGAATATTCGCGGCCGGGCTGCTGCTGCTGTGCGGGACCGCATGGGTCGTCTTGCGCGCTCCCGTCGCCGGGCCCGACCGGGCGGCGGTGCGGGGCGAGGCGCGGGCGGGCGGGCTCAGCCTCGCCTTGTCGCCGGCGGTCGCCAATGTCCGGGTGATCGAGGCGCGCGTGCCCGGTCGGCCCCTGCTGGTGATCGATCCCGGCCACGGTGGCCGCGATCCCGGCGCCAGCGGTGCGACTGGCCGCGCCCGCGAAAAGGACGTCACCTTGCTCCTCGCTACCGAATTGCGTGACCGGCTGGCGAGCCGGGGCCGGGTCCGCATCGCCCTCACCCGCGACGGCGATGCCACGCTGACACTCGAGGACCGCGCGGCCATCGCCCGCCGCCTCGGCGCCGACCTGTTCCTCTCGATCCACGCCGACAGCGCCAGCAATGACAGTGCGCGCGGGGCGACTGCTTATTCGCTGTCGGAAGTGGCGAGCGACGCCGATGCCGCACTCCTCGCCGCCAGCCAGGACCGCGAACTCGCCGTCACCAGCGCCAGCGACGGCTCGGTCCGCACCCTGCTTGCCGACCTTGCGATGCGCGACGAGATGGCAGCCGGCGCAGATTTTGCCCTGCGCCTGCTCGGCGAGGCAAAGGGCGACGTGCCCTTGCGCCCCGAACCGCATCGCTTTGCCGCTTTCCGCGTGCTGCGCCGGGCCGAGGCCGCCGCGGTGCTGTTCGAGGCTGGCTATCTCAGCAACGTCGAAGACGAAGCGATGCTGCTCGATCCCGTCCGCCGCGGCCGCATCGTCGCTGCCCTGGCCCGCGCGATTGAAGCCCAGGCCGCGCTCGGCAAATGAGCCTTCGCAAGCGTCTTTCCCAAGCCCGCCCAAGCGTCTAGAGCGCCCGCATGGACGTCGCCGCGACCCCGTCTTCCCCGGCCTGGCTCGCCCGCCATCAGGCTTTGTCCGAGCGTGTGCGCGGGGCCTGGCAGGGCAAGCGCTGGCTGCGTTTCCTGGGCCTGACTGCGCTGCTCGGCTACATCGCCTTCATCCTCGTCTGGACGATCTTCGCCAGCGGTCTGCCGAGCGGCGAGAAGTTGCTCGCCTATCGTCCCTCGCTGCCGTCCAACATCCGCGGCGTCGACGGCCAGCCGGTCGGCACCTTCGCCCGCGAGCGCCGGGTCGAATTGTCTTTCGACGAATATCCTAAACTGGTGGTCGACGCCTTCATCTCCGCCGAGGACAAGACCTTCTTCAGCCACGGCGGGATCGACTATCCGGGCCTGGTCGGCGCGGTCGGCGATTTCGCGGTCAAGCAGGCCACCGGCGGGGCCCGCGCGCGCGGCGGCTCGACCATCACCCAGCAGGTCGCCAAGGCCCTGCTCGGTGACGCCAGCTATGCCGTCACCCGCAAGATCCGCGAGGCGATCCTCGCCTTCCGGCTCGAAAATACGCTGACCAAGCCGCA
>JANPKL010000259.1:0-9091 GCA_031425975.1 Sphingomonas sp.
CCGAAGAAGACATTGGGTTCTACCAGCACATCGCGGCCGATGGCGGTGTCGTGGGCGAACCAGGTAGTTTCGGGGTCGATGAGGGTCGCGCCTTCGGCCAGCGCGCGGGCCCGGCGGCGCTGCTGCCAGTCATGCTCGACGGCGGCGAGCTCGGCGCGGCTGTTGATGCCCGCGGTCTGCCATGCCTCGCACTGGGCCGCGACGCAGTGGCGACCGTGCGCGGCGGCGATCATGACGATGTCGGGAAGATAATATTCGCCTGCCGCATTGGCGTTGCCGACTTCGCCAAGCCAATCGAACAGGTCGGCCGAGTGGACCGCCATCATGCCCGAATTGCACAGCCGGACGGAGCGTTCTTCGGGGGTGGCATCCTTATACTCGACCATCTTGGCGATGCGGTCGCCCCCGCCCAGGATCACCCGGCCATAAGCGGCGGGATCGTCGGGCGAGGAGGCCAGCACCACCACGCCGGGCCGGTCGGCGGCCTCGAGCCGGGCGCGCATCGCGTCGAGCGTCGCCGCCTCGATGCAGGGCGTGTCGCCGTAGAGAATAAGGACGCTGCCTTCGAAACCGGCCAGTGCCGCCTGTGCCTGCGCGACGGCATGGCCGGTGCCCAGCTGCTCCTCCTGCACCGCGATCGCCAGCTCATGTCCGGCAAGCGCCGCCTCGAGCTGCTCGCGGCCCTTGCCGACCACGACCACGCGCTGCGCTGCGCCGAGCAGGTCGACGGTGGCGAGCAGATGCTCGAGCATCGGACGCCCGGCCAACGGGTGGAGCACTTTGTGGAGATCGGAGCGCATCCGCGTGCCCTGTCCGGCAGCGAGGATGACGACGGCAAATGCGTTCATGGCGCGCGCCTTGGCATGGCGTTTGGCAAAGCGAAAGGGCCTCCGCGCGGCTCAGCGCGCAGAGGCCCTTTTGCGTTCGGAGCAGGTGCGGTTCAGCTCTTGCTGGTGCCGTCGCCGCCGGGCTTGGGCGTCGCGGGCTTGCGTGCCGGACTGCGGCGCGCCGGAGCCTTGCGCGTAGTGGTCGCGGCTTTGGCAGCACCGGCGGTGCCAGTCGCCGTGGCGCGGACTTTCGCCGCCGAGGGCTTGCCCGCGCCTTTGGTCGAGGCCGAGCGCCCCGTACCGGTGGCGCGTTCCTTGGCGCCCGCAGCGCGCTGGCTGGTGCTGCGCTTGGCGCTGCTGCCGCTCGAGTCGCTGTCTCCGCCCATGATCTTCTGCGCGGCGTCGGCGACCGCTTCGGCGATCAGCGACCCCAGCTTGCCGACGCTTGCGGCCATTGAGGTGGCGGCGCTGCTCGCGCTGTCCGCGGCATCCATGCCGGCATCGCGAATCTTGCGGCGCACGGCCGGACTGGCGCTGATCGCGGCGGCGGCGGCAGCGAGCCCGGCGGCGAGCATTTCCTTGCTCATCGCCGCTTTGGCCAGCTTGTCGAAAGTGTCGTTCAACGACTGCGACGACGAGCTTTCCTTCTTGCTTGCGGTCTTGCCCGAATCGGGCTTCGGCGCGGCGGGAGCGGCTCCGCCCTCCTGGCTGGTAAAGGAGCTGTTGCCCCCCTGATTGTTCGACTTTGCGGTTTTCGCCCGTGCCACGTGCGCATACTCCCTGTTTTCCAGCGTTTTGCGTCAAGACGATGCAGGCCCGCAACTGTTCCGCTTGTCAAGCATCCGACGGGGGTCAAACACGTAAAAGGGACCGTCGCGGTTCACGCGACGGCCCCTTCGACATGGTCAGCGGCCGGAGGGCTCCAGCCCGGGACCTTTTAGCAGGGCGTCAGCCCCGCAGCTCCCGAACGAACTTCACCGTGCCCCTTGCTGAACCATGAGACATCGGATCACCTCCTTTCGCTGTGTTGTTGGTGGCTATGAGAATGCCTTTTTTAGCGCGGCGATCAAGTCTTGAAATGCACGTCAGTTTCGGCAATCCTCAACGGCTCGTGCCGGCTCTGCCGCTGCCCGCACGACCAGCGGCATCGTCCCGCTAACATCCACCCACAAGCGCCCGCGACTGAAGGCGATTGCGTCGAGCAAAGGGTCGCCGCCGAGCAGCATGTTGCCGGGCGGAAGGACGCGCTGGCTGCTGGTCGTGGCGATTCGAATCGGCGTGGTCGAGACCGAGCCGATGCGTGAAATCATCACTCGCCGCGTGGCCTGCACGCAACGCAGCACGAGCTGGGCGCCGCGCGGATCGCTGAACGTGGCCTCGCTGACGAGGGCATCGCCGCGCCAGCTCCAGCTGCCCGCGGTCAGGGGTCTGACGCGCCAATCGGCGGGCACGGGACTGGCGACGATCGCGCCCTGCAGCGCGGCAGCGGCAAGCATGATGAGCATGATTAGCGGCCGAGCTTGTCGACCTTGGTCCGAAGCGCATCAAGCTCGGCCTTGAGCGCTTCGACCTCGTCGTTCCGGGCGGGCGGTGCGGTAGCGGCTTTCGCGGCCCCGTCGCCCGGCTTGGCGGCACCGGCCAGCACCTTGGCGCTCTGTTCGAACAGCGCCATTTGGCGCTTGGCGAGATCGGCGAACAAATTGCTCCCGAAGGCGTCCTTGAAGGCGGTCTGGTTCTTCGAGAAGTTGGTCATGGCCGCGTCCAGATATTGCGGAACCATGGTCTGCATCGAATGGCCGTAGAGCGCGATCACCTGCCGCAGGAAGCCCGCGGGAAGCATGGTCGCGCCGCCCCGCGCTTCCTCCTCGACGATGATCTGGGTCAGCACCTGGTGCGTGATGTCCTCGCCGCTCTTGGCATCGACGACGATGAAATCCCGACCCTCGCGGATTAACTGGCCCAGCCGGTCGAGCGTGACGTAGGTCGAGCTTTCGGTGTCGTACAGGCGGCGATTGGCATATTTCTTGATCGTGATCTTGTCGGATGCAGTGGTCATCAGGCAGTCCTTGCAGCGTGACTCCGGACGTAGCACCGCCACTTGCCGCACCGCAACAAAGCCGCGCGCCGCGGCCGTTGCCGCTGTTCCTCGCGCTGGTCCGCGACATCGGGGAGCGCGATCCCGACCTTGCCCGCGCTGCGCTGGCCGGACTGCGCCGCTACGGCGAGGCGCCCGCGCCGTCCCGACCGCCGTCCCGGGACGAAGTGGCGCGATCTGGCGGGGCGCGGCTGCTCGACTGCGGTGGAAGCGGCGCGCCCCTGATCCTGGTGCCGTCGCCAATCAATTCGCCCGATATCCTCGACCTAGACCCCGATTGCTCGCTCGCCGCGGCCCTGGGCTCGCGACGCCGCGTGTTGCTGCTCGACTGGGGCGATGCGGGCACACGTGCCACGCTCGACCTCGACGGCCATGTCGAGGCGCTACTGTTGCCGATCCTCGAGTCGGTCGGTCCCGCGGTCCTGGCCGGCTATTGCCTCGGCGGTACGCTGGCGACCATCGCCGCGCAGCGCATGCCCGACCGGGTTCGAGCGTTGATCACCCTGGCGTCACCCTGGGATTTCTCGGCTTATCCCGCCGATGCCCGCGCCCGGCTGTTGCACTTATGGCGGTCGAGCGAGGCCGCCTCGGAAAGCCTCGGGCTGTTGCCGATGGAGATCCTCCAGTCCGCGTTCTGGGCGCTCGACCCCGAACATGTCGTGGCTAAATATGCGCGCTTTGCAGCAACCCCGCCGGCCTCCCCGCAGGAACGGCGGTTTGTCACCCTCGAGACCTGGGCCAATGGCGGCGAGCCTCTGCCCCTGCCCGCGGCCCGCCAATTGGTCGAATGCTGGTTTGGGGGCACGGGTCCGGGTGGAACCCTGCCCGACGTGCCGATTCTCCATGTCACCGCCACCGCCGACCGGATCGTGCCTGCGACCAGCGCGGCGCTATCGGGCGACCGGCTCGCCTGCCCGGCCGGCCATGTCGGCATGATCGTCGGCCGCGACGCCCCGGCCAACCTCCACGCCCCCCTGAACGAGTGGCTTGAAGGGCTGGCCCTGGGGCGCTAGACGCTTGCGCGGCACGCACCCGTAGCTCAGCTGGATAGAGTGGCGCCCTCCGAAGGCGTAGGTCACAGGTTCGAATCCTGTCGGGTGCACCATTCCACTCAATGCCCAGAATGCCGCCATTCTTCATCTCGCCCGACAGGATGAAAAGGGGCAATTGCTCTCCCGCCTGCCCGGTCGGAGAGCATCAGGAATGCACATCCGGGACTCCGCGCCTGAAGGCGCTCGTTAGTGAATTGCTTGCGTCCTTCATCGATTGTGATGCCAGCTACTTCGCGAGAGCCGTCGTTGCAGGTATGACCGGCTCAGGCGCATTTCTTAGGGGGCATTCCTATGAAGCATGGTTTCTTGCTCGGAGCGGCGTTCCTTGGTCTCACAGCGGCGGGAATGCTTGCTTCCCCCGTGTTCTCGCAGGGCGGCTCGACCACGGTAGCGCGATATACGATCGATGCGGGCACCACATCGGGCATACCCGGCATTGGCGGTGGCGGCGGACTGGGTGCGGCGATGAGCATGCTTCGCGGGGGCGGCGGGCAAGTCGCGCATGACCTCACCCTTCACCTGGGCTCCAGCCGCGTTGCTGCCGGTATGCCCAAGGCCGATCACTTCATGCCTCCGGCTGCGCAGCTCGGCGCATCGGTGCCGCTGGTCAGTCCCGAGCGGGCGGTTGGTCGAGAACCGATCGGCTCCTTCCCGCAAGGCCAAGCTCCTCGCGGTCGCCTGCTGCTCTTCTGGGGCTGCGGCGAGCGTGCTCCGGCGGGTCAGCCGGTGGTGATCGACTTTGCCAAGCTGGCCAAGGGCCAGGTGCCGCCAAACCTCTTCGCACGGGGAGTGAACTTGCCGGAGGACTGGCAAATCCGCTCGTCGAACAGCACTACCTATGGTGAGTGGCCTAACGGCCGCGACAGCAAGGCGGTGAAAGCTAATGCCTCGTTGGTCGGCGCGCACCGCGTCGTCAGCACCTATGCGCCCGAGATCAACTTCACGCTGGCCGACGACTTCATGCCCGCGCTGCGGGCGCGCTCGGCGAATCTTCCCAGCGGCGCCACGCGGCTCGACTGGAACGCCCTGTCCAGGGCGACCGGCTATTATGCTTGGGCAATGGGAGCCAAGAATGGCGGCGGGGGAAATCCCGACATGGTGTGGTGGAGCTCTGCCGGCACCCGGCAATTTGGCGGTGAACTCGCCGGCTGGTTGTCGCCCGCGGCGGTCGCCAAGCTCATCGCAGCAAAGACCGTCATGCCCGCAAGCCAGACGAGTTGCACGATCCCGGCCGAGGTCAAGGCAGCAGGCGGCGAGATGCTGATGACCCAGCTGTTCGGCTATGGGCCACAAGCCAATTTCTCTTATCCACCCCGTCCGGCGAAAGCCGGTCCTGCTTGGAAGCCCGAGTGGATTGCGAGAGTGCGTTTCCGCTCCAACACGTCGATGATGCTCGGAATGCCGACGGTGAACGGAATGGACGCTGTCGAGGCAAATGAGGATCCGCGGCCCACCCCCGTTGCCAGGCCCAAATGCAAGGGCCTGAAGGGCATAGCCATGCGAGCTGCAGGATTGTGCGAGTAGCACGCGCCGATTGACGGGCCGTCCAGGGGACATGGCCAAGTGGCCTGTCCTTCTGGACCGTCTGCTTTCTGCCGAGGGCTCGTCCGACGCAGCTCTGAACGCCTGGGAAGTACGTCGAGCGGACTCAAGCGGCTCAGCTGCACCGGGAATTCCCAATGATTTGAGTGTCCACCTTGCTTATGTCGGGTGCGCCCTCGCTCAAAACGAGCTGTCCTGGCTGTCGGACGACCCTCTGGTCAGGCGAATCCGTACCTGTTTCCGTTCGCTTGCGCGATGATGGACGAACGAGCCGTCGCGGGTGAGGCCCTCCTGTTCCCCGCCCGAAAAATCCGCACCGCCGCCCGGCAAGTAGATTTCCGTCGGCATGGCAAGGTCGGGATCGGCGTCGATCTCGCATTCGAACACGCCCGATTGCCAGTCCCATTGCTGACGGAGCAGGTCCCCCTGCGCGGCGCGGACGAAGGGCCGGGAAAATCCGGCCACCGCCCGCCCCCCGCTGTCGGGATCGGCCTCGTCGGTTGATTGATCCGCCGACCAGATCGACAGATCCTCCTGGTTCCAGCCGTCGCCGATCATCGGATCATTGCGGTTGGAGACGGTGTAGTTCCACTGCGTCGAGGAAAGCAGAAGCTGGTCGAGCGCGTCGTACATTAGTGACAAGGCCGCGGCCTGTGCGTGCCATAATGACGGATCGCGCTCGCCGGCAGCCCAGCGGGCATAGGCCTCGGCCTCGTTCATGTCGAACGGGATGCCGCATTCTCCGATCAGGGTCGGAGCGCCGCCGGGCAGCTGATCGCCGATCGCGCGGATGCGCGACAGGCCCGCGACATAAGCGGCACGGATGGCCTCGGCGCCCTCATACGTCGCGCCGGTAAGCACGTCGGTCATCTGCTCGGTCGAGAAACGCTTGGTCACCAGTGCCGCCAAATCATACCAGTGGCTGGCATTGACGGTGCGCTCGGGCATGCCGGCGGGAAAGCCATTTCCGCGCATTGCGCCGAAGGGATCGACTTCGGCGAACACCAGCCAGTCGTCGCGGATGCTGCGGATCGTATCGGCGACCCTGCCGAAAAAGGGCACCATGTAGTCGCGCTCGACATCCACCGTCCGCGCGCCGACGCGGCGGAAGTGATCGGGCAGCAACGCCACCGGCTCGCCGGCCGCGTCCACGTCCCACACCCCCGCCTCGCGGAACGGATCGGCGCGGCCTTCGCGCCAGACCGACAGGCCGGCCTCGTTGACCCTGATGCTCCCCGCCTCGCCCCCGCCGAGCGCATGGACCGGGAGCTTGCGGGTCAATCCACTCGCCGCTGCCAGCCCGTCGAGCGGTGTCCAGGCCGGCCCCGGAAAAAGACTGCGCCGTTCCTCCAGTCCTTGGCCGATCCAGCCGGTCCCGGGCTCGTTCAGCGTGTCGAAGCCGATGACATGGTCCGTGTCCGCAACCCGCTCGGCCACGGCGCGCATCGCGCCGAGATAATGGTCCTGCAGATAAGTCTGGATGTTGGTCCCGCAGACCTTGCACCCGGGCGCCAGCTCCTGTCCGGCGAGGAACAAGGTCCACATCAGGCCATTGGCCGGCATCCGGTAATTACGGCCCCAGCTCATCGTCGGATAAGCGGCCTGGCGCCCGCCAATCTGCGGGTCGTAGGCATATTGCATGACGTGCGCGGCATCGGCGGGGCCAAAGCGGGTGAAGTCCAGCCCGGCTGCTTCCCAGGTCCAGCCCGGCGCGCCATCGCCACCCGACATTCGGCTCCACACATCCTGGTGAAAGTCGATGAACAACAAGAGGCCATGTGCGCCGGCGCGGCGGCACGCCTCCGTCAGATAGTCGAGATAGGCCTCGTCATGTTCGCCCGGGCCGGCATGTTCGACCGCTTCCCAGGTCGTCAGCAGGCGCAGGCAGTTGAAGCCCCAGCCCGCGATTCGCGCCAGATGCCCGTCGAGTTCCTCGAGCGGCGCGGGTCGACCGACAAAACTGATAGTCCGGTGATCGGCAAAGTCGGTCGGGCGCCAGCTGTGGCCGTCAGGGCTGGACGGGACCTTGCAATCGCCGCCCAAATTGACGCCGCGCAGGATGAGGTGACGGCCATGCACGTCCCGAAACCGGTTGCCGTCCGTGATGATCCTGGTCATTCCGCGCCGGGCTCCCCATTATGCCATTGTGTAAAACATATGCATGATTGTATGTATAGATAGTGCGAGGAGTGGCGTTGATCGATGAAAACGCTGGCGGACAGGATGCGGGCAGCAGGCTGATAATCGCCCTCGCCGATCGCAGGAATTTCGCTCCTGCTGGTCGCGCATCCGGATGACGAGATTCTCGGCGCGAGCATCCTTCTTCGGCACGCGACCGAGCTGGCGCTGGTTCATGCGACGGACGGGCAAACTTCGGACGAAGTCGCCGACCCCGCCGCACTGCCCGACCTGCGATTTGCCGAACTCGACGCGGCGCTGTTGGCGCTGGACGCGGTCCCGGCCGAACGAATGCGCTGCGACCTTCCCGACGGCAGCCTGATCGACCATGTTCCCGCCCTCGTCCATCGCTTGGCGCCCAGTCGGACCATTCGGCCTGCGACCCATTTCCGCTTCGATCCGCCACATCTTCACGTTGCGCCTGTCGAATACGGGCCTCATTCAAAGCTGAATTGATATGGGATCCCATAGCAACGCTTTGCAGCAACATACTATCGACTTCGGACAAACAGCCATTCCTTCCTAATCTCTAGGATGACATCATGAGCCCAGCCAATCTCGCCGCCGCCGCTCTTCTGGCCCTTGTCACAACGACAGGGGCAGGGGCGCAGGAGACGCCGACGACCCCGCCCGATCTGACCGTTACCGGAGGCGTCTCGCTGGTTTCGCAATATCGCTTTCGAGGCATCGGATTGTCGGATGAGAAGCCGGCGCTGCAGGGCACGATCAATCTCAATCACAATAGCGGGCCCTATGCTGGCCTGTGGACGTCCAGCACAGACGGCTTCGGCGAGCTTGGCGGATCGAACCTCGAAGTCGATCTGTATGCCGGGACCAAGGTTGCGCTCGGCGCGGCGACGCTCGACGTCGGCCTGCTATATTACGCCTATCCCGGCAGCACGGGCGGCGATTTCGAATTCTTCGAGCCCTATGCCAACATCAGCCTGCCGGTCGGCCCGGCCACCGCCAAGTTCGGCGCGGCTTTCGCTCCGGCGCAGGATGCGATCGGGGGGAATAGCAACGTCTATTTGTTCAACGACAACAGCCTGCCGCTCAAGGGCACTCCATTAAGCCTGACGAGCCATGTCGGCTGGTCGAAGGGCGACACGACCCTGTCACCCGGCGGCGATTATCTCGACTGGTCGCTCGGTGCCGCGGCGACCTGGCGCAATCTCACCTTTGGCGTCACCTACGTGGACACCAATATCAGCCGCACCGCTGCCCTTGCTGCCGGCGCCACCCGCGACATCGTCGACAAGGCCGTCGTGCTGAGCCTCGGCGCCACCTTCTGACCTGAAGCTCGGTCAGGCGGCGACGGACGCGCGCTCGACCGACAGGTCGCGCAGGGCCGCGTCGACTGCCGTCGCGCAGTCGCGGCCCTCGCGGATCGCCCAGAC
>JANPKL010000260.1:0-3864 GCA_031425975.1 Sphingomonas sp.
CCCGAGGTGGCCCAATCCGCCGATGCCCGCGACCGCGACCTGCTTACCGGGCGCGACATGCTCCTTATACTGGCGCAACGGCGACCAGCTGGTGATGCCCGCGCATAACAAAGGCGCGGCCTTGGCGGGGTCGAGTCCTTCTGGCAGCGCGAAGACGAAATGCGCGCGGGTTACGATATGATCGGAATAGCCGCCCTGCGTGATCGAGCCGTCCCGCTTGTCGGTGCCACCATAGGTATAGACCGAGCCGTTCAGGCAGAATTGCTCCCAGCCCTCATCGCATTCGCGGCAGGCGAGGCAGCTGTCGATGACGGTGCCGACCGCGACGGTGTCGCCGACCTTGTGCGCGGTGACTTGCGGCCCGACGGCGGTGACGATGCCGACGATCTCATGGCCGGGAATGGCGGGCATCTTGGGATTGCCCCAGTCGCCGCGGCAATGGTGGAGGTCCGAATGGCAGATGCCGGCGTAGGTGATGCGGATGGCGACGTCGTCGGGGCGCAGGTCGCGGCGTTCGAAGCGGATCGGCTCGAGGGTCTGGCTGGGCGTGCGCGTGCCCCAACCAAGGGCGTTCGACGGCATGCTTATTCTCCTGCGCGGCCCAGGATGCGTTGGGCCTGGATGAAATGGGGTTTGTCGACCATCCGGCCGTCGATGCTCAACACCCCGGCGGCAGGTTCGGCGGCAAAGGCCTCGACGATTTTGCGGGCGTGGGCGAGTTGCTCGTCGGTGGGCGAGAAAGCGTCGTTGATCGGCCCGACCTGCGCCGGGTGGATGGCGAGCTTTCCGGTGAAGCCGTCGCGGGCGGCGTCGAGCGCCTCATCGATCAGTCCGGGCTCGTCTCGGAAATCGGCGAAGACGCCGTCGACCGGCTGGACTCCGGCGGCGGCGGCACCGGCCAGGGTGAGCGTCCGGGCGAGCTGATAGGGAAAGGTGTAGCGGCCGCGGTCGTCCTTGTTGGAGGCGGCGCCAAGGCTGGCTGAGAGGTCCTCGGCGCCCCAGCTCATCGCCGTCAGCGGCGAGGAGGGGATAGCGCGGTAGGAAAGGAGGCCGAACAGCGAGGCGGCAGTTTCGGTGACGATGGCGTGGATCGGGATGTTGCCGGTGCGGTGCGCGAGTTCGGTCACGTCGCCGCCGTTCTCGGCTTTGGGCAACATGATCCCGTGGAGGTCGGCCTTGCCCAATAGCTCGAGGTCGAGGCGGTGTTCGTCAGTGCGCAGGGGATTGATGCGGACCCACCATTGGGCGCCGCCGGCGCGAGCGGGGAGGGCTTTCAGGATGTTGCGGGCGCGGGCCTTCTGGGCGGGGGCGACGCTGTCCTCAAGGTCGAAGATGAGCGCGTCGGCGGCGCAGTCAAGCGCTTTTGAGATCTTCTTCTCGCTGTCGGCGGGGACAAACAGCCAGGAGCGGGGCTGGCGGGTCATTGCCCGATGGCCTTCCGGATGAGCGCAGTGCGTTTGAGCGTGCAGACGGTCTCTCCACGCTGGTTGATCGCGCGGTGGGCCCAGGTGACGAGGCCGGCAGTGGGGCGTGACTTGCTCGGGCGCAGGTCGAGGCATTCGGTTTCGAAGTGCAGCGTGTCGCCGATGAAGACGGGAGCGGGGGTGCGGATCTCGTCGAAGCCGAGGTTGGCGACGAGCACTCCCTGCGTGGTGTCCTCGACCGACGCGCCGACCGTGAGGCTGAAGGTGAAGCAGCTATTGACGAGGATGCGCCCGAATTCGGAGGCGGCGGCGGCCTCGGCGTCAAGGTGCAAGGGCTGAGGATTGTGGGTGAGGGTCGAAATGAGGAGGTTGTCGGTCTCGGTGACCGTGCGGCGGAGGGCGTGGGCGACGGTATCGCCGACGGTCCAGGCTTCAAAATGGCGTCCGGGCATGAGGGACGTGTAGCGAGCCAGCCCCGCTTCGTCATCCCCGCGAAGGCGGGAATACCGGGTGTCTCGCACAGGCGGTCAGAGGTCCCCGCCTTCGCGGGGACGACGGTCAATGCGAGAGAAGCAACCCCGCCATCGCCTCGGTGATCGCATCGCCGTCGAGGCGATATTCCCCGTAGAGGTCGGGGAGGCTGCCGGTCTGGCCGAAGCGGTCGACGCCCAAAGGAGCGACGCGGTGGCCGAGGACTCCGCCGAGCCAGGAGAGCGAGGCCGGAGAAGCATCGCACAGGGTGACGAGGCGGGCATTGGGGGCGAGGCGGGCGAGGAGCCTTTCGGCGTGACAGGGTGCCGGCTTGCCCTTCCACTGGCCGGCCTGGGCCTCGCTCCAGCCGCGGTGGAGGAGGTTGGGGCTGGTGACGCTGAGCAGGCCGAGGCCGGGGAGGTCGGCGGAGAGTTCCTCCCAGGCGGCGAGCGCCTCGGGCATCAGGGCGCCCATCGCGACGATCGCGGCTTCGGTGGCGGGAGCGGGTTCGCGCAGCCAATAGCCGCCAGCGAGCGCGTCGGCTTGCCAGTGGATGTCGGCGCGGGGCTGCTGGCGGATGCTGCGGGTGGAGAGACGGAGGTAGGTAGATTCGCCCGCCGGATCATCGATCAGGCGGATTGCCTCGCCCATGAACAAAGCGAGCTCGTCGGCGAAGGCGGGTTCGTAGTGCCTGAGGCCAGGCTGGCCGAGCGCGATCAGCGGCGGGTTGATCGACTGGTGCGCGCCGCCCTCCGCTCCGAGCGTGAGGCCGGCGGGAGTTGCGACCAGCAGGAAACGAGCGTCCTGGTAGCAGCCGTAGTTGAGCGCATCGAGACCGCGGGCGATGAACGGGTCATAGAGGGTACCGATCGGGATCAGGCGGTGGCCATTGAGGTCGCCCGAGAGACCGGCGGCGGCGAGCATCAGGAAGAGGTTGGACTCGGCGATGCCGAGCTCGACATGCTGGCCGGCGTCCCGCGCGGCCCATTTCTGCGGGCTCGGGATTTTCGCTTCGGCGAAGACGTCGCGGATGGAGCGGCGGTGGAACAGGCCGCGCTGGTTGACGAAGCCGCCGAGGTTGGTCGAGACGGTGACGTCGGGCGAGGTGGTGAGGATGCGTTCGGCGAGCGGATCGCCCGACTTGGCGAAGTCGAGCAGGATGCGGCCGAAAGCGGCCTGCGTGCTCTGCTCGTCGCCCTGCGGGGCGGGGAGGGCGGGCACGGTCCATGAGGTGAAGCCGCGCGGTTCCTTGTCGCGGCGGATGCGGGCGGCGGCGAGAAGCGCCTCGACGCCCTTCAAGGCATTGCCACCCAGACCGGCCAAGGGTTCCCACTCGGCGCCCTCGGGCACATCCATCGAGCGGGCGAGCGCGGCCATCTGCGTCGGATTCATCAGCCCGGCGTGATTGTCCTTGTGGCCCGCGAACGGCAGGCCGTACCCCTTGATAGTGTAGGCGATGAACATGGTCGGCACGTCGTCGTCGGCGGCGCGGAAGGCCTGCGTCAGCGTCTCAATGCAGTGGCCGCCGAGGTTGGTCATGACCCGGCCGAGCGCCTCGTCATCCTGCGCTTCGACCAGCGCCAGCGCAAGCTTGTCGTCGGCGAGGTCGCGGTTCAGCCGCTCGCGCCAGGCGGGGCCGCCGCCATAGGTCAGCGCGGCATAGTCGACGTTGGGGCACCTATCGATCCAGCGCATCAGGGGCTCGCCGCCGGGCTCATCGAACAACGCCCGCTGGAGGCAGCCGTGCTTCAAGGTGACGACGCGCCAGCCGCAGGTCTCGAAGATGTCGCCAAAGCGTTCGAACATGCGGTCGGCGCTGGTCGCATCAAGGCTTTGGCGGTTGTAGACGACGATCCACCACAGGTTGCGGACGTCGTGCTTATGGCCCTCGATCAGCGCCTCGTAGATATTGCCTTCGTCGAGCTCGGCGTCGCCGATCAGTGCCACGAAGCGCCCGCGGCGTTCGTCG
>JANPKL010000261.1:0-27461 GCA_031425975.1 Sphingomonas sp.
TGTTCGACGATGTCGTCGCCGGTCATCGACCACCAGGAGGCGACCGCTTCGTTGCGGTCGGGCGCCGCCGGCAGCAGGAGCAGGATGCGGTCGATCATTGCTCTTCCCCCGGACCCCGCGCGACGATCCGGGCGCGCGGTCCGGTCAGGTCGATCAGGCTGTTGGCCGAATATTCCTGAGCACCGTTGCGAAGTTGCGTCCGCAGCACGAACCATTGCGACTTGAGGCGAATCTGTTCGGCCGCCTCGCTCGGAATGCTTGCTCCATCCAGAAGCGCGGCCTTCCAGAACGCGACGCTGCTGTCGAAGCCGGCCGCCGGACGAGCGGCGATCACGGCCCGAAGCGACCCGGATTGAAGCCGGTCTGGCGCCAGCATCGCCAGGAGGACCGCTTGTTCGGGCAACAATGTATTGGGGTTGATCCGCGATGGCGCGGTTTCGGGCAGGGCGCAGAGAAACTGCCGCACGATCGAGTAAAGGTCGGCGGTCATGCCGCGCAGTGCGCCGAATTCCGCGACGTCGGCCATCCGCGCATTGCCAGGCTTCCACGCCTCCGCGCCATAGGCCGAGCGTTCGGCGCCGCCGGGCAAGGCGCTGTCGTCGCTGTCGATCCAGTCCGCCCCCGCCGCCGCGATCGATTGGGCCGAGCCCTGATCGGTGCCGAGCAGCACGAGCAGTCCGGCAAGCTGCCCGACCATGCGCGGATCGGCCACGAGTTGGTCGTTTGCCGGGCGAACCAGGCTGTTGAGATTGAAGCAATTGCCGCCGTCGCGGACTTCGGCCCGAAGTTCGCCGCCATCGGGCAGGCGGATGGTACGAACCGCGCCGAGCCAGGGGCCGGTCACTGTCCGCGCCGTGTCGGCTCGCATCAGATCCTCAAGCCGGACCGCGGCCAGCTGCTCGGCAAAACCCAGCCAGTGGCGGCCCTGCGCGGCGACCTGGGCGTTACCGGCAAGTCGTGCGGCGATGGTCAGGCGATCAAGGACGCCGACCGACACCGTGGCGATGACGGCGACCAGCATCAGGACGGTGAGTAGGGCGGCGCCGCGCTCGGCGGGCGCGACGATCATGGTCCGACCTCGCCTTGCGGCCTCGGTCCCTCGGCAAGGGCCACGACCAATGTGACCGCCGCCTCGCCTTGTGGTTCGACGACCATTTCGATTGCCGAGGGCAAAGCGGAACGGTCCGCCGCCGGCTGCCACAGCGAGCTCCACGCGCCATCCGCGGCGCGGTAGCGGATCGAGAGGCGGGCGATATTCGTAGCCAGGGTCACGCTGCCGGCCGCGGGGCGGCCATCGCTGGTGAGCGGAGTCCGGATCAGCCGGTCGCCCTCGAGCGCCCAACGCACCGCCTGCATCGGCGCGGCACCCGACGTCGCCTCGATCGAACGGACCAGCAGGAGCGAATTGGCCCCGCCCGCGAAACCGAGCGGCGCACCGTCGACCGGTCGGATCACCGCCGCCCCGACATCGGCCTTGAGTAACAGTCGCAGCCGGGTTGCCGCGCCAAGGTCGGCGAGCGCGAGCTTGACCGCCTGCTGGGTATCGACGCTGGAGCGAAGCAGGCCGACCCCGGCGCCGGCGAGGAGCGCAAAGATCAGCAGGGCGACCAGCATCTCGACCAGGGTGAAGCCGCGTTCCTGCACCCGGCGGCTCATCGCACCCTCCGGATCATGGTCACGGCCGCGCGGCCGCCCCCGGTGTCATGAGTCGCGACAAGATCGATCCGCAGCAGGCGCGGGTCGGGGGTGCGCAGGACCAGGCGCGTGACCACGAACGAGCGACCGCCATTGGTGACATTTCGCGTCGACGCGCCGAGCGGCGGGTCGACCGGGTCGGTCGCGAGCAGGGCGGCCTCATTCTCGGCGACCAGCATGGTGCCCTGGCGCTCGCCAAGATCGGCCGCCGTCGCGACGGCCACGGCGTCGAGCCGGAGCAAGGCGAGCGCGGCAATCGAGAAGACCGCCAGCGCCACCAGCAGTTCGAGCAGGGTGAAACCATTGCGGCTCACGACAGATCGACGCTCCCGTCGGCCAGCAGGCGGACCCGGCTGCGATTGGTGCCCGATGTCAGATCGAAAGTCGCCTCGCGGTCGGGGAGTCCGACGGCGTCGAACCGGACGCGCTGCTCGCGGCCGCCGGCGATGACGCCCTGCCGCCAGCGACGGGGCACGAGCGCGGGCTCGTCGGAAGGGATCCATTCCGAGCGGCGCCGACGCTCAAAGCGATAACCGGTGGAATCGACTATCAAGCCCAGTGGGCGGCCGCTGATGATCGCCTGGTCGCGGGCGGCCGCGATCCTGGTGGCGAGTTGCACCGCCTCGCTGCGCGAAGCGCCGGAGCCTGCCGGCCAACGCCACACGGCCGCGCCGGCGAGCAGGCCCATCACGGCCAGTACGACGAGCAGCTCGACGAGGGTGAAGCCGGCCTCGGCGGGGCGCCTATGGTTGGGAGCCATAGATGTCCTCATTCTCATTCTCCCCGCCCGCCGCGCCGTCGGCCCCTAGCGAGAAGATGTCGAACGGCCCGCCGTCACGGCCGGGCACGCTGAGCTGATAAGGGCGCCCCCAGGGGTCGTCGGGAAGATTGCGGACATAGCCGCCGCCGCCGCCGGGCCGCCGCTCCGCCAACGCCTGCAAGCTGGCCGGATAGCGAGTCTGGTCGAGGCGGTGCATCTCCATTGCCTGGCCGAGCGTGGCAATGTCGGCGCGGGCCTTGGTCACCAGTGCCTTGTCTTGGCTCGGCAGGACGTTGATCATCACCACGGTTGCAAGGAGACCGATGATCACGATCACGACCATCAATTCGACCAGCGTGAAGCCGTTGCGCCGAGGCTTGCGCCACGGCTGGGCGATGGCCGGATCGGTGAACAGATTGAACAGCAGGCGCAGCATGGGTCAGGCTCCGACCAGGGATTGAAGTTGCAAGATGGGAAGGAGGATGGCGAGGACGATCACCGCCACCACCACGCCCAGAAGCACGATAATCAGCGGTTCGAGCATCGCCAGGACCGCGGCGGTGAAGGCGTCGAATTCGCGTTCGAGGTAATCAGCCGCTCGCTCCAGCATGAGCTCGAGCCGCCCAGCGCTTTCCCCGCTTGCGGCCATGCTGACCAGAAGTGGCGGGAAGACTCCGGTCTTGCCGAGCGCGCCCGACAGGCTGCCGCCGCGGCGGACCGCCTCCACCAGCGAATCGGTCGCCGCCCGAAGCGCGCGATTGTGGACCGTCTCGGCGGTCAATTTCAGTCCTTCCAGCACCGGCAGGCGGCTTCCGATCATCGTCGCCAGGGTCCGGGCCATGCGCGCCGCATGAAGGTCGCGGACCAGTCGCCCGACAAAGGGCAGTCGGAGGATCATGCGGTCGACCGCAAGGCGAAATTCGGGTCGGCGCAGCAACCAGGTGAACAGCAGGATGAGTAGCCCCGCGCCCATCATCAGCGCCCACCACGACGAGGCGAGAAACTCGCTCAGGACGATGACGATGCGGGTCAGGAGTGGCAGTTGCTGGCCGACATTGTCGAATTGTTCGACCACGCGCGGGACGACCGCGATCATCAATGCCGCGACCACGCCCAGCGCGACGAGCGTCAGGACCGCGGGATAGGCCAGCGCCGACAGCAATTTCGAGCGCATCGTCGCCTGGCGCTCGAGCAGGGCGGATTGCCGCTCGAGGATGTCTGGAAGGGTGCCGGACCGTTCGCCGGCCGCCACCATGGCGCGAAACAGGGGCGGGAAGCTCGCCGCCTCGCGGTTCATCGCTTCGGCCAGCGGACGCCCTTCGACCACCCCGTCGGCGACATTGGCGACGATCGCGCATACTTCGGGCCGGTCGCCCTGGCGCGCGATCGTCCGCAGTGCTTCCTCCAGTGGGGTGACCTGGGTGAGGGTTGCGAGCTGGCGGGTGAACAAAGTCAATTGCTTGAAGCGGAGCCGGGGCGGGCGGCGCCAGAAAAGCGCCGGGCGCGCGGACGCGGCGACGGTTGCGGCGGTGGCCGGAGCCGGACCTTCGGCAAGGCGAACGACGTGAAGCTTTCGGCCGGTCAGACGCTGCTCGGCAAGGACTCGGCTGGTCGCGTCGAGCGAGCCGCGACGCTCGCGCCCGCGGGGGTCGATCGCGACATAGGAGAAGCTAGGCAAGCGGCTCCTCCGTTTCGTGGCGCGACACGCGGATCGCTTCCTCGGGCGTGGTGATCCCGGCCACGACCAGCTCGCGCGCAGCGGCCGACAGGCTCGGGCCGCGAGCGAAGGCATGGGCCGCGATGGCGGTCTCGTCGCCGCCCTCGAGGATCAGGCGGCGGATTTCGGGATCGACGGCGACCGCCTCGAACAAGCCGATCCGGCCGCGGTAGCCGCTGCCGCCGCAATGATCGCAGCCCACGGCGCGATAGGTGGCGGTGCCGGGCGGCAAGCCGAACAAGGCGGCGACCCCCGCGACCTGATCCTGGGGCAAGCGGCATTGGTCGCACAGCCTGCGCACCAGCCGCTGGGCGAGCACGGCGCGCAGGCTCGAGGCCAGCAAGAAGGGCTCGATCTTCATGTCGCGCAGCCGAGTGATCGCGCCGGGGGCGTCATTGGTGTGAATTGTCGACAACACCAGGTGCCCGGTGAGGGACGCCTGAACCGCGATGTCGGCGGTCTCTCGATCGCGAATCTCGCCGACCATGACGACGTCGGGGTCCTGGCGAAGGATGGCTCGCAAACCCGAGGCGAAGGTCATCCCGACCTTGGCGTTGACCTGGGTCTGGCCGATCCCGTCGACCGCATATTCGACAGGATCCTCGACCGTCAGGATATTGCGGCTGCCGTCGCTGAGATGGGACAGGCAGGCATAAAGGGTGGTCGTCTTGCCCGAGCCGGTCGGGCCGGTGACGAGGATGATGCCGTTGGGCTCTGCCAGTGCCGACCGAAGCACGGCTTCGGCGGGCCCGCCGATGCCGAGGTCGGTCAGGCTGAGACCGGCCTGCTGTTTATCGAGCACGCGCAGCACGACCCGTTCGCCGGCCCGGCTGGGGAGAGTCGACACGCGCACATCGAGCGTCCGCCCGCCGAGCACGATCGAGATGCGGCCATCCTGGGGGATGCGCCGCTCGGCGATATCGAGCCGGGCCATGACCTTGATCCGGCTGACCACCACCGGGGCGACGTGCGGCGGCATGCGCAGGGTTTCCTTGAGGACACCGTCGCGACGCATCCGGACGACCAGCCCGCTTTCATAGGGTTCGATGTGAATGTCGCTGACGCCGGCCCGCACCGCCTCGGCCATAATGCCGTTAATGAGGCGGATGGCAGGCGCGTCATCGGGGCTGGCGAGCAGATCCTCCGCGCTCGGCAGCCCGGTCGCCAGCGCATCGAGACCGTCACTGCCCTCGATCGATTGCGCAAGCCCGGCGGCACTCTGGTCGACCGAATGACTTTGCTGCAGCAGGCGATCGAATTCGCCGGCCTCGACCCGGCGCAGCAGGAACGGCTGACGCAGATGCCGGCGCAGCTCGACCAGAGCGAGCGGATCGGCATCGTCGCGCATGACGATCTCGAGCCCGCCGTCTTCGAGCGGCATCGGCAGCAGGCCGTGTTGGCGGGCAAGCGGGAAGGGCAGGTCGATAATCGCGGTGACCGCGACCCTCTGCACCTCCGCAACCTCGACATCCGCCAACAGGGGATCGTCGAGCGCCAGGTCACGCCGCTCCGTCAGCACATCGATGCGATCGGGGTCCATGCTGTTCAGCGGCCGGTCGAAACCGGCATGGCGGGTTGGGGCGCGACCGGGCCGAAGCGGGTGTCGCCCGGACGGGTTTCGGGCACGGCCGGCGGAACGGTGCCGAGATAGTCGCGGACCAGTGCGTCGATCGAGGGTTCCTCGTCGGGGCGAACGCGCAGCTGGTCGGCGCGGATGGCGCCATAGCGCTGTGCGGTCACCCGCCGGGCATCGGCCTTGCTGCGCACGATGGTCGGTCGGATGAACACCATCAAATTGGTCTTGGCCTTGGAGCGGCTGCGCGACTTGAACAATTCACCAAGGACCGGGATATCGCCGAGCAGCGGAATCTTCTCGATGGTGCGGCGCTCGTTCTCGTCAAGCAGGCCGCCGATGGCCAGGATCTCGCCGTCGTCGACCGTCAGCACGGTCTTGAACTCGCGCTTGTTGATGATGAGGTCGGCCGAGCGCGGCGCGACGGGCCCGGCGATGCTCGACACTTCCTGGCGGATGAACAATTTGATCGATCCCGAGCTGTTCACCTGCGGCTTGACGTCGAGCTGGATGCCGACATTCTGCCGCTCGACCGTGCGAAAGGCATTGTCGAAATTCGTGCTGAGCTTCTCGCCGGTTGTGACCGGCACTTCCTGCCCGACCAGCAGGCGCGCTTCCTGATTGTCGAGCGTCATGATCGAGGGGGTCGACAGGACATTGCTTTCGGTGTCGGTCTTCACGGCATTCAGAATTGCGCCGAAGACGGCATTGCGGCCAAGCTCGACGATGCCGCCGGCAAAGCCTCCGGTCGCGCCGAGGATCGACTGCACCGCGGCATCGGTCACGCCCTGGCCCAACGGACTGTCGAAGGTGGTGGTGATCGTTCCGTCGTTGTTGGTCGTGGTCTGCCGGCCAAGCTCGTAATTGGCGATGGCGCCGCCCACGGTCAGGATGTTGGGTGCCGCATTGGAATAGTTGGATGCAAGGAACGGGGCGTTCTTGCCGCCGAGCAGGAACTGCACGCCGAGCCGCTTGGCGGCGTTGTCGCCGATCTCGACGATAATCGCTTCGACCAGCACCTGTTCGCGGCGGGTGTCGAGCTGGCGGATGACCTCGCCCAGCTGCCGCTGGACGTCGGCATTGGCGGCGATGACGATGGCGTTGGTGCCGGGATAGCGCGCGACCACGGCTGGCCCGCGCCGGGCGATGCCGTTATTCTCGCCGGCCGGCGCGCTTTGGGCGACCGGCTGCGGGGTCGCGGGACCGGCGCCGGTGCCTTCGCCTTCCTGTGAGCGGATGAAGCTGGGCGCGCTGGTGCCTTGCGAGACCGGCTGACCGAGCAGCTGCTGCAGGACGGGCAGCAATTGCTCAGCGTCGGCATGTTCAAGCCAATAGACCCGGATGTCGGCCGCGCTGGCCGAGCGGGCATCGAGGTCGCGGGCAATCGCCGCGAGACGGGAGACGGCCCCCGCCTCGCCGCTGAAGGTGAGGGCATTGCTGCTGTCGACAGCGGCGACCGTGACGTTGCCGGCCTGCCCGGCGAGCGCGGTCAGCGACGTCGCGATCTCACGCGCGCCGGCATTGCGGAGATAGACGATCTGACTGGTGCTGCTCTGCCGGTCGATCGAAGTCAGGAGCTGCCGGACCCGCGCGATGTTGTCGGCGAAATCGACCACGATCAGGCTGTTGGCATTTTTGTTGGCCGTGACCGTGCCCTGCGCGCTGACCAAGGGGCGCAACGTCTCGACAGCATTGGCGGCCTCGATGTTGCGCAGGCGGAAGATCTCCGTGACGATCTGGTTGCGCGAGGCGTTGCGGCTGCCGATGCGGGTCGGTTGCGTGGCTGCACCTTCCAGCGGCTGGATGCGGTAGCCGCCGCGGATCGGAATGGCGATCAGGCCATTGGCCCGCAGGGTCGACAGGAAGATCTCGAAATATTCCGAGCGGCTGAGCGACTGGCGCGTGGTGACGCTGACCTTCTGGTTGACGCGTCCGTCAACTACCAGGGTAAGCCCGGTCGCCTTGGCGACGTCCGAGGCGAGCGCACGCACGTCCACATCGCGCATGTTCATGCTATATTGCGCAGCCACCGGCTGGGCGAGGCCGAGCAGGGCAGCGGCGGTCATCAAGGCAAGGCGCTTCATCAGTTTCCTTCAAGCAGCAGGGCCACTGAAGCAGTGGCTGCGCCGCGTTCCACGCTCAGGGACAGACGAGCGCCTGGCGTCAGTTGGGAGAGGAGGGCGGAAGGATCGTTGACGGCGCGGCCATTGACCGCGGTCACCACGTCGCCATCACGAAGCCCTGCCGCTTGCAAAAATGCGGGGCTGCCGAGCGCACTGACCAGGAGGCCGGTGACCCGGCCATTGCTCATGCGCGGCGCGAACGCGACGTTGGCGCGAATGTTCTGGGGCGTGAGGCGCGTGCCAGATGCCGCGGCCGCAGCGGGAGTTCCGGCGCCCGGTACCGCGGCGGATGGCTCCTCGCTGCCTTCCATGGCGAGCCGCTGTTCGGTGCCTTCACCACCGAGCAGGACGAAATCGAACCCGACCGACAACAGGCGAAGCCCGGGCGCGACTTTCTCGCCGACCGCGTAGCTGATTTGCACTCCATCCTCGCCTGCGATGATGGCGGATCCGGGCGCGCCGCCAAGGCTCATCCGGGTTCCGAACAAGGTCAGGCCGGTCACTATCGGCGCCGGTTGCGTGGTGGCGGTCGCGGCAGCGGAAAAGGGGTCGAAACTTGCGAGCAGCGCGCGCTGCGCGGTGTCTGGCAGCGCCGCGGGGGTCGGTGGCAGCCACCGCCCGACGGGGCCCAGCGGCGTGGCAACGGTCCAGAAGAATTGCGCGGCCTGGACCGCAAGCAGGGCAAGCAGAAGCGCCTTCAGCCAGAAATAGACGTCACGAGGCAGCAATTGCCGCGCGCCGACCACCCGCTGAAGAATCAATGTTCTAAGCACAACCCACGTCACTCCCCGGTAGCGCATCGACCGCGGGGGTGACAATAAGGATAAGCAGAAATGACGCTTGCGTTACAATATGATCAGAACTTCAGCGAAGCCCCAAGCGAAATCGAGCGCCCAAGCTTGTAGCGGTTGATGAAGATGCGGGAGTCGCCGATGTCCTGCGTTTCCTCGAACGCCTGATTGGTCAGGTTGCGACCTTCCAGCTTTACCTCGAGCTCGCCGCCGAGCAGGCGGAAGCCCTGCCGCGCGACAAGGTCGATGGTCAGGCCCGGACGCTCGACAATGTCGGCCTGGCGCAGCCCGCCACTCGCCTGACCGCGATTGGAAACGCGCTCGGAGGCGTAATTGAAGAGCACCGTCAACTGCTGCAGCGAAGCGGTATTCTCGATGCCGATCTGGGCGTTGGCGATATGCTTCGACTGACCGGTAAGCGGATCGCCATCGAAAAAGACTTCGCTCGCCGGACGTTCGCCGCGCAAGTCGTTGAGGATGGTCGTGTCACCATCCTTCACTTGAATTTCGGAAGTCGAATAGGTGTAGTTGCCGATCAGCACCAGACGGTGATTGTCGAGGCCCACACCGGTCAGCGGCAAGTATTTCTGCGCTTCGAATTCGGCACCGTAAAGAACAGCGAGCGGAGCATTGCCGAAGGTCGTGAGGAGTGCGCCGCCGCCGGCGACGTTGGCAAGGGCTTCGATCGGACGTTCGATCCGCTTGTAGAAACCGGCCACGCTCAGCCGCTGTCCGGGCTGGAAATACCATTCGTAGCGGGCTTCGGCGTTGAGCAACGTGCTGTCGGTGATGAAGGGATTGCCGAAGAATTGGCGATCCGACTCAGTGTCGAAGTAGAGCTGCGGGGCGAGTTCGCGGAATTGCGGACGGCCGAGCGTCTTGGACCCGTGCAGGCGCAGCTGCATGTCGGGGCGAACGGTCCAGGTCAGCGTCGCCGCGGGCAACCAGTAGCTTTCCTCGATCGGCGCGACCTGGGAGAGGCCGCCCTGTTTGAACAAGTCGATCAGCGTCACCGACTGCTTGCCATCCTCGAAGCGAACGCCGCCCTGGAAGCGCAAATTATCGAGGATGTTGGCGGTAATCTGGCCATAAGCGGCAGCGACGGTCAGATCGCCCTGATAGCGCGCCACACCCGCGCCCGCCGACGTCTCCGCCAGCTGGATGTCGAAGGTGTAGACGTTGAAGTCCGACACCAGGAAGTCGGGCCGCTGCTGCGTCACCGCCAGCGGCAACGCATTGCCCGGGCGGAAGACGAAGTCGCGGCGGGTCGAGGTGCGCGTCGTATCGAGATAGGCGCCGCCCGCGCTGAGCGTGATGTTGCGATCGCCCGGCACGGTGTAGCTGATGTCGCCGCCGCCGTTCCACACGTCCTCGTCCAGCTCGGAGAAGGAGATGCTGGCGCTCTGGCCGTTGACGGTCAGATTGTTGACGTAGTCGCCCACTGCCGGATTGTAGAGATAGTTGAAGTTGCGCTCATAGGGCGCGTTGCGCTTCGAATTGGCATAGCCGCCGCGCAAATCGACATCGATGTCGCCGAAGTCGAACTCGCCGACCAGCTGCGTGTTGAACAGCTGGCGCTCGAACCAGGCGGTCCGCTGTGAAGTCTGCTGCGGGGGCTGGCCGGCCACCGGGTCGGCGAGCTGAGCATCGTAGCCGGCAGCGATCCGCGCGACCTTGAGCGTGTCGCGGATGAGCAGGTTGGTGAAACGCAGATTGTGCCCGGCAAATTTGGCCGAGATACCGATCAGGCCATTGGCGACGACCCGATTGTCGGTTCGGACGGCACGGAAGTCCGTACCTTCGCCGGGCGTTCCGGTCTGCTGGATGGCATCGCGCGTCTTCCAGCTGTTGCTGAAGCCGGCGCTGCCGATCAAACCGATTTCCGCTTCGGCGATGTCGAAGGAGGTGCCGCCCGACAGATCATAGCCATAATTGACCGGGATTTCGTCATTGCGCTGGACGACGCTGGTGCGGCTATTGGTCAGGTCGGCGGTGACCGCCTGGATCTGCGGGCGACTGAAGTTGCTCCCCTGGCTGATCGGAAAGCCGCTGTTGAACGCGCCTTCGAAAATACCGTCGACCGAGCGATCGCCATTGTCGAAGCCCAGCCAGTCGGTCCGGCTGCCGTAATAAGTATAGCCGAGCCGTCCCGTCGTCTCGCTGTTGCCGCTGATGCTGGCGCCCACCGACAGGAACGATTCGCGCGGGATCGACGAGGTCGTGAGATTGATGACGCCGCCGCCGAATTCGCCCGGGTAATTGACCGAATAGCTCTTCTGGACGAGCGCGGAGGCGACCACGCTGGTCGGGAAGAGGTCGAGCGGGACCACCCGACGCAGCGGCTCGGGGCTCGGCAGGGCAAGACCGTTCAGCAACGCCAGGCTGTAGCGGTCGCCAAGGCCGCGGACATAGACAAAGCCATTTCCGGCGATGCTGAGGCCGGGAACACGCGCAAGTGCGCCGGCGATGTCGCCATCGCCCGTTCGGGCAATGTCGTCGCTCGACAGGACCGAGACCACTTCGGGCGTCGCGCGGATGATGTTGCGACGTCCGCGCACCACGATATCGCCGGGGCCGCTATTGGCGCCGGGGGTCGACACCTCCACCTCGGGCTCGGCAGCGGTTTCCGCGGTCTGTGCCTCGGTGCCGGGGGCATCCACCGCCGGCTCATCACCCGCGGCCGGGCCCGTCGGCGGGGTCTGCAGCGGCGGGCTTGCGCCACCCGACTGAGCGAGCGCGGCCGCCGGGCAGAAGATGGTGGTCATCAGCAGGAGCGAGGCCAGGCGCGAGGCGTGAGACATGATTTTCCCCAATTCGTTTGGCGGCTGTTGCCGCAACGGGAGAGCCGCCTCGGCGACCCTCCCGCTTTGATTCACGGGGCAGGCGGGCCTCCCCCTGCTTAGGTTCAGGCCGGGACCACGTTGCAATTCTGGTTGCTGCCGAAGCTCACGTAGCCGCTGTCGCAGGTCCAGCCGCGATACCAGATGTCGTTGGCGTCGCGCACAGCGCCGACATAGGACGTCTGCGTGAAGTTGCCCGCAACGTAAGGGGCGTTGACGAAGAACGAATTCAGCAACGTCTGGTTATACGGGGTCGCCGCGGTCTCGGTGGCGCCATTGATGTACACGCTGCTGAGCGTCGGGGTGTAGCCAAACTGGTTGTTGGTGTTGGTCGAAGCGCTGAAGACCGTATCCTCGAACGTGTCGGCATCGGCGTCGTCCCGCGGCGTGCAGGCGAACAGCACCGAGCGAACGATCGGAATGCCGGCTTCGTCGGCGCCGGTCGTCTGCACCGTCGAGCCGCCCGTCGCATCGACGTCGAGGCAGGCGCTGGGGCTGACCACGATGCCGTTGGAGAGGGCATAATCGGCCCCGCCGCGAATATGGATGGCGCGCGTTCCGGTGCGGGTCTGGACGAAGGTGAAGTTGGACAGACGCGTGAACTGGCGCGGCGTGAACTGCTCGGCGCCGGGCACTTCGCTGGCTTCGGCGGTGTCGGCTTCGATCATGGTGTCGCCGTTCTGGCCGAGCGACTGCGGCCGCTGCACGCCAATAACGAACTGGATGAAGCCCTTGTATCCGAAATCGGTGTCGAGCGTGTCGTCGTCGGCCCCGGTCAGGACCAGGTTACGGGCATTGTGCGTGCCGCCGAAGATTTCGATCGCATCGTCGCCGCTGTTGTGGACCTGGACGTTCTCGATCCGGGTGCCGGCACCGACGCCGCCGGTGGTGAGGCCCTGCAGCTCGTTATTGGCCGACAGGCTGAAGCCGGTGAAGCGGATCTGGACGAAGCGCAGCTGGCCGCTGTTGTCGTTGACGCTGGCGCCGCCGTACAGGACCGCGGTCGACGTTCCCTCGATCTGCTGCTGGCACTGGGCCGTGCCGCCGGTAACCGCGCCGAGGCAGTTGCTGATCGGCGCGCGGCCGAGCATGACGACGCCGCCCCATTGGTTGGAGCTGCTGTCGGTGGTGGTTCCCTCGAGATTGGCGAGGCTGGTGAAGATGATCGGCGCGGTGGCGGTGCCGACCGCGTTGATCTGCGATCCGCGGTTAATCACCAGGAAGCTGGCCTGGCTCTGCGCCACCACCAGCACGCCCGGATCGATAGACAGGGTCGCCGACTGGCCACCAGCCGCCGCACCGTCGCCGCCGACGTCGGTGCCGACGCTGACCCGGCCATCGATCGAATAGAACAGCCCGGCCACGCGGGGCAGGGCCAGCGCGGCCGAGATCTGCGCCGGGAGGCGGCAGTTGCGGCGGTTGGCGATCACGCCGACATTGGTGGTGCCGGTCGGGCAGTCCGCCGCCGGCCCGCTCGGGGTGGGGGTCGGAGTCGGTGTCGGGGTGGGTGTCGGGGTGCCTCCGACCAACGTGCCTTCGCCGGGCGACGCAATGTCGTCTGCTCCGCCGCCGCAACCGGCAAGCACGAAAGCGGCCACACCGACCATAAGCAGCCTGCGGCCAACCTGAACCATCTTCATGACAACCCCTCTTCGATTTTTCCCGGCGGGAATATGCGGGCAAGGGCGGCTTCGCCCTTGCGGCTCGGGGCAGCGCTAGTCTCACGGCAAGTCGATATGATGTAGCCAGTGTGACGTATTTATGATGGTGACTGTCATTGACATGTCTTGGCATCGGCTTAGCGCCAACTCACTGCGGAGCCGCCCGGACACATGTCTCGACTGAACCTCACTGCAAGCCTGTTGGGTGCGCTGCTGTTCGCGTCGGGAGCGAGCGGAGTGGCGCTTGACGCAGCGCAAACTGAATCAAGGCCGGCAAAGCGGCCTTCGGTTGAGCCCGCCCCCGTGGCGCAATTCAAGACCGCTCCGGCCTCGCGCGCAGCCGATCGTCAGATCGTGCTCCAGGAGGGCGAGGAGGTCGTCGAAGCGCTGCTGCGGTCAGGGATCAGCGCGTATGATTCGGCCAAGGCGGAAATGGCGCTGGGCGACGTCGCCATGCACCCCGGCCGGCGAGTTGCGGTGTGGCTTGGCGGGGATCTGTCTGGCGGGGCGAGAGTTCTCGTCCGTTTGGAAGTCCGCGGGCCTGGCGACACCGTCCATCTTGTGTCGCGCAATGGTGACGACTTCGAGGCCCGGGTCGAACGCCGACCGGTCGATGACACGCCAGTCCGACTGACGTTCGAAGCCGGCCCATCGGCGGCAGCGACGCTCGCGGCCGCCGGATTGCCGAGCGAATTGCGCGCAACGACATTGCAGGCCATCGCGGGCGGCGGCGAGGGCAAGGTCGACCTGCTCGTCGCGCATGAGGAAGTCGGCTCGACCGGCCAATTCGGTCAGTTGCTCGGAGTTTCGCTGACCCGCGAGGACGGCATTGTGCGCCGCTGGCTGGGCGATGGCGCGGGACAGCTCGCGTTGCTCGATCCGGGAGAAGGCATGGTCCGCCCCGTGAGCGGGCGGGTCAGTTCGTCGCCAGGTCTACGCGTCCATCCGATCCTGCGCTTCCTGCGCTGGCATCGCGGCACCGATTTCGCCGCACTGCGAGGAACGCCGGTGCTGGCAGCGATGGACGGCGTGGTCGAGCAAAGCGGGTGGCAGGGCGGCTACGGCAATCTCGTCCGGCTGCGCCACGGCGATGGCAGCACGACGGCCTATGCGCATCTCTCGCAGGTCGACGTCAGCGTCGGTCGTCGAGTCGCACAAGGCACAGCCCTCGGCCGGGTCGGCGACACCGGGCTCGCCACCGGTCCCCATCTCCATTTCGAATGGCTTCGGGAGGGACGGGTGCTGCACCCGACCTTTGCAGCGGGCAATGCCATGCCCGCACATGATGCGGTGACCCGCGCGCGGCTCCAGCGGATGCTGGCTACCCCCTATCGCACGCTGCCTGTCGGCGGGACGTCAGCGGGAACTTAGTCCGCCCAGGCGCAACCGCTGCAAGGCGCGCCGCGACGCTTCCCGAGTTCCGGTGACTTCGCCGCTGGCCAGGACGACTTCCGCGTCCGGCGCGATCGTCACGCGGCGAAGTATGGCGCTGGCTTCGTTGACGCGACCGGACCGCGCTAGCAAAGCGCCGTAATTCAGTAGCCAGGCGGGATCATTGTGAATGGTCCGACCCGAATCCTTCAATTGTCGCTCGGCACTGGTCAGGTCGCCTTGAAGCAGCGCCTGATAGGCGAGCGTTCCGGGGGCATAGTCCAGCTCGGCCGTCGCGCCGGGGCCGCCAGTTGCGATCAAAAGCGCCATAAGGATCGTGCTCATCGTCAAGACCTCCACGCGACCGCAACCAGCTGTCACGTTCGCGTAGCATCAAAGTAACATAACTGTCACGATGCGCAAGCAGCTAATGCTGTGAAACGGAGGCATTGGCAAGGAAGCGTCAACCTTTGGCTTCCGACCCCGAACCGCGCCTGTAGCAAGTGCGGCAAGTGGCACGGCTTATCCGCCACGATCCCGGACGGCACGGCTCAGTTCCGACTGCCGCCGCCACCGCGCCGCCAGTCGTGGAACTTCTCAACCCAGTTCAGCATACGCTCGGGCTTGCGGGCCTTTTTCCATTCGCCGGCCGCATATTTGTTCGCCTCGCTCATGGTCGGATAGGCATGAATGGTGCCGAGGATCTTGTTGAGGCCGATGCCGTGTTTCATGGCGAGGACATATTCAGCCAGCATCTCTCCGGCGCCGGATGCGACGATGGTCGCGCCCAGCAGGCGGTCCTTGCCGGGCTCGACCAGAAGTTTGACGAAGCCCGCCCGCGCGCCTTCCGCGACCGCACGATCGAGGTGGTCGAGGTCGAAGCGAACGACTTCGCAGGCGACGTTGGCGGCGGCGGCCGACGCCTCGGTATGGCCGACCTGCGCCACTTCAGGCTCGGTGAAGGTCGTCCAGGGGATGACGCGATAATCGGCCCGGAAGGTCCGGAACATGCCGAACAGTGCATTGACCGCCGCATACCAGGCCTGATGCGCGGCGACATGGGTGAATTGATAGGGTCCGGCGACGTCGCCGCAGGCGAGGATGTTGGGGAAGACGGTCTGCAACTGGTCGTTCAGCGCAAGCGGCTTGCCGGTGTTGATGCCGAGCGTTTCGAGGCCATAGCCCGTGAGCCGCGCACGCCGGCCCACCGCGACGACGATCTCGTCGAACGGCAGGGCGATCTCGTTTTCCTGCGTCCCGACGATCAGGGTCTTCCCGTCGCAGCGCAGCGCCTTGTGGCCGAGCAGCACCGTGACGCCTTCACTCCGGAGCGTGGCGAGGATCAGTTCGGCAGCCTCGGCATCGTCCTTGGGCATGATGCGCGGTCCGCCCTCGATCAGGGTCACGGACGAGCCCAGGCGGGCGAAGGACTGCGCCAGCTCGGTCCCGATCGGCCCGCCGCCGACGATCACCAGCCGCTCGGGCAGGGTGCCTCGCGCGGCCAATGCGTCCCACATCGTATCGCTGGTGAGCGCGCCGGCCTCGCGCAGGCCCGGCACGTCGGGCAGCACCGGCTCGCCGCCGGCCGCGATCACGATCGCGCGGGTGGTCAGCCGCGTAGTGCCGGTTTGCGGGCTGGCGATCTCCACCGTCCAGGGATCGACGATGGTCGCATGGCCGAGGCGGACATCGACCCCCAGGCCGGTATAGCGCTCGACGCTGTCGGCGGGCTCGATGGTGGTGATGACGTCGCGGATGCGCTGCATGACGGCGGAGAAGTCGACCTCCGGGGCGACGGAAGCGATCCCGAATTGGTCAGCCGAGCGCATGTCATGCGCCGCACGTGCGCTGCGGATGAGGGCCTTGGACGGTACGCAGCCGGTGTTGAGGCAGTCGCCGCCCATTCGGTGCGCCTCGACCAGCGTGACCTTGGCCCGCACCGTCGCCGCGATGTAGGAGGTGACCAGGCCCCCGGCGCCAGCGCCGATCACCACCAGATTGCGGTCGAAGTGCCGCGGCCGCTTCCAGCCGCGATAGATGCGTCGGCGTTTCACCAGGCCGAGCAGCCACCGGGCGAACAATGGGAAGAGGCCGAGCAGGACGAACGACCCGATCAGTGCAGGGGAGAGGATGTCCGACGTGCTTTCGACCGCCGCGAGCTGCGTTCCTGCGTTCACGAAGACCAGGGTGCCGAGCAGCATCCCGATCTGGCTGACGACATAGAAGACCGGCAGCTTCATGGCGGTCAGGCCCATCGCCAGGTTGATCAGGAAGAAGGGAAAGGCGGGAATCAGCCGGAGCGTCAGCAGATAGAAGGCGCCATCCTGTTCGATCCCGCGATCGATTACCTTTATGCGCCGGCCTAAGCGCTGCTTGACCCAGTCGCGGAGCAGATAACGCGACGAGAGAAAGGCGAGGCTCGCCCCTACCGCCGACGCGAAGGAAACGATCAACGTGCCCAGCCACAGCCCGAAGATCGCACCTGCCGCCAGCGTCAGGATGGCCGCTCCCGGAAGCGACAATGCGGTAGCCGCGACGTAGAGGCCAAAGAAGCCGCCGACGACCAGCAAGGGGCGCTCGGCCAGCAAGGCGGCAAGGTCGGCCTGCTGCGCTTTGAGCCTGGCGAGCGTCAGATAGGCGCTGAGATCGAGCAGGAAAAAGGCCGCTACGGCCGCGACCAGCAGCGCCAAAAGGAGGATCCTCCCCGCTGAGGAAATGCTCGAAGGGCGGTCATCGCTTGGCATAGCCGAATTCACCCCCACATTAGCGCTTCCCCGCCTTGGGCATTCAAATTGGCGGATGGTCAAGCAAGGCGAAGGGACACGGATGAGCCTGAACATGAGCAAGCGCGGTTTCCTCGGCGGATCGATCGCGTCTATCTGCGTTCTTCTCGCTGGCTGCGGTCGAAGCGAAGCCAAGGAAATGTTCGAGATCACCCGGTCGAAGGACGAGTGGCGGCGGATCCTCTCCCCGGCTGCATTCAAGGTCCTCCGGGAAGAGGATACGGAGCGGCCGCGATCAAGCCCGCTCAACGCGGAGAAGAGGCGCGGCATCTACGCCTGCGCCGGTTGCGCACTGCCGGTCTACCGGTCCGACACGAAATTCGAGAGTGGCACCGGCTGGCCAAGCTTTTTCGCGCCCATCCGCAATGCCGTCCGGACGAAACCCGATGGTTTCGGCCCGTTCCAGCGCACGGAAGTCCATTGCCGTCGCTGCGGGGGGCATCTCGGCCATGTTTTCAATGACGGACCAAAACCGACGGGCAAGCGCTACTGTATGAACGGCGCTGCGATGACCTTTCGTGTCGCCTGAGGGCAGACGCCGGCTTGGCGCGCTCGGTTTATTGGCACTGCTGACGGCTTGCGGCAGCGACCCCAGCGCGGCCGCCGCGGCGGCAGGCGGGCAGCGCGCGACGGCAGTGTTCGCGGGCGGCTGTTTCTGGTGCACCGAGTCCGATTTCGACAAGATGCCGGGCGTGATCGCGACCGTCTCGGGCTATACCGGCGGCAAGACGGCCAAACCGACCTATGAGGAAGTTTCGGCGGGCAATAGTGGGCATATCGAGGCCGTGCGCGTCACCTATGACCCCGCCAAAGTGAGCTATGCCCGGCTCGCGGCCCGCTTCATGCGGACGATTGATCCGCTCGATGCCGAGGGCAGCTTCTGCGATCGCGGCTATCAATATCGCTCCGCCTTCTTCGTCGCCAACGCAGAGCAACGGCGCGTTGCGGAGGGCACCAAGGCGCGCGCCGCGCAACTGCTGATGCGACCGGTCGCGACACTGGTGCTGCCGGCGGCCGCCTTCACGCCGGCCGAGGATTATCACCAGGATTATTACAAGAAGAATCCGGTTCGCTACAAATTCTACCGCTCGCGCTGCGGCCGCGACGCGCGGCTGGCCGAGGTCTGGTCCGGGAAGTAGAACCGGCGTCGTGAACGACCTCAGCCCCTTCGCCGTTCTGGACGCGCCCGCGCTCGACCTGGCCAAGTTCCGCGATCCGTTCATGACCGCGCGTGGTGAGCCACGGGCGGAGGTGGCGATGACGGGGCTCGCGACCTTGTGGATCAACACGGGCACGCTCTGCAATCTTGCCTGCAAGACCTGCTACATCGAGAGCAGTCCGCGCAACGACGCCCTGGTATACATCGGCCTGGCGGAGGTGGATACCTATCTCGACGAGGCGCGGGCGCTCGGCACGCGCGAGATCGGCTTCACCGGCGGTGAGCCGTTCATGAACCCGGACATGATCGCGATGATGGGGTCGGCGCTGGGCACGGGTTTCGACGTGCTCGTCCTGACCAATGCCATGCGGCCGATGCGCCGCTTCGAGGATCGATTGCTCGCCTTGCGGGCCGCGCACGGCGAGCGGCTGACGATGCGCGTCAGTCTCGATCATTACGGCCAGCCGATCCACGAGGCGGAGCGGGGGTCCGGCACCTGGGACAAGGCGATCGCGGGCTGCCGCTGGTTGTCCGAACACGGCTTCCGCCTGGCGATCGCCGGCCGCCTGCTGCCGGGTGAAGGCGAGGCCGCGGCACGCGCGGGCTATGCCGCCTTGTTCGCCGCGGAGGGATTGAAGGTCGATGCGTCCGACCCCGCGGCGCTGGTCCTGTTTCCCGAGATGGATGCCACCGCCGACGTGCCAGAGATCAGCGACGCCTGCTGGGGCATCCTGGGCAAGTCGCCCTCCTCGATCATGTGCGCGTCGAGCCGGATGGTGGTGAAGCGCAAGGGCGAGCCGCGACCGGTCGTCGCCGCCTGCACCCTCATCCCTTACGATCCGGGCTTCACCATGGGCGAGACGCTGGCGCAGGCGAGCCGGCCGGTGATGCTCAACCACCCCCATTGCGCGCGCTTCTGCGTGCTCGGCGGCGCGAGCTGCTCGTCCTGAGCGAGCCGGGGGCAGGCGCGCTGTCGGTCGTCATCCCGACGCTGAACGCGGCCCGCCATCTTCGCGCCTGCCTGGAAATGCTCGACGGCCCGGACGAGGTTATCGTCGCCGATGGGCGCTCGAGCGACGAGACGGCGACGATTGCGGCTAAGTGCGGCGCGCGGGTGATCGAGACGCCGCGCGGGCGCGGTCTGCAGCTGCGAGCGGGAGCCCAGACGGCGGGGGGCGACTGGCTGCTGTTCCTCCATGCGGATACGGTGCTCGGGCACGGCTGGCACGATGCGATCCGTCGCCATATCGCCGAGCATCCGAAAGAGGCCGCTTGCTTTACTTTCCAGCTCGATGATCCGAGCTGGGAGGCGCGGGTGATCGAGCACGGCGTTGCGCTGCGCGTGCGGGCGCTGGCCTTGCCCTATGGCGACCAAGGGCTGCTGATTTCGCGCGCGCTTTACGAGGCGGTCGGCGGCTTTCGCCCGGTGCCGCTGATGGAGGACGTCGACCTCGTCCGCCGCATCGGCCGACGGCGACTTCGGCAGATCGACCTCCCCGCGCTCACCTCGGCCGAGCGGTGGCAGCAGGGCGGCTGGTGGCGCCGGTCGGCCCGCAACCTGTCATGCCTCGCGCTCTATGGCATGGGGGTCGGCCCGGCGCGGATCGCCCGCTTTTACGACTGACGAGAGCCGAGCGTTCGGGCGAGGATGATGTCGAGCTGCTCGATCAGCGCCGGGTCGCGCGCTTCCGGAGCGGTAATCAGCGCCATGTCGAGCACAGTGTCGACGGGCGACGGGTTCCGCTGTTCCGGCAGCGAGCGGGCCAGTTCGACCACCAGCCGCCGGCCGAGATCGGCATTGGCGGTGAGCTGTGCGACCACCGCCGCGACCTCGACCTTTTCGCCTTCGCCGCGCCAGCAGTCATAGTCGGTGACCATGCCGACCAGCGCATAAGGCAGCTCGGCCTCACGGGCGAGCCGGGCCTCGGGCATGGCGGTCATGCCGATGACATCGCAGCCCCATTGCCGAAACAGCAGGCTTTCGGCGCGCGAGGAGAATTGCGGACCTTCCATTGCCAGATAGGTGGCGCCCTGGGTGACGGTCGCGCCGGCGGCGGCGGCGGCATCGGCGCAGAGGGCCGACAATCGCGCGCAGACCGGGTCGGCCATCGAGACATGGGCGACCAGGCCCGGTCCGAAGAAGCTGGCGGCGCGCGCGACCGTCCGGTCGATGAACTGATCGACCATCACGAAATGCCCCGGCGCAAGTTCCTCGCGGAGGGACCCGACGGCAGAAATGGCGATCACGTCGGTGCATCCGGCGGCCTTGAGGGCATGGATGTTGGCGCGGGCGTTGACATCGCCCGGCGGGATCCGGTGCCCGCGGCCGTGGCGGGGGAGAAAGACGAAGCGGACCGCGTCGATCCGTCCGGTCAGCAACTGGTCGGAGGGCGCGCCCCAGGGGGTCTCGACGTCGATCCACCGGGCATCCTCCAGCGCGTCGATAGCATAGATGCCCGATCCGCCGATGATGCCGATCGTCCACTCGCTCATCTGGCGGCCTTGTCGAGGTCGGAAAGGAAAGCGCGGATCCGCTTGGCGTTCACGCCGACGTCGCTGAGACCGACCCGGCTGATCGAGCGCATGTCGACGATCGACCCTCCGGCGCGCGCCGGATCTGGCCGGACGCGGACTAGGACATCGTCCTTGAAGCGGAAGAACAGCGTTGTGGCCGTGGCCTCGAGGGTGCCGCCAGCGGGATCGACGGCGGCGATGTTCCAGCCACGGTCGCGGGCGAGCTGCTCAGCCAGTTTCAATCCCTTTTCCTGCGGCGCGGCGAGGCGCAGCGGGCGGAGGTCGGCATAAGCAGTTCGGTGGAGCGCTTTCCAGCGCTCCATGGGCTTGAGCGCCGCCAGCTCCGCCTTGCCCTGGTCGGGCACCTTGTCGAGATTGTCGGCCCGGACAGTCAGGCGGCTAAACTGCGGCACATCGTCGAGATCGGTCGTCGCGTCATGGATCATGGGCAGGCTCCGGGCGGTGACGATCATGTTGCCGAGATAGGCGACGAACAGCAAAGCGGTGATAAGGGCCAGCGCATTGAGCCATCCCGTCCGGGCACCGCTGCGCCGCGACACGAACCAGGCGATGATTGCCAGCAGTCCCCCGGCAGCCGCCGCCAGCAGTGCGTAGCGCAAGGCGCCGAGGCCCGCGCCATAGGCCCACAGACCAGCGCCGGTGCCGATCGCAGCGACCAACGCAGCGGTCACGCCGCCAAGACTGAGCGCCAGTGCGAGCCGCGAGAGGCGCCGCCCCCAGCTCGGCCGAAATGTCTCGTCCTTCATCGCTCATCCCCTGATTTGATCGGTTGGCGGAACGGCATCAGCAGCATGCCCGTCAGCCGGAGTGGCGCGCCCGGAGGCGTATCCGGAAGGCCGATCGTCATGCGTTCATGGCCCGCTTCCGGCCGCTCGCGGTAGGTCCCGAACAGGCGGTCCCAACAGGCCAGATTGAAGCCGAAATTGCTGTGCGTCTCACGCGGGATCACCGAATGGTGGACCCGGTGCATGTCGGGGGTGACCAGCAGCGGACGGAGCAATGGGTCGAGCCCGCCGACCAGGCGAATGTTCGAGTGGCTCCACATGGCGGTGGCGTTCAGCACCAGCTCGAACAGCAGCACGGCCACCGCCGCAGCGCCCAGCAGCATCACCGCCGCGATCTTGATCGCCATCGACAACAGGATTTCTACGGGGTGGAATCGAAGCCCGGTCGTCACGTCGAATTCGAGGTCGGCATGGTGGACGCGGTGCACCCGCCACAGCCAGGGGAGCCGGTGAAATAGGACGTGCTGGCCGTAGATCAGCAGATCGAGCAGAATCAGCGCGAGAATGACTTCCAGCCACGCCGGCCATGCCGTGAGGTTGAACAAGCCCCAGCCGCGCTGCTCCGCAAATAGCGCCGCGCCGACCGCCGCTACCGGGAACAGCAGGCGGACCAGCAGGGTATCGAGAGCTACGAGACCAAGATTGCCCGGCCAGCGCAGCAGACGGGCGACGGACTGTCGACGGCGCGGCGCCAGCAGTTCAAGCAGACCGAGCACCACCAGCGCTGCAGCAAAGGCACCGAAGCGGATCCAGGGTTCCAGCTGCCATGGGAAGTCCATTCACGCGCTCATGGCAGGTTTCGCGCGACATTTCATTCGCCCGTTGGTCGCGGTTGATCTAGCAGCGCGTCGATGAGCCCGGTCCGCCTCGTGATCTTCACTCGCTGGCCTGAGCCGGGGCGAGCCAAGACCCGCCTTATTCCCGCGCTTGGCGCAGCAGGCGCGGCCTTGCTCCATCGCCGCCTGACCGAGGGGACCGTCGCTGCGGCGAGAGCGTCGGGCCTGGCGGTCGAAGTACGTACGACCGGCGCAGCCCCGTCCGCCTTTGCCGAATGGCTGGGCGACGACCTCGAGCTCGTCGACCAGGGCGAGGGCGATCTTGGCGAACGCCTCAAGCGCGCGGTGCCGCCCACGCCCGTGCTGTTCGTCGGGTCCGACCTGCCGGACCTCGCTCCCCGCCACCTGATCGATGCGGCGGCCCGCATGGCTGGCAATCGCGTCGTCGTGGGTCCGGCCGAGGACGGGGGTTATTGGGCGCTGGGCCTGACCGAGCCCTGCGACAGCTTGTTCGACGACGTGCCCTGGGGCACCGACCAGGTGTTGGCGATCACCCTCGGCAGGCTGCGCGACGGGAAGATCGATCCGGTGTTGCTGCCGACACTCGCCGACTGCGATCGCCCGGAAGATCTTGGGCGATGGCCGGACCTCACGGCCTAGGTCCACCCTGCCAACAAGCCTGGAGGCCCGAGCCGGAATCGAACCGGCGTGCGAGGATTTGCAGTCCTCTACGTAACCACTCCGCCATCGGGCCTCGATGCGGCAGGCCGGCTCCTAAGCAGGGGGCGGCCGCTGCTGTCAACGGATTCCCGTCACCCGCGCTCGGGACCGGGGACGACGACGGGCACCGGAATGAGCGGAGTTTCGCGCGGCGGAACACCCTTCACGACCTTGATTCGATAGGCCCGCGCCCCCGCCAGATAGCGGGCGGCGGCGGCCTGCAGCATGGCGGGGGTGGCGGCGCGGTAGTCGGCCTCCTGCGTCAGGATGGTCTCGGCCACGAACGGATCCTCGCCGGCGTCTCCCAAGGCGCTCAGCCAATAGCCATTGCCGTCGCGCGCGCGCTCGATCGACTGGAGCAGCGGGCCGCGGGCGCGGTTCAACTCGTCGGGCGTGACCGCTTTGGTGGCCAGGTCAGACGCGATTTCCTGCGCGGCGGCGAAAAAGGCGTCGAGCGCCGTCGGCGGGGCTTCGATCTGGGCGGCGAGATAGCCGTAATCGTCCCAGATGTCCGATGCGGCATGGGCGGCACCGGGCGCGTAGCTGACACCCTCCTTCTCGCGCAATCGCTCGGTTAGCCGTAACTGGAACACCGCGCCGAGCAGCGACATCTGGCGGGCAAGCACGCGCGTTTGCGGGCCGTAGCCGGTGGTCGGCCAGGCGATGAAGCCCACCGCCTGATCCTCGCGCCCCTTGTGGAACAGGGTGACCGGGGTCGCCGGAGGCGCGGGGAAGCGCATTGGCCCGGGATTCGCCCGGGGGCCGGTGCGCGCCGGCAGGGCGCCGAAGGTGGCGGCGGTCTCGGCTATGGCCTGGTCGACCGTCACGTCGCCGACCACGATCACCTCGAGCGGGCCAGAGGTGCGCACAGGGTCGAGCAGGGCGCGCGCCTCGGCGATGGTCGTGGCGCGCATCGCCGAGCGGCTCGGCAACTCCCAGCGCCGGTCGCCCGAGCGGAGCAATTTGCCCTGATCGCGGGTCAGCACCCCGCCCGGCGTGCTTTCGAAGCGGTCGTGGATCTGGTTGGCGGTAGCCTTGATCCGCTCCAGCCCCTGCGGGCGCCAGGCGGCATCGGTCAGGGTGGCGGTGAGCAATTGCATCTGCGTCCGGAAGTCGGCGGGGCGGGTCCCCCCGACCAGAGCGAAGCGCTCGTCGGACACGTCGAACCCGGCGCCGAGCAACTTGCCGTTGAGCGCGCGGTTGAGGCTGTCGACGTCGAGCTTCGTCGTCCCCCCGAAGGTCAGCGCCTGGCCGAGGGACCATTCGGGGCTGAGCCGGTCGGGCGCGATGGCGAGCCGCCCGTCGCCAAAGCGGGCCTGGACCAGGATCTGCTCCTTGCGGGTCTGGCTTGGCCGGACGGTCAGGCGGACCCCATTGGAAAAGCGTACCAGGGTCGTGCCGATCGCGGGCAATTCGCGCCGCTCGGTGACCGTCCCGGGCTTGCCGAAGTCATTGTACGGCCAGGCGATGGCGGTGCGGGCGAGGGGCGCGGTGACCGCGACCTTCTGTGCTTCGGCGAAGCTTGCCAGCAAGGCCTGCTCGGCATTGGCGAGGGGACGGGGGAGGGTGAGGTAGACCAAGGGCCCCGAGCCGGCGAAAATTCGCCGGGTGGCAATCGAGATGCGGGCGGGGTCGAGGCCCTTCACCGCGGCCTCGAAAAAGGCCAGCCGGTCGGCCGGGCTGGTCACCACATTGCCCCGGTCGACCGCTCCTGCGACCTGCTCGGCGAGGCCGGCGCTGGTCCGGGTCGCGGCCGAGGCGACCGCCGCCTCGAGCCCGGCGCGGGCGCCGGTCAGCTCACGCTCCAGTTCGTCCGGAGTGATCCCAAAGGTGATGAGACGGCGCTGCTCGGCATCGATCGCGGCCAGCGCGCCGCGCCAGTTGCCGAGCCGAGCCTGCGCCGACAATGATGTGGTTTCGGCAGTCTGCTCGAGCTCGCCGGTTCCGGCCCGCGCCGAGACGAAGGGCGGGGCCTGGTCGGCCTGCGCCAGTTTCTCGAGCCGGCGGTTGAGGACTGCGATTGCGATCGATTCCTCGAGCTCGCGGCGGCGCTTGGCGACACTGTCGCGCTCGAGATCGGCCGGGCGAATCCAATTGAGCTCTACCCCCGCGGCGATGGCGGGATCGACGAACACTCGCACCTGCGTGCCGCGCGGAAGAGGCGAGCCCTGCGCGGCGGGTACGCCAGCCGGACCCTCGCCGCGCCAGTCGTCGAATTGGCCTCGGATCCGGCGCTCGGTCGCGGCGATGTCGATGTCGCCTACCACGACCAGCGTGGCACGTTCGGGCCGATACCAGGCACGATAGAAATCTAGCAGGCGCTGGCGCGGTGCGGTGCGGATGACTGCCGGCGTGCCGATCGGAAGGCGGTTGGGAAGCAGCTGTCCGGGGAAGAGCCATGGGAGGCTGTCATTGAGCTGACGGAAGCCCGGCGTTGCGCGGGCGCGTTCCTCGCTGAGGATGATGCCGCGTTCGCGCTCGATTGCGGCGGCGTCGAGCGTCGCCCGCCCGGCCACTTCGCGGAGCAGGAAAAAGGCCTCGTCAAGAGTCTTGTCGTCGGTCTCGGGCAGGTCCAGCTTGAAGGTCGTCTGCCCAAAGCCGGTGGAGGCATTGGTGTCGGGTCCGAACCGCAACCCGGCCCGCTCGAGCCGCTTGACGAATTCACCCTCGGGCACGTTCTTGGTGCCGTTCAGCACCATATGCTCGAGGAAATGAGCGAGGCCTCGCTGGTCTTCGGCCTCGTTCAGGCTGCCGGTGTCGATCGCCAACCGGAGCGAGGCGTCGCCCGGCGGGGTCTGGTTGCGACGAATGACGAAGCGCATTCCGTTGGCGAGCGTGCCGATCTTTAGCTCGGGGTCGGCACGCAAGCCCTCGCCCGCCATCCAGCCCGAAGGCGCCGCGGGCGCGGCCTGCGCAGCGGAGGGCGAGGGGGCGGCGGCGAAAGGCAGGGCAACGCCCAAAAGCAGGCCGAAGACAAACTTATGGACGAAGGACAAGCGTCGAAACTCCCGAATCGCAAGGGGTTGCAGTGATAGCGCGAAACCGCCGCAGGCCTAGGGGGCGACTTTAAGGTCGCTCGCCTTATCGCCGTTCCGGCGAACCTTCTCGACAAACGACCGCCGATTGCTTGGCGCGAAGGGCAGAGGCCGTTAAAGGCCGTGGTTGAACATGCGACTGTCTTAGTGCAATAAGACACCAGGTCTCATACGAGGACACAGGTCACGATGGATTTTGCCGTTGCTCGCCGCGCGATGGTCGACAGCCAGCTCCGCCCGCAGGCGGTGACGGATGCCCGCGTGGTCGCGGCCATGGCGGTCGTCCCGCGCGAATCTTTCCTGCCCACCGCTCAGCACGCCTCGGCCTATGTCGATCGCATGGTGCCGCTGGGCGAGGGGCGGGGCCTCAGCCCGCCCGCCAGCCTCGGGCGGCTGCTGACGCTGCTGGCGCCGCGTCCCGGCGAGCGCGCGCTCGTGGTCGGTTCGGCGACCGGCTATGCGGCGGCGGTGCTGGCCGAGATCGGGCTCGAGGTGACCGCGCTCGAAAGCGATGCGGCGCTCGCCAACCAGGCTCCCGCATGCGCCGGTGTCCGCACCCGGTCGGGCGACATGACCCAAGGTGCCCCCGACGGCGCACCTTATGACCTCATCCTGGTCGACGGCGAGATCGAGCAATTGCCCGACGCGCTAATCGCACAGCTTGGGGTCGGCGGGCGTCTCGGTGCAGCGCTGGTCGAGGGTGGGGTCGCGCGGCTGGTCAGCGGAACGCGCTCGGTTCAGGGCTTCGGCCTCAAATCGCATGCCGATGCCGCAATGGCGCCCTTGCCCGGCTTCGCCCGGCCCCCAATCTTCACCTTCTGACCTCAATGACCCCCGGAGTGCGCCCCTTGTCCCGTTTCCTGGCCGGTTGCGCCATTGCCTCGCTGCTGACCGCCAGCCCCGCGGCCGCCGATACGTTGCGCGAAGCGCTGGTCGCCACCTATCGCACCAACCCCACCATCAACGCCCAGCGCGAAAGCCTGCGCGCGACCGATTCGACGGTGGCGATCGCCCGCGCCGGGGGTCGGCCGCAGGTGTCGGGCGTGGTCGGGGTCAACCGCGACCTCACCCGCTCGGGCGTGCTCGACACCGGGCGCAGCCGCGGGCCGACGGTCTCGGGCGGGCTCGACCTCAGCG
>JANPKL010000262.1:0-3546 GCA_031425975.1 Sphingomonas sp.
CGCCGAAGGCATCGGCGGTGAACGGCTCCCACAGCAACATTTCGGCGCCGAGGTCGCCCGCCAGCGCCATTTCGGTCAGCGCCACGGCGACCCCGCCGTCGGAGACGTCATGGACGGCGTTGACCATGGACCGGTCGATCAGGTCGCGGACCAGGGCAGCGGCGGCCAACTCATGGTCGAGATCGACTTTTGGCGCATCACCGGCCGACTGTCCGGCGATCGTGGAAAGCCACAGCGACTGGCCAAGGTGGCCCGAGCCGTCGCGGCGTCGCCCGCCGATCAGGCAGAGGACATCACCCTCGGCCTTGAACGCGATAGTCGCCGATTTCGACCAGTCCTTAAGCAGCCCTACCGCGCCAATCGCCGGCGTCGGCAGGATCGCGCTCCCGCCGCCGGTCGCCTTGCTCTCATTGTAGAGCGAGACGTTGCCGCTCACGATCGGGAAGTCGAGCGCGATGCAGGCCTCGCTCATGCCCTCGAGGCAGCCAGTGATCTGCGCCATGATCTCGGGCCGCTGGGGATTGGCGAAGTTGAGGCAGTTGGTGACCGCCAGCGGGGTCGCGCCGACCGCGCACAGGTTGCGATAAGCCTCGGCGATGGCCTGCTTGCCGCCCTCATGGGGGTCGGCATAGCAATAGCGCGGGGTGCAGTCGGTGGTCATCGCCAGCGCTTTTTCGCTGCCGTGGACCCGCACCACTGCGGCGTCGCCGCCCGGGCGCTGGACGGTGTCGCCGCCGACCTGTTGGTCATATTGCTCCCAGATCCAGCGGCGGCTGGCGAGGTGGGGGGAGGCCATGAGCTTCAACAGGTCGGCGCCGATGTCGCTGCTTTCGGGGATGTCGCCGAGCGGCGGCACCTTCGCCCAGGATTTATACTCCTCGCGGCTCATCGCCGGGCGGTCGTAGAGCGGCGCTTCGTCGGCCAGTGGCCCGAGCGGGATGTCGGCGACCGTCTCGCCCTGCCACACCAGCTCCATCCTGCCGGTGTCGGTAACCGTGCCGATCACTGCGAAATCGAGCTCCCATTTGCGGAAGACGGCCTCGGCCTCGGCTTCGCGACCGGGCTTCAAGACCATCAGCATCCGCTCCTGGCTTTCGCTAAGCATCATCTCGTAGGGCGTCATGCCGGTCTCGCGGCAGGGCACCGCGTCCATGTCGAGGCGGATGCCGACCCCGCCCTTGCTCGCCATTTCGACGCTGGACGACGTCAGTCCCGCCGCGCCCATGTCCTGAATGGCGACGATCGCGTCCGAGGCCATCAGCTCGAGGCAGGCCTCGATCAGCAATTTCTCGGTGAAGGGGTCGCCGACCTGGACCGTCGGGCGCTTCTCTTCGCTGTCCTCGCCGAAGTCGGCCGAGGCCATGGTCGCGCCGTGGATTCCGTCGCGGCCGGTCTTGCTGCCGACATAGACCACCGGATTGCCGATCCCCGCGGCGGCCGAATAGAAAATTTTGTCGGTCCGGGCGACGCCGACGGTCATCGCATTGACCAGGATGTTGCCATTGTAAGCCGGGTCGAAATTGACCTCTCCCCCGACCGTGGGCACCCCGACGCAATTGCCATAGCCGCCGATCCCCGCGACCACGCCCGCAATCAGGTGGCGCATCCGCGGGTGGTGCGGATCGCCGAAGCGCAGGGCGTTCAGATTGGCGATCGGCCGCGCGCCCATGGTGAAGACGTCGCGCAATATCCCGCCGACGCCGGTCGCCGCGCCCTGATAGGGCTCGATATAGCTCGGGTGGTTATGGCTCTCCATCTTGAAGATCGCGGCGTCGCCGTCGCCGATGTCGATCACGCCCGCATTCTCGCCCGGGCCGCAGATCACCCAGGGGGCGGTGGTCGGCAGCTTCTTCAAATGGATGCGCGAGCTTTTGTAGCTGCAATGCTCCGACCACATGACCGAAAAGATGCCGAGCTCGGTCAGATTGGGTTCGCGCCCCATCGCCGCCAGGATGCGGTCATATTCTTCCGGCGAAAGGCCGTGTTCGGCGACTTGGGTCGAGGTGATGGCGCTCATCGCCGCGCCTTAGCCAAGTGCCCCGCAAACAAAAACCCCGACCGGTGAGGGCCGGGGCTGGTAGGCGTTGCGGAGAAAGAAATTCAGGCCTTGCAGCTGGCGGTGCCCTTGCCCGGACGGACTAGGCTGATCGAGCTGCCGTCCTTGGTTCCGGTGAGCGTGACGCCCGCGGCATCGGCATAGGGCCCGGTGCCCTCGGCCGGCGCGTTCAGCACCATCGGCGCGATCGCATCCTTGCCGACGCGAATGTTGGCGCCGACGGGCTTGCCGTCGAGCTCGGTCCAGTCGACCTCCACCACTTCGTTGCTGCCCGAGCAGCGATAGGTCTTGCTGGCGGCGATGCTGGGCAGCGGCGGCGGCGGCGCGGCATTGGCGGCCTCGTTGCCGAGGGGGTCGGGCGGACCCTGCTGGACGATGGTATGGTCCTCGCTGTTGCAGGCGGAGAGGAGGAGGGTCGCGGCGAGCGCGAGCAGGGGAAGGCGATTCGTCATCTTTGCGCTCTCGTCTGCGACGGATGAACCGTCAATGGCCGATTTAAAGTCCCTTTCGTGACTGGACCCTTGCATCTGGGCGCGATGGGCATAGGTTTCGCGGCGATGGGGATCGGAGCAACCGCGATGCAGCGCATCCGTTACGGCCTTACCGGCCTCGCCTTCGTCTTTGTGATGGTCGTGCTGGGAACGGCCATCAAGCGCAGTAGCGACGAGCCGGGCAACAATCCGGTCGGTGTCGCGCAGTCCGAGCAGAAGAGCGAACCGCTGGCCCAGCTCGGGGTCGCGCCGGGCGACGGCAGCGACAATGAGGCGCAGCCGCCGGTTAACGCTCAGGGGCAATGATGCGATTGCTGGCGGCGGGAATGTGGCTCGCTTTGGCCGGCTGCGAAGATGCGGCCGAACCGGCGCGGCCAGCGGCCAGGCCCGAAGTCGCGTTGCTGAGCAGCCTGCCGATCGTGTTCGGCGAAAGCTTCAGCCTCGACGCGCCACGGCACGCATTGCTGGCGGCGCTGGAGGAGCGCTTCACCGTCACCCCGGTCGACGGACCCGAGCAGCTCCGTCCGCGCGGCCTGCTGCTCGCCGTCCAGCCCCAGGCGCTGACGGCCGAGCGGCTGGTCGCGCTCGACAAATGGGTCAGGGGCGGCGGGCGGATGGTGCTGCTGGCCGATCCCTCGCTGACCTTCGAGAGCCGCCGTCCGCTCGGCGATCGCTTTCGACCGCCCCCGACCTTTCCCGATACCGGACTGCTCAGCCATTGGGGACTGACGCTGGAACCGGAGGGCGAACCGTTCGCCGAGGTGGTGCCATTTGACCTTGGCGAGGGCGTGACGGCGCGGGCAACCAGCTTCGGCAGCGTCAGCGTGAAAGGTTCGGCCTGCCAACTCACGCCAGCGCGGACAGTTGCCCGCTGCCGCATCGGACGCGGCGCGGTGACGGTGGTGGCCGACGCCGATTTCGCTCTGCGCGACACTTCAACCGGCAATCAAGCGGCGGTCGTGGCCCTCGTCGCCGAACGCATCCGGTAACCGGCCGACT
>JANPKL010000263.1:0-25229 GCA_031425975.1 Sphingomonas sp.
GCGCAGTCGATCGGCGAGCCCGGCACCCAGCTGACGATGCGGACCTTCCACATCGGCGGCGCGGCGCAGCTCAACGAGCAGTCGAACCTCGAGGCGCCGGTCGACGGCACCATCGAGTTCCGCGACATGCCGACGATCACCGATCCGCGCGGCCGCCACATCTCGCTGTCGCGCTCGGGCGAAATCGCGATCCTCGACATGGATGGCCGTGAGCTATCCACGCACCGCGTGCCATATGGCGCACATCTCCTGTGCGCGACGGGCCACATCGTCTCCAAGGGTGAGCGCATCGCCGAATGGGATCCGAGCTTCAGCCCGGTGATCACGGAGAAGGCCGGTATCGTCAAATATCAGGACCTGACCGAGCAGCGCACGATGACCGAGGTGACCGACGAATCGACCGGCATCAGCCAGCGCGTCGTGACCGAGGACATGGCCAAGTCCAAGAAGGAGGATCTGCGTCCGCGGCTCACCCTGCTCGGCGAGAATGCGCAGGAAGCGGCGGTCTATCGCCTGGCTGCCGGCGCGATCGTCGCGGCCGAGGACGGCGCCACCGTGGAAGCTGGCGAAGTGCTCGCCCGGATGCCCCGCGAAGCTGCCAAGACCCGCGACATCACCGGCGGTCTGCCGCGGGTGGCCGAGCTGTTCGAGGCCCGCACTCCCAAGGAGAATGCGATCATCGCAAAGGTCTCGGGCAAGGTGCAGTTCCTCAAGGACTATAAGGCCAAGCGCAAGATCGCGATCGTCCCGGAAGACGGCGGCGAGCCGGTCGAATATCTGGTCTCCAAGTCCAAGGTGATCGATGTCCAGGAAGGCGATTACGTCAAGCGCGGCGACAACCTCGTCGGCGGTTCACCCGATCCGCACGACATCCTCGAAGTGCTGGGCGTGATCGCGCTGGCCGAATATCTCGTCACCGAGATCCAGGAGGTCTATCGACTTCAGGGCGTGAAGATCAACGACAAGCACATCGAGGTGATCGTTCGCCAGATGCTGCAGAAGGTCGAGATCACCGACGACGGCGACACCACGCTGCTCAAGGGCGAGCAGGTCGATCGCGAGGAGATGGACGACATCAACTCGAAGCTGTCGAAGAACGAGAAGCGCGCGGTTGGCAAGCCGGTGCTGCTCGGGATCACCAAGGCGTCGCTGCAGACCCGCAGCTTCATTTCGGCGGCCTCCTTCCAGGAGACCACCCGAGTGCTGACCGAGGCTTCGGTCCAGGGCAAGATCGACACGCTGAACGGCCTCAAGGAGAATGTCATCGTTGGCCGGCTGATCCCGGCGGGTACCGGCGCGGGCATGAACCGGCTGCGGGTGGCGGCGACCAGCCGCGACGCCTCGCTCCGTGCGGCGCAGCGCAAGCTTGCCGACGCGCTGGTTGCGCCCGACAGTGCCGCCGAACTGCGCGCCGCCGAACTCGCCCAGTCGACCCGCGACGCCTCGGCCTCCGCTCCCGATCCGCTTGGCGAAGTTGTCGTCAGCGGCACCGGGACGGATGCCGATGCGGGCGATTATCTGAACTGAGACCTCTTCTCCCTGTCCGGGCTGAGCCCGGATGGGGAGGTGGCAGCCGAAGGCTGACGGAGGGTCCTGGCACGATCGCCGCCGGCCCCTCAACCACCGCCTGCGGCGGCGGTCCCCCTCCCCATCGCTTCGCGACAGGGAGGATAACCAAAAAGAAAACCCCGCCGGCTCATCACCGGCGGGGTTTCCTTTTTTCTTCGACCTCGAGACGTCCGCTTAGCAGCGGCCGCCGTTGATCGTGTTCTCGGTGCAATTGGCGGCCGAGTTAAGGTCGTTTGCCGCACCGCGAACCGTATTGCAGGCGCCAAGCGCCAGCGATCCGCCGATCAACATCAAAGTCACGAACTTGCGCATGGGCTCACTCCGTTAAAGAACCGGAACGACCCATGCCCCGGCTCAGGTGTTGTTGTCGACCGCGTTGGCAGCCGAATTGACGTCGGCTGCCGCACCGCGAACGGTGTTGCAGGCCGCAATGCTCATCGAACCAGCGATGAGGGCGAGGGTCATTACCTTGCGAACCATGGTTTATTCTCCTGTCTTGCGGCTGAACGAACGCGTCGAGGCGGGCCTGGGTCCATGACGGAGCCGTTATTTGTTTCACACCGTCGCGTAGCGGCCACGATACCGACGGCTTGACCAGCGTAAGGCGCGCGGGGCAAGCCCGGACCCGCTGGTGGACGTGGCGGAATGGTAGACGCTGCCGACTTAAAATCGGCTTCCGGTAACGGAGTGCGGGTTCAAGTCCCGCCGTCCGCACCAGCAGCGGGGCGATCGGTCCCGGTCCGGTTGCATCGGGCTACCTTTTCGGTGCGATTTGTTAAGGAGCGCCCGCTAACACAGATTAAGTCATGCCGGGCCCACTTCCTTCATTGCGCGACTTGCGGAACATGTCCGTCGCTCGCCAGTCCGAGGTCGTCGTCACCTTCATCCTCCTGGCGGCGGTGGCGGCCTTCGTCTGGAATGGCAGCGAGTTACTCCAGCTTGTCCTGCGCGACCGTTCGGCGGGGATGCAAACCGGGGTCCAGGTCGCGGCCGCTGCGCTCGTCTTGAACGTCGCGCTGATCCTGTTCGGTTGGCGACGCTATGCCGATCTCCAGCATGAAGCAGAGCTAAGGGTGGACGGAGAACGCCGCGCCGCGCTCCAGGCCGCCACCGACAGCATCACCGGCCTCGCCAATCGCAAGGGCTTTGCGGACGGCGTTGACCACCTCTCTCGCGATTGCCTGACCTCGGCCCATTGCCTCGTCATCGTTTCAATCCAGATGCAGCGCTTCAAACGCATCAACGACCGCCACGGTTATGACATGGGCGATGCATTGCTGCGCCAGATTGCGGCGGCGATGCGCGAGGACGTGCCTGCCGATGCGGTCGTCGCGCGCCTGTCGGGCGATGAATTCGCCATCGCGGCCTGTGTCCGCACCGCCGATCTGTCCGCCACCGAGGCACTGGCCGAGGCGTTGCTGCGCGACGTCAGCCGGACTTACGACATCCTCGGTACATTCGTTCAGGTAGGCGCCTTCGCCGGCATCGCCAGCGCCGCGCCCGGGACACCCGCGCGCGCCTCCGACCTGCTGCACCGCGCCGACATCGCGCTCGACCATGCCCGCAGTGCCCGGGCCGCCCGCCCGACCTGGTTCGACAACGGCATGGAGCGCGCGTTGATCGAGCGAAGCGAGCTCGAGCAGGCAATCCGCGTCGGCGTCGACCACGACCAGTTCGTCCCCTATTTCGAACCCCAGGTCGAGCTTGCCACCGGCCAGCTGACGGGGTTCGAGGTCCTTGCCCGCTGGGAGCATCCCAATCGCGGCCTGTTGAGCCCGGAGCTGTTCATTCCCGTGGCCGAGGACATCGGCCTGATCGGGGCGCTGTCGGAAAAGGTCATCGCACTGGCGCTCGATGCGGCCCGCGACTGGGACCCGTCGCTGACCCTTTCAGTCAATATCTCGCCCAGCCAGCTTAGCGATCCCTGGCTTGCCCAGCGACTGGTGCGGCTGCTGACCGAGCGCAACTTCCCGGCTGACCGACTGGTCGTGGAGGTCACCGAAAGCTCGTTGTTCAGCGATCTCGACCTCGCCAAGAGCCTCGTGCTCAGCCTCAAGAACCAGGGGGTGAAGCTCGCGCTCGACGATTTCGGCACCGGCTTCTCCTCGCTCTCGCATTTGCGCCTGCTGCCGCTCGACGTGATCAAGATCGACCGCAGCTTCATCGCCTCGCTCGGGGTCGACCGCGAGAGCACGGCGATCGTGCGCGCCGTCGTGACCCTCGCCCAGGCGCTCGACGTGCCCGTCACAGCCGAGGGGCTCGAGGATGCGGCGACCTTCGAACGCGTGCTCGCGCTTGGCGCGCGCACCGGCCAGGGCTGGTTCCTGGGCAAGCCGATGAGCGCCGAGGCCGCGGGAGAATTGCTCGCCCGCCGCTCCGCCGACCGCCAGCCCGAGGCCCGCCGCATCGGCTGATCGACTTGCGGTGTCGGGTCGAAGACTCAGCGCCTTTGGTCGTCGTCAAGCCGCTTCCTCAATTCAGATTCCCGAATCGGAACAATCGGCAACCGACGCCCGCCGATCGCCGTTTGATCATGGTAAAAACCACGTTAAGGTTCTCCCATGCGTCGCGGTTCGGCAGTCGCCATTCCCTTTTCGGTTCGTCTCGGCGGGCCGCATCCGACTCGCTTCGGCAGCGGCCGGCGCTGGTTGCTCGGCGTGGTCCGCGAGGTCGCAAAACCCTGGAGCGACGAGGCGAAACTCTTTGCCTCGGCCTATGGCGCGGGGTTCGTTTTCGTCAGTCTGTTCATCGCCTAGCCGGTGATTGCGGCGGCCCGGCAGGCCCGCTCCAGCCGAGCGCCGAGCCAGGCCGAGACCAGCGTCCCCGCCGCCACCAGCAGCAAGGTTCCCTCGACCGACACCCCCAACTGGACCAGCCCGGTCAGCAGCAAGGTCGCGCCGACCATCGCGCCCGAATTGACGATATTGTTCGCCGCGACGGTCCTGGCGGTTTCGGACTTGGGGACGGTGGTGGTCAGGAAGGCGTATAGGGGGACCACGAACATCCCGCCGAAGGTCGCCACCCCGAACAGGCTCGCCACCACCGGCCAGCCCGCTGGCTCGGCGAGGAAGGCGCGGATGCCAACCAGCTGCGGGAAGGCGGTCCAGCCGGCGCTGAGGGCATAGAGCGCGAGCACGCACACCCCCATCAGCAGCGCCGAGACGGGCGCATGGCGGGCGGACACTTCGCCCTTCAGCAAGCGGTTGATGACCAGGGATCCGACCGCCACCCCGACCGAGAAGATCGCGAGGAACAGGGTCGCGACACTCTGGTCACCGCCGAACACATTTTTCACCAGCGGCGGGAACTGAGCCGCCAGCACCGCGCCCATCGCCCAGAAAAAACTGATCGCGAGGATCGCCAGGAACAGGCGCGGGACGTGCATCGTCGCGCGCACCAGCGTGATGCTCGCGCGCAGGATGTGCCAGTCGACCTTGGCTGGCGGAAAATCCGGATCGTTTGAGGCGTGGCCCTCGTCGACCACCGGCGGCGCGGGCGGCACGAACTGACCGGCGATCCGCCCTGCAACCGCCACCGCCAGCACGGCCAGCGCCGCCCATTCGGCATGGTAACGCCCGCCCGCATCCTGGACGACCAGCAGCCCGCCGAGGATCGTCCCGCCGAGGATCGCGATATAGGTCCCCGCCTCGACCAGCCCGGTCCCGCCGAGCACCTCGTCGTTCTCCAGATGCTGCGGCAGGATCGCGTATTTGATCGGCCCGAAAAAGGTCGAGTGAACGCCCATCGCGGCCAGCGCGACCAGCAGCAACGGGATGTTCTGGAGCAGCAGCCCGACCGCGCCGAACACCATGATCAGGATTTCGGCGGTCTTCACCATTCGGACGATCTTCGCTTTGTCGGTGGCGTCGGCCAGTTGCCCCGACAGTGCCGACAGCAGGAAGAAGGGCAGGATGAACAACCCGCCCGCGACCGCCGAGAAGGTCGCTTCCTGCTCGGCCGAGCGGAAGATGCCGTAGATCACCAGCATCACCATCGCGGTGCGGAACAGATTGTCGTTGAAGGCGCCGAGGAATTGGGTGACGAAGATCGGCAGGAAACGCCGTGTCTTGAGCAGGTGGCCGACATTCTGGATCAAAGATTTACGCCTGCGTTTCGTGGCCGGGGCCAGCGGCTTAGCCGTCCCCGGCGCCCGCGCCAACCGCAAGCCTTTGGCAAAGCGCGCCGGCTCGCCTAGACAGGGATCGAGCCATGCTGTCGCTGCCCAACCTCCTCACGCTGTCGCGCATCTTCGCGGTGCCGATTCTGGTCTATCTGCTGTGGACTCCGACCCCGCTCGATTATCTCCTCACTTTCGTCCTCTATTGCGTGGTCGGCTTCACCGATTATTTCGACGGCTACCTCGCCCGCGCCAATGGCCAGATCAGCCGGCTGGGCCAGTTCCTCGACCCGATCGCCGACAAAATCATGGTCGCCGCGGTGATCATGATCCTGGTCTCGAGCCGCCAGGACGGGGCCCAGCCGATCATCCACAACATCCACATCGTCCCCGCCCTCGTCATCCTGCTGCGCGAGATCATCGTCTCGGGCCTGCGCGAATTTCTTGCGCCGCTACACGTCTCGATGCCGGTTTCGAAGCTCGCCAAGTGGAAGACCACCTTCCAGCTGGTTTCGCTCGGCGCACTGATCCTGGCCGGCGCGGTCCCCCAGGCCGAGTGGGTCCACGCCACCGGGCTCGTCTGCCTGTGGGCCGCCGGGATCCTCACCGGGATCACCGGCTGGGATTATCTGCGCGTCGGCCTCAAGCACATGGATTGACTGGCCCATGCATTGACGGGCGAGCGGGCCCCTCGCTACCCGTTGGAACGAACCACCACTTCGAAAGGACATCCCATGAGCAAGCAGGAACTGGTCGCCAAGATGCAGGAGGCGCAGGCCTTCGTCCCCGGCAAAAGGGTCAAGCTGCACTTCGGCGAGGAGCATGGCGCGATCATGCTCGACGGCCAGGCCAATCAGGTGACCGAGGACGACGGCGACGCCGACACCACCCTCAAGGTGACCTGGGAAGACTGGCAGGCAATGACCGCCGGCCAATTGGACGGAATGACCGCCTTCATGACCGGCAAGTTGAAGGTCGAGGGCGACATGTCGAACGCGATGCAGCTGCAGGGCGTGCTGGCGAAGCTGCGCTAGCCATCCGATGAATCAGGAAGCGGCCGCGTCGCAAGCCCGCCCGCCCGCCTTACATGAGGTCCGCTGCCCCTTGTGCGGCGGATCTCCCGACGGCCCGGCCTTTCCCTTCTCCACGCAATGGAACGGGCGACGCTTCGACTATGTCGGCTGCGGCGCATGCGGCAGCGCGTTCGTCACACCGCTCCCCGATGCGGGTGATCTCGCACGGATGTACGACCCGGCCGTCTATCACGATATTCATTATGCCGGGGAGGAGATCGGGCCCGAGCTCAGGCACACGATCGCGACCCTGTGCCGGCAGGCGCCGCCACCGCGCAGCCTGCTCGACTTCGGCTGCGGAGCCGGGGTCTTCCTCCGCCTCGCCGCCGACGCAGGCTATGCCAGTCACGGCGTCGAACAGAATTGCGGCGCGATCGACAGTGCCGCCGCCAGGACGGACCTTCCCGTCAGCACCATCGAGGAAGTGGAAAGCTCGGGCGCCCGGTTCGACATCATCCACCTCGCCGACGTACTTGAGCATCTGCCCGATCCCGCCGCGACCCTGCGTCGGCTCGAGGCTTTGCTGTCGCCCACCGGCCAATTTTTGATCCGCGGCCCCCTTGAGCGTCAGACAAGCCTCGTCTTCCTCGCCTCCAGCACGGTCAAGAAAGCCCGCCGGCTTGTCGGGCGCGACCGCGAAGGATCGCATCCGCCCTATCACCTTACGCTTACCAGCTGGGCGAGCCAGCGTCACTTTTTCGGCGCCGTCATGGGCTATGAAGTGACGTCGCACGACCTTGTCGAGACTGGCTGGCCATTGCTTGGCGGCGGACGGGTGCACGACCTCATCGGCGGGCTCGCGGTCCGTGCCAGCCGGACGTTGCCCGGCCGCCGGCTAGGCCTTGCCAACCGCTTCACTGCTTTCCTCCGTCCTCAGGCGGGCAAATCCTGAAGCGTAAGGTAGATCGCACCAGGCCGGGCGGTCGGTCCTGCCTGCCCGGCCTCGGCTTGTGGCGATCTCGCTCCGCCGCTAACCGACAGCCATGCCCAACAAGATTCACCCCGACGCCGCTTGTGCCCTCGACGGCCTGCTCCACGACGGCATGACTATCGCGGCCGGCGGCTTTGGCCTGTGCGGCATTCCCGAGCGGCTGATCGACGCCATCGTCGCCTCGGGCGTGACCGGGCTCATCGTCGCTTCCAACAATGCCGGGATCGATAATCAGGGTCTCGGCAAGCTGCTCCGCACCCGCCAAGTCGCCAGGATGATCTCCAGCTACGTCGGGGAGAACAAGGAATTCGAGCGGCAATATCTGGCGGGCGAGCTCGAGGTAGAATTCTGCCCGCAGGGGACGCTCGCCGAGCGCATGCGGGCGGGCGGCGCGGGCATCCCGGGCTTCTATACCAAGACGGGCGTGGGCACGAAGGTCGCCGAGGGCAAGGAACACAAGGAATTCAACGGCGAGGACTACATCCTCGAGCGCGGCATCCGCGCCGATCTGGCGATCATCAAGGGCTGGAAAGCCGACGAGAGCGGCAACCTCGTCTTCCGCAAGACGGCTAGAAACTTCAACGCCCCCGCCGCCACCTGCGGCCGGATCTGCGTCGCCGAGGTCGAGGAGATCGTTCCCGTAGGCTCGCTCGATCCCGACTGCATCCATCTTCCCGGCGTTTATGTCAAACGTCTGATCCTGGGCGCTCCCTACGACAAGCAGATCGAGTTTCGCACCGTCCGGCAGCGGGAGGCAGCATGATGACGACGCACGATGGCAATGCGAACGGCTGGACCCGCGACGAGATGGCGGCGCGCGCCGCCCAAGAGCTGCGCGACGGCTTCACAGTCAACCTGGGCATCGGCATCCCGACGCTCGTCGCCAATCACATCCCCGACGGGCTCGAGGTCACGCTCCAGTCCGAGAACGGCATGCTCGGGATCGGCCCCTTCCCCTATGAGGACGAGGTCGACCCCGACCTCATCAACGCTGGCAAGCAGACCATCTCGGAGCTTCCGAGCAGCAGCTATTTCAGCAGCGCCGACAGCTTCGCGATGATCCGCGGCGGGCATATCGACCTCACCGTATTGGGCGCGATGGAGGTCAGCGAAGGCGGCGACATCGCCAACTGGATGATCCCGGGCAAGATGATCAAGGGCATGGGCGGGGCGATGGACCTGGTCGCCGGGGTGAAGCGCATCATCGTCGTGATGGAGCATAACGCCAAGGACGGCAGCCCCAAGTTCATTCCCGAATGCACTCTGCCGCTGACGGGGCGCAACAGCGTCGACATGATCATCACCGACCTCGCGGTGTTCGCGCGGGACGACCATGCGTCACCCTTCAGGCTGCTGGAGACCGCCCCCGGCGTGAGCGTGGACGAGGTGCGAGCGAAGACCACGGCGGCGTTCGAGGGGTGAACGAATGAAGCACGTCATCCCCGCGAAGGCGGGGATCCCGCTTCTTCCTTCTCGGGGCAAGAGGCAATGGGACCCCTGCCTTCGCCGGGGTGACTTCATGGTTCTTACCCTCACCCTCCTCTTTTCCGCCTGCTCCGGCCCCGAGACCGTCACCATCGACGGCAGCTCGCCCGCGACTTTCGCGCAGACCACGCAACAGGCCCGCCAGGACCTGCCGCAGGCCGAGAAACTCGATTTCGACCGTGCGCTCGCTTCGCTCCCCACCCGCCGTTTCGGCAGCGCCGACCCCGAGGCGCTGCGCCGCACCACCTTCGACGGCCTGACCGCCGCGCAAGTAGTCGAGGATTTTCGCCGGCGGCAGTGAGCGGCGACGCAACCGGTCGTCACCCCGTGCTTGACCCGGGGTCCGCCTGCCTTCCACAGACCAAGCAAGAACAGGCAGATCCCGGGTCAAGCCCGGGATGACGGAGAAGACCCATGCGCGCACTGCTATCCACGGCCCCCGGCGGCCCCGACACGCTCCAGCTCACCGACCTCCCCTCGTCCGCCCCCGGCCCGGGCCAACTGCTCGTCCGTGTCCGCGCCGCCGCGATCAACTATCCCGACGTCCTCATCATCGAGGACAAATATCAGATGCGCCCGCCGCGTCCCTTCGCCCCCAGCGGCGAGATCGCGGGCGAGGTCATCGGCCTCGGTGAGGGCGTCACCGACTGGGCCATCGGCGACCGCCTGATCGCCGTTCCCGGCTTCGGCGGCTTGGCCGAGGAGATCGTCATCCCCGCCGCCGCCGCCTTCCGCCTGCCCGCCAGCCGCAGCTTCACCGACGGCGCCGCCCTCCTCCTGACTTACGCCACCTCGATCCACGCTCTTTGGGACCGCGCGCAACTGAAGTCCGGTGAGACCCTGCTCGTTCTTGGCGCAGCCGGTGGGGTCGGCCTGGCCGCGGTCGAACTCGGCAAGGCGCGCGGCGCACGCGTCATCGCCGCCGTCTCCAGCGAGGAGAAAGCCGCCGCTGCGACGAAAGCGGGCGCCGACTCGACCCTGCTCTATCCGCGCGGGCCGTTCGACAAGGAGGGCTCCAAAGCCCTCAGCGAGCAATTCAAGGTCGCGGTCGGCCCCAAGGGCGCGGACGTCATCTACGACCCCGTCGGGGGCGATTATTGCGAGCCCGCGCTGCGCGCCATCGCCTGGGAAGGCCGCTACCTCGTCGTCGGCTTCCCCGCCGGCATCCCGCGCCTGCCCCTCAACCTCACCCTGCTCAAGAGCTGCGACGTTCGCGGCGTGTTCTGGGGGGCCTTCGCCGCCCGCGACCCGGCCGCCAACCAGGCCCATGTCGAGGAGCTGTTCGCTTTGTGGGACGCGGGAAAGATCGCGCCAGTGATCAGCGGCACCTACCCCCTCGTGCGCGCCGGCGAGGCGATCGCCGCCATGGCCGCCCGCGCCGTCATCGGCAAACTGGTGGTCGAGCTTTAGGCCCTCACTCCGACGGTAGCGGCGCCGTGCCGCCACCGGCGTTTACGCGTCGTCGAAACGGCTGGCGCTGCTGATAGGCGAGGCTCTTCCACAGCCATTCCATCGGCCCGTTAGCAAAACGTCGCACCCATAAGTTGGCCGCGACCAGTTCGAGCGCGATGACGATAGCCGCGACCAACGCCAACTGCCACGCGCTCCACTTGCCGAACATGGCGAAGCCCCAGGGCGCGAAGATTACCCAGGCCATCAGGAACGAGGTGAACAAATAGACGGTGAGCGGGATCTTGCCCGCCGCCGCAAAGGGCTTGAGCAGCCACCGTCCGACACTGGCGCGCAGCAGTAGATGGATCAGCCCGACGTGCCCCAGCGTGACCGCCAGCCGCGAGACATCGTCGAACTGCCGTTGCCAGTGCATGCCCGGCTGGAATTCGAGCCGTTCGAGCCACAGGCTGCCGCGCAGTGCGAGGCCAATGCCGTATCCCGCCACCAGCATCAGCCAATAGGTCCGCGCCCGCGCCTTGCCTTGTACGACCCCCCGCTGGAACAGCGCCATGCCGATCAGCATGGTCGCCATGATCTCGGCCTGGATCCACCAGAAGTAACCCATGATGTGGAGCCAGCCGTCGCGGGCTGCCCGCCAGTATTCGACCGGCCCGCCGTTCCGTGCCGCTTGAGCAGCGGCGAGCTTCTTCGCCGATTCAGCGTTCTGCGATGGCGGCTGCGCGCGGCGCAGGTCGTTTTTGCGTTGCTCCGTGACCTTGTTGCGATCGGCCTCGCTGACAGCGGCGCCTGTAGCCATTCGCTGCGCTACCTGCTCGACCCGCGCGCGCTCGGTCGCCGCTTCGCGATACTCCATGACCGAGATCAGCTGCAGCGTGCCGAGTAGCAGGGCCGCGAAGGCAAGCTGGCCGCGCACGTTCATCCGGCGAAACGGGAACAGGAAAATCGCGGCAATTCCATAAAGCAACAGGATGTCGCCCGCCCAAACCAGCACGAAGGCATTGAACAGGCCAAAGACGATCAGCCACAGATTGCGCCGATAATGCAGGTCCGCGATCTCGACCGGACCATCGGGGGTCATCGCCTTGCGCGCCATGATCAATATGCCCGCGCCGAACAGTAGTTCGAGCAGGCCGCGCTGGGTGCCATCCAGGAAGCTGTTGACGATCAGGACCGTCCAGAAATCGGCCGCTCCCCACGACGGCGCGCGTAATTCGAAGGTCGGGAAACCCACGAAGCCGCCGACATGGGGGATGTTGAGGAAAAGGATGAACAGGATGGCGACCCCGCGCAAGATGTCGAGCGAGGCGATGCGATCGTATTCGGTGATCCGTCCGACCGAGGCCGTGTCGTCCATGCTGCTTCCCTTTGCCCGCCGCCCCCGCGGCATGTTTGGCAGAATACTGGGCTTCGCGCGCGGCCTTGGCAAGGCGCGCACCGTCTAAAGGCCAGCTGATAAGCCTGCGTCCCCGCCACGACTTCACAGAGCGACGACGGCACCCCCGCCGAGCGTCCGCCTTTGCACCGGAGTCACCCTCGATGCGCATCCTCCTCCTCGCCGCCGCCGCCAGTCTCGCCGCGCTTGGCACCGTTCCCGCCGCCGCCCACCCGCACAAGCGCCAGGCGTCGCAGTCGACCGGCACGATCGTCGATGTCGCCGTCGGCAATCCCGACTTCTCGACGCTGGTCGCCGCTGTCACAGCCGCCGACCTGGCCGCGACGCTGAGCGGCCCCGGCCCGTTCACCGTTTTCGCGCCGACCAATGCCGCCTTCGGCAAGCTGCCCGCCGGGACCGTCGAGACCCTCGTCCAGCCCGCCAACAAGGGCACGCTGACCTCGATCCTGACCTATCACGTGGTCGCCGGCCGCTATCCCGCCGCGCGCCTCGTGCAGGCCATTCGCCGCGGCGGCGGTTCGACCACGCTCACCACCGTCCAGGGCGGCAAGCTGCGCGCCCGACTGCACGGTTCGACCGTCGTCCTGACCGACGCCAAGGGCGGCCGCAGCCGCGTGACCGCGACCGACGTCAAGGCGAGCAACGGCGTGATCCACGTCATCGACACCGTGGTCATGCCGTAGCCGTTCTCCTGCGAACGCAGGGGCCCAGTGCCTTCTTCACCCCTTGAATGAAGGCCCTGGGCTCCCGTGTTTACGCGGACAACAAGAGCCTCCGCATTGCCACCCGCCCCGCCCGAGCCTATCTCCCGCCCTGACCATCTCGCGGGAGCATCCAGTGACCACTTTCGACGATCGCGAACGCGCGTTCGAGGCCAAGTTCGCTCATGACGAGGAAATGAAATTCCGGGTCATGGCACGGCGCAACAAGCTGCTCGGCCATTGGGCGGCCGAGCGGATGAAGCTCTCGGCGGTCGAGGCCGAAGCCTATGCCAAGGACGTCGTCCGCGCCGAGTTCGAGGACAATGGCGACGAGGACGTCATTCGCAAACTGCTCGGCGACCTGACTTCGGCTGGGGTCGAGACCGACGAGGCCGAAATCCGCGCCGCCATGGCCGATCGCATGATCGAGGCCCGTCGCCAATTGCTCGAAGCGCAGGGCTGACCCCCATGCCGATGGCCGCCGCCGAGATCGAGGCGCTGATCCGCGCTGCCCTTCCCGATGCTCAGATCCGGATCGACGACCTGCGCGGCGATGGCGATCATTATGCCGCGACCGTGACCAGCGCCGCCTTTGCCGGCCTGCCGCGGGTCCGCCAGCATCAGCTCGTTTATCGTGCGTTGGGCACGCGCATGGGCGGCGAATTGCACGCCCTGCAGCTGACCACCGCAGCGCCCCAGGAGTAGAATTCCATGACCGAAATTACCCCCGCCCACGACAAGATCGATACGCTCGTCAAGTCAAACGACGTGGTTCTCTTCATGAAGGGCACCGCGCTCTTCCCGCAATGCGGTTTCTCCAGCCGCGCGATCCAGATCCTCGACCATGTCGGTGCGAACTACGAAACCGTCGATGTGCTTGCCGACCAAGATATCCGCCAGGGCATCAAGGCCTACAGCGACTGGCCGACCATCCCCCAGCTCTACGTGAAGGGCGAATTCGTCGGTGGTTCGGACATCATGATGGAGATGTTCGAAAGCGGCGAGCTCAAGTCACTAATCGAGCCAACCACGGCCTAACCTCGGGAGAATGACGTGAGTGAGCATTCGTCGGTCTGGCGGCAATTCCGTGCGGGTTTCGTCGACGGAGCGACCGGCTGGTCCCGCCGATCAACGGTGATTGCGATCTTGATCGGCGTGTCACTTGGAATCGGCTTCGCGGTGACTATCCTTGGCTGACGCCACCGAAGTTCAAAACGAGAAAGGGCGGCGAAGCGGGACCAGATACTGCTTCACCGCCCTCCTGTTTGGCGTGGAACCAAAGTGGACAGCTTCATTGATGCAGCGCCCGTGCCACTTTTTAGCCGACATTAGTTTTCTAACGTTTTCTGATAATCGCACCGATCGGCATCTCGCCGAAGTGTCAGCTTTTCCGACACTCGTCGCGGTGGCCTTGTGAATCTCGAGCGGCCTGACGACACAGCCGGCGGCGGCCTGCTGCTGTGCGACCTGACGCAAAGCTGGTCGGCGGTCGGCGGCGGGGTCGGCACCTATTTGCGCCACAAGCGCGCGCACATCCTCGCCCACACGCCCCATCGCCACCTGATGATCCTGCCCGGCGAGCATGACGTTGTCGAGGAAAGCGAGGGCGGCCGTGCGATCACCGTCTGGCTGCGGAGCCCGCATGTGCCCTTCAGCCCCAATTACCGACTGCTCCTGCGCAGCCGCTCGGTGCGCCAGGCGCTGGCCCGCTACCAGCCGCAAGTGGTCGAATGCCAGGACGCCTACAACCTTCCCTGGGCCGCGCTGAAACATCGCGGCGCCTATCCCGACACCGCGCTGATCGCGGGCTACATGACCGACTTCCCGACGGTCTATGTCGCGCGACCCTTCTCCAGGGTTATCGGCACCGGCCTCGCCGACCGGGTCGGGCGCTTCTGCTACGATTATTGCCGTCGGCTCTATCGCCGGTTCGACGCCGTCTATGCGTTGTCCGAGCAGGGCGGCGCGCAATTGCTGCGCAGCCTCGGCGTCGAGGACGTGCAAATGCTTCCGCTCGGCGTGGAATTGGGCGATTTCGGTCCCGAACGCCGCGATCCGGCACTGCGCCGCGAACTCGGCCTGGCCGACGACCAGCCCCTGCTCATCTACGTCGGCCGGCTCGACGTCGAGAAACGCCCCGACATCGTCGTTGATGCATTCCGGCAGCTGCCCGAACGCCTCGGCGCGAAGCTCGTCCTGCTCGGCCAAGGCCCGCAGAAGGACCAGTTCGAAGCGCTCGGCGATCCACGCATCATCACGCCCGGCTTCGTCACCGACCGTGAGGCGCTCGCCCGCTGGCTCGCCAGCGCCGACCTCTATGTCTCGGCCATGCCCAACGAGACCTTCGGCATTTCGGTGGTCGAAGCGCAGGCGTCAGGCCTCGCGGTGGTCGGGGTCGAGGGCGGTGCGATGCCCGAGCGCGTGCTGACCGGCATGGGCGCGCTCGGCCCGGTCGGCGACAGTGCGGCGATGGCGGCCAATATCGCAGCCGTCCTCGGCCAGGACTTCCGTGCGATGGGGGAAAAGGCGCGCGCGCACGTCTCGGCGGAGTATAGCTGGGAGCACAGTATGGACCAGCTGCTCGGCACCATCGTCCCCAAGGCCCTGGCTCGCCGCGCAGCGGCGCTTGGCAAGGCCCCCGCCGCGTTCGCGCTGACCGGCTGAAGCGCCGCTATGGCAACCCCCGGCCAGATCATGCCGCTCGGCCCCGGCCTCGCCCGGTTGCTCGCGCCCAATCCGTCGCCCTTTACCGGCGATGGCACCTGGGTGCATTTGCTGGGCGAGGAGACGCTGGTCGTGATCGACCCCGGCCCCGACGACCCGAGGCATCTTCAGGCGCTGTCCGCGGCGATCGCGGGTCGCAGCGTCGAGGCGATCCTCATCACCCACACCCACCGCGACCACAGCCCCGCCGCCGCGCCGTTGTCGGCCATGACCGGCGCCCCCGTGTGGGGCTGCGAGCCCCTCGTCATCCCTGGCGAGCAGGAAGCTGGCTTCGACCCGACCTACGCCCCTGACCGCATCCTCACCGACGGCGAGAGATTCAGCCTGGGGGGCGCCGAGATCGAGGTCGTCCATACCCCCGGCCACACCTCCAACCACCTCTGCTTCGCGACCGGCGAACGCCTGTTCAGCGGCGACCATGTGATGGGCTGGTCGACCACCGTCGTCATCCCGCCCGACGGCCACATGGGCGCGTATCTCACCAGCCTGGCCAAGCTCCAGCAGCGCCCCGAGACCAGATACCACCCCGCGCACGGCGAGCCGATCGCCGACCCCCAGCGCCTGCTCCGCGGCCTCCTCACCCACCGCGTCCAGCGCGAGCGCCAGTTGCTCCGTCTGCTCGCCGAGGCCCCCGCCACCCTCGAGGACCTCACGAGCCGCGCCTATCCCGCGCTCGATGCGCGCCTTATCCCCGCCGCCCGGGCCACCGCGCTGGCCCATCTCATCACGCTTGCGGAGCGCGGAGCCGCGACCTGCGTTGAGGGACGATGGACGGTTTGAAACGCCACTGGCCGCTGCTGCTCGTCGCCGCGCTCCTCCTCGTCGGCTTCGGCTGGTGGCAGGCGCATCGTGCCGCCGAGCGCCGCGACCGCGAGGAACTGGCGCAGGCTCAGGGCATCGTGCGGGTCCTCTCCGCCACCTTTGCCAGCAAGGCCGCGCTTAAGGTCGGTGAGGTCACGGGCACGCTCGACGTCACCAGCGTCGATCCGGGCGCCCTGCCGATCCTCCGCTCCGCCCAAAAGGCCACCGTTCCCTACAGCGTCGGCTACGTGCTCGACCTCAAAGACCTCGGCGCCGACGATTATCGGTGGGAGCCCAAGGCCCGCACCCTTGTCATCCGCGTCCCTTTGGTCGCGCCCGAGGCGCCGAACATCGACGAAAGCCGCCGCGCGGTCGCGGGGACGCAAGGCATTTTCGTCACTCGCGGGGCCTCGACCAACCTCCAGCGCCGCGCCGCCGCGCTCGCCGCCGCCGAAGCGCGCAAGATCGCCGAGGAGCCCGCCAACCTCGCCAAAGCGCAGGCCAATGCCGAAACCCTCGTGGCCCGTCTCGCCGCAAGCCCGCTCGACGCCGCCGGCCTCGGCCCCGTCACCGTGCGCGTCGTCACCCCTGCCTCGGGGACGCGCAATGCCGAACGCTGGGACGTCAGCGCAAGCCTCGAACAGGTGCTCGCCGAGCGCGCCAACCCGTGACAGCTTTGCGTTTGGTTGCTATGGATCAATCCTGACCAGCCGCGGGGAAAGGCGGCGCTTCAGGGGGAATGACATCATGGCGACGAACGCCAGCACCGGCGCACCGCTCGGCCGCGGCTACATGGCCGACCAGGGTTTTTACACGCGCTTCGCAATCCTGCTCAGCCTGTTCATCGTGCTCGCATTCGGCGGCTTCGCGCTCAGCGGTCTCGGTAATCCCGCCCCTGCGCCCCTGCTGGTCCATGCCCATGCGGCGCTGATGCTCGCCTGGCTCGGCATGTACATCCTGCAAAGCAGCCTCATTTCCGCCGGCCAGGTCGCCGTCCACCGCCGCACCGGCTGGCTGTCGCTGCTGGTCGCGCTCGCCGCGATGCTCACCGGCGCCGCCACCGGCATCAATGCGGTCGACAGTGGTCGCGTGCCCCCCTTCTTCACCGACAGCTTCTTCCTCGCGCTGACCACGGTTGGCGTGTTGTCCTTCGCCGCCGTGGTCACGCTCGCGATCGTCAAGCGCCGCCAGGTACAGTGGCACCGCCGCCTGATGATCGGCTCGGGCCTGATGATCGCCGAGCCCGCCTTTGGCCGCGTCGTCCCGCTTCCGCTGACCGGGCAGAGCCTGGGCGAGCTCATCATCCTCGGCCTTCAGCTGCTGCTGGTCGGGCTCCTCGCGCGCCATGACCGCAAGGTTTTCAGCCGACTCCATCCCGCGACGCTCGTCATCGCGCTTGCGCTGGTGGTCAATCACCTGATGCTGGAGCTGCTCCACCGCATGCCCGCCTGGCAGGGCCTCGCCGCGGGCATTGCCGCGCCCTGAGGCCGGGCCTATCTCGGCCGGATGAACGCCCTCACCAGCCTCGCCGGCCTCGACCTCCTGTCCGAGATCAAGCGCCTCAAGCAAGAACGCAACGCCGTCATCCTGGCGCATTACTATCAAAAGCCCGAGCTTCAGGACCTCGCCGATTTCGTCGGCGACAGTCTCGACCTGTCGCGCAAGGCTGCCGCCACCGACGCTGACGTCATCGCCTTCTGCGGCGTCCGCTTCATGGCCGAAACCGCTAAGATCCTCAGCCCTGACAAAACCGTCATCCTGCCCGACATGGATGCCGGCTGCTCCCTCGAGGACAGCTGCCCGCCTGACCAGTTCGCCGCCTTCCGCGCCGCCCACCCGGACCATATCGCGCTGACCTACATCAACTGCTCGGCCGAGGTGAAGGCACTCAGCGACATCATCGTCACGAGCAGCAGCGCGGACATCATCCTCAGCCAGATTCCGCTCGACCAGAAAATCATCTTCGGTCCCGATCGCCACCTCGGCGGCTATCTCGCCCGCCGCACCGGCCGCGACATGCTGCTGTGGCCCGGCATCTGCATCGTCCACCAGGCCTTTAGCGAGACCGAATTGCTCAAGCTCAAGGCCGAGCATCCCGGCGCCCCGGTCGCGGCCCATCCCGAATGCCCGCCGCACATCATCGACCATGCCGATCACGTCGGCAGCACCCGCTCGATCCTGGAATTTGCCACCTCGAGCCCGGCGCAGACCATCCTGGTCGCGACCGAGCCGCATATCATCCACCAGATGGAAAAGGCCGCGCCGGACAAGAAGTTCATCGGGGTCCCGGGCGGCGACGGCAATTGCAACTGCAACATGTGCCCGTACATGGCGCTGAACACGCTCGAGAAACTCTACGTGTCCCTGCGCGACCTCACCCCCCGTATCGAGCTCAGCGCCGACGTCATGGCCAAAGCCCGCGTGCCGCTCGAACGTATGCTCGAAATGGCCGGGCGGACCGTGGGGCAGGGCGATGTCGGTCGGCCGAAGATCAGCGGCGACTGATCAGCCCCCGATCCGCCAGCCGATCACCATCGCATCGGTTGAGCGAAGCGGCACTCCGGCCGCATCGCGCGCGGGGTCGTAGCGCAGCCGGCGCGTGATCTGGAGGCACGTCTCTGTGTCGAGCGTGGCCGACCCGCTCGACCGGACGACTCGGCAATCCTCGACCGCGCCGTCCGCCGCCACATCCCATTGCGCGACCACATTGCCCTGCTCGTTGGCCCGTAGCGCGCTACTCGGATAGTCGCTGTAGGCGAGCCGCCAGCCCGACAATCTCTGCGCGTGAAACGGCCCAAAGCCCGCCACCGGACGAACCGCTCCTCCGTCCGACAGCCGCTTGTCGAGCAGGCGCGAGGCGTTTATCCAGCAGTCGCTGGTCCTTCGCCCGGCGACGAATTGCCGTAACATGTCGAGCCGATTGCCCCGTCGAAGCGCCCGGAATTCGGCGATGTCGGCGGCCTCCCGCTTGCCCGGCGCAAGCTGCTGCAGCAGCGCCCGCGTGCAGGCATCGAGCTTCACCGATCCCGGCGCGGGGCGGCTTGGCGGCGGCCCTGCCAGCGACGGAATGAGCGCCTCCAGCCGAGTCCCTCCCAGCGCCATGATGCGCGCCTCCGCCGCACCCGCCTGCAGCCCTCGAGGAAAGCGGATCAGATAGGTTTGATACACCGCGATCCGGTCGATACGCGAGGCCGCCTGCCACACCTCCTCGTCGCTGCTGGTCGGCGCCCGGACAGGCAAGGCCGGCTCGGCGGCAGCGGCGGCGAGAAGCAGCGACAGGATCATGGCCGACTTCTTCGCCTGCGCTGCCCCGGGGTCAAGCCCGGGCGCTTCCCGGCAGCCCGCCCACCTGTCGCAGGGCCTCACCCGCGACCAGCGCCGCGGAGCTCGCCAGGTTCATCGAGCGCACCCCCGCCGTCATCGGGATCCGCACCCGCGCCGCGCACGCCAACGCCACCGCCTCGGGCACGCCCGCGCTTTCCTGGCCTAACAGCAGCACGTCGCCGCTCGCAAAGGCGAAGTCATAGACCGACCCGCTCGCCTTGGTGGTCAGCAGCACCAGCCGCGCAGCCCCGACCGATTCCCGGAACGCCGCGAACCCCGCGTGCCGCGCCAATTCCACATGATCGATATAATCCATCGCCGCCCGCCGCACCCGCGCATCGTCCCACGCAAAACCCAGCGGCTCGATCAGGTCGACCGCTACCCCCAGGCACGCCCCGATCCGCATCACCGCCCCCACATTTCCGGCAATTTCGGGCTGATAGAGCGCAATCCGCATGACTTAGCCTCTGCCGATCCACCAACGTCGGCGCAAGCACCCCCCACTTTGGACCCTCTGGACGCGCGCTGTCACACAAGGTTAAGGGGCGCGATATAGTGGAGAGACAGCGAACTTTCCTCCGCTCAACGCATTGAACACAAAGGCCGTATGCCGCGCCGGTTCCAAGCGCGGACAGGATGACCCCAGTTGCACGCACCCCTCACCGACCCCCTCGAGATCGACGCCCGCGCCCTCCTCAAGGAGATCTCGCCCTATCGCCAACCGCGTCCCGCGCGCAGCTGGTTCGAACTCGCCGTCACCGCCCTGCCCTTCGCCCTGCTCTGGGCGGCGACCTGGGCGAGCCTATATTACGGCTTTATCGTCGGGCTCGTCCTCACCATCCCCGCCGGCGGCTTCCTGCTCCGGCTGTTCCTGATCCAGCATGATTGCGGCCACGGCGCCTTCCTTCGCAGTCAGTCGGGCAACGACTGGCTCGGCCGCTTCCTCGGCATTTTTACCCTGACTCCTTATGATTATTGGAAGCGCAGCCACGCCGCGCATCATGCCACCACCGGCAATTTGGAACTGCGCGGGGTCGGCGACATCGACACGCTCACAGTGGCCGAATATCGCGCGCTCTCGCGGCTCGGCCGCCTGCGCTACCGCATCTATCGCCACCCCGTGGTGCTGTTCGGGATCGGCCCCGCCTACATGTTCCTCCTCCGCCACCGCCTGCCAATCGGGATGATGCGCGGCGGCTGGCGACCATGGGCGAGCACTCTCGGCACCAACGCCGGCATCGCACTCTTCGCCGGCCTTCTCATCTGGGCGATGGGCTGGCAGAACTTCCTCATGATCTTCCTTCCGACCACGCTCGTCGCCGCCTCGCTCGGCGTCTGGTTCTTCTACGTGCAACATCAGTTCGAGGGCGCGCACTGGGCAACCAAGGATGATTGGTCGTTCCACGAAGCGGCGCTCCACGGCAGCAGCTATTACGTCCTGCCGACCGTCATCCGCTGGTTCAGCGCGAATATCGGGATGCACCACATCCACCACCTCGCCAGCCGCATTCCGTTTTACCGCCTGCCCGAGACGATGCGCGAAGTCCCCGTCCTCGCCCGCATCAGCCGCCTCACGCTGCGCGAAAGCTTCCGCACCATCCGCCTCGCTCTGTGGGACGAACAGGCGCGACGCCTCGTCAGCTTCCGCGAGGCACGGGCGGCCTGAAGCGGAGCCTCCCCGTTACGAAGCAACGGGGAGGGGGAAAGCTCAGCGAAGGTGAGTGGTGGAGGGGCCATTTACCCCTTCCCCCCATCCCGAGTCCTGTGCGGACACCCCGGCCAGCAACACGGCCGCCGTTTCCCCTCGCCCAAACTCTCGATCCCCCAGGCGACGCGCTTGACCCGCGTCTCCGCCTTCTTCGGCGAGACCGTCGCCCAGCAGATCCACTCGTTCCGAGCGAGCGGCGTGATCGCCTCCCAGGTGGACAGCGCCCCCGGCGCCGCCCGCAACGCCGCCTCAAGGTCGTCGGGCAGGTCGTGCACCGTGCCGCCGGGCAAGGTCATTCCACCGACACCTTCCCCCGCATCGCCTTGACCGCGCCACGACCTTTCTTGCTGTCGACGCGCTTGGCCTTGGCCGAGCGGCTCGGCTTGGTCGGGCGGCGGCGGGCATCGCGCTGGTAGGCCTGCGCGATCAGGCCGCGCAGCCGTTCGCGGGCTTCTTCGCGATTGGCCTCTTGGCTGCGATGCGTGCGTGCGGTGATGATCAGTTCGCCGCCTTGGGTCAGCTTGCTTCCCGCCAGGATCTTCAGTTTCTCCCACGCATGCAGCGGCAGCCCTAGGGCGAAGACGTCGCAGCGCAGCTGGCACGCCGTCGCCACCTTGTTGACGTTCTGCCCGCCCGGCCCCGTGCTCGCGAGAAAGGTCTCGCTCAGCGCCGACTCGGGCAGGTAAACCTCCTCAGGCTTCATCGTCCCCAGCCACAAGCGTCATCCCCGCGGAGCCTGTCCCGAGCTCGGTCGAGGTGACCGGGACCTCAGGCGTCAAAGCCTCCAGCGCACTCACCCGCTGCGGCCCGAACTCCCGCCATTCGCCCCAATATTCGGGCAGCCGCGACTCTATATCGACTGCCGCGCGCCCACTCCGGGGCACCACCAGCCGCGTCGCGTGGAGCAACATTGGCCCGCCCGGCAACCCATAGACCCGGTCGCCGACGATCCCCGCACTTAAGCCCTCGCGCGCATGAACCCTGATTTGGTGAGTCCGCCCCGTCACCGGCCGAAACTCCACCAATGTCCGCCCGTCGCGCTCCGCCACCCGCCGCCAGCGCGTCACCGCGCGCTGCCCGGCGGCATCGCCGACCATCCGCCAGCCGGCTTCCGCGCTACTCTTCTTGAGGAGCGGCAGGTCGATCTCGCCCTCGTCCGCCTCCAGCACCCCAGCGACGACGGCCAGATAGGTTTTCTGCACCGAACCGGATTCGAACGCCTGCTGGAACTTGGCCCGCGCGCTCGGGTGGCGGGCGAACAACAGGCAACCAGAGGTGTCCTGGTCCAGCCGATGCATCGCCGTAGGTGGCCGCTTGAACCCACATTTCAGCTCGTCCAGCCGCCGTTCGACGCTATCCCCGCCGCGCTTGGGCGTATCGACCGGAAGCCCCGCCGGCTTGTCGAGGACCAAGGCCTCGGCATCGATAAACAAGATGTGGTCGGTGAGGATCATCGCGCGGCTCTAGCCGATTGCTGCTCCCCCGGCCACTTTGGCGCACTGATGCAATCGGGCAACGATTCCATCCGAATCCAGCTATTTAGACCATGTTAACCTTTTCAGGCGACACGGCGAATGGTTAACTTGACCTTCAGGGCCGTTAAGCCGACGTAGCGTCTGGCGCGAAACGGCCCTCGAACGGGGGATAGAATATGCGCGTTTTGCTGATCGAGGACGAGCCGACCACCGCCAAGTCGATCGAGCTGATGCTCGGAACCGAAGGGTTCAATGTCTACACCACCGATCTTGGCGAAGAGGGCCTCGATCTCGGCAAGCTCTACGATTACGACATCATCCTCCTCGACCTGAACCTCCCCGACATGCACGGCTATGACGTCCTCAAGAAGCTCCGCACCGCCAAGGTCGCGACCCCGGTGCTGATCCTGTCGGGCATCGGCGAGATGGATTCGAAGGTCCGGGCGCTGGGCTTCGGCGCCGATGATTATGTCACCAAGCCCTTCCACCGCGACGAGCTGGTCGCGCGCATCCACGCCATCGTCCGCCGTTCGAAGGGCCACAGCCAGTCGGTCATCCGCACCGGCAAGCTGGCGGTCAATCTCGACGCCAAGACGGTCGAGGTCGACGGCGCGCGCGTGCATCTGACCGGCAAGGAATATGCGATGCTGGAGCTCTTGTCGCTCCGCAAGGGCACCACGCTGACCAAGGAAATGTTCCTAAACCATCTCTACGGCGGGATGGACGAGCCCGAACTCAAGATCATCGACGTGTTCATCTGCAAGTTGCGCAAGAAGCTCAGCCTGGCCTGCGGCGGCGACAATTACATCGAGACCGTCTGGGGCCGCGGCTACGTCCTGCGCGACGCGGGCGAGGTCGAGCTGGGGGTAGAGCAGGCCGCGGTCGCCTGACCTTGAAGGAGGCGCCCTCGACTTTCGCGGAAGCGGCAAAGATAGCGGCCGGTCTCAGCGTCTTTTACCTCTGGGCTCCGCTTGCAGTCACCATGTTTCTCGTTACGCGTGACCCGTTGGTGATCGTCCTCGCATTCGGTGCCTGGATTTCGCTGCTGGTCGCATGGGGGATCTCGCAAACCAGCGATTGGGACGAGGGGCTGGGATGGTCGGCCATTTTCGCGATGTTCTTCTCGACTCCTGCGGTTCCGGGTATCGCGTTCTTGATCGAGAGGATCGTCAAGCCGGGGCCTTAGTCTAAAGCTTGTTGAGCCCCGGGGTCCGCACCTTGCCGGCACTCGGCGCCACGCCCGGCTCGAACCGCTTCCAGCCTTCGCGGCTGAGCTTCTCGATCGGGCGGAACGTCGCCTTATAGGCCATGCGATCCGACCCTTCGACCCAATAGCCGAGATAGACATAAGGCAGCCCGGCGCGGCTCGCGCGCAGGATGTGGTCGAGAATGATGAAGGTGCCCAGTCCCTTCCGGTCGGTCAGCATCGGGTCGTAGAAGCTGTAGATCATGCTCAGCCCGTCGCTCTGCTGGTCGCTCAGGCAGGCGCCGATCAGCCGTCCCGGCCGCCCGTCGACCGAGGGTTCGCGATATTCGACGACGTAGCTTCGCACTGGCGTCTGCTCGACCATGTCGGCAAAGTCGTTCTCGTCCATTTCCGCCATGCCCCCGCCCGGGTGGCGCATGGCGAGATAGCGGCGGAGCAATTCGAACTGCTCTTCGGTGGTCCAGGGCTTGCACGCCGTAACTTCGAGGTCGGCGTGGCGGCGGATCAGCTTGCGCTGGGTCGCGCTGGGCGTGAATTCATGCGCCGCGACCCGCACCGACACGCAGGCCTGGCAGTCGACGCAGCTCGGCCGATAGGCGACCGACTGCGAGCGCCGGAACCCGATCCGGCCGAGCGCCTCGTTCAATTCTCCGGCGTGGGTGCCCGACAGCTCCGTGAACACCTTCCGCTCAATCTTGCCCGGCAGATAGGGACAAGGCGAGGGCGATGTGACGAAGAATTTGGGAAATCGGAACGGAGCGCTCAATGCCGGAATCTCGCGTCGGGGAATGGTTACGAAAAGGTTTATGCGCTTCCCCAACGCCGCTGAAAAGGTCCCGCTCCCTCGCAAAATTGGTTAAGCCGAAAGACTGTATCCTTTCGGGTCACCAGTCACAGTCGGCCTGACCGCATCGGCCCCATCACCTGCTCCGCAAACCGGTCCATTTCGTTCGCCTGCGGGCTCATCTGGAGCAGCAGCAGATCGAGCCCGACCGCTTCATAATCCCGTATCTTTCCCGCCACCTGCGCGGGTGTCCCCACCAGATCGGGCCTCAGGCCGCGATTTGACACGCTATATTCCTGCAACTTCAACTCCCGCTCGAGCTGGGTCCCCGACAGCCATTGCTCGAAATTGTCGAAGCCGGGCGGCGGGCTGTCCGGCATGGCGGTGATCCGGGCCAGTTCGGCGCGCGCCTCCGCCTCGCTGTCGCGAACGATCGCGAACGCCGCCATGCCGAACGCCATCGGCGGTCCGCCCGCGACGTCCCGCCGCGCCCTCATGTCGGCAATCTTGCCAGCGACCGCCTC
>JANPKL010000264.1:0-10599 GCA_031425975.1 Sphingomonas sp.
TGCGCCAGGCCGAGACCGCGCTGGCCGATGCCCGCGCCCGCTCGAACACGGCGGCGGCGGCGATCGCGCCGTCGGGCGAGCAGCCGGGCGAGGCAGCCGCGCGTGCCGCCATTGCCAAAGCCCGGCTCGACCTCGACCGAGCGCAGGTCCGCGCGCCGGCCGCCGGGACGATCGCAAACCTCGCGCGATTGCTGCCGGGCCAGCAGGCGGTGCCGGGGATCGGCCTGCTCAGCCTGGTCGGCGGCGGCGCACCGTGGATCGAAGCCAATTTCAAGGAAGGCGATCTGGCCCGAATGTCCGTCGGCCAACGGGTCGAGGTCGAAATCGATGCTTTCCCCGGCACGGCGCTCAGGGGCCGCGTCACCAGCATCGGTGCGGGAACCGGCGCGCAATTCGCCATTCTCCCGGCGCAAAATGCCAATGGCAATTGGGTCAAGGTAACGCAGCGCGTGCCCGTGCGGATTACGCTCGACCGCGCCCCCGAACGCGCGATGATCGCGGGACTGAGCGCGACGGTGACGGTCGATGTGGCCGAGTGAGGGCGAGGGGCCTGGCAACGCGCATGACTGACGCCGCCACCCCGCTGCCCAAGGCGCAGCATTTCCTCGTCACGCTCGCGATCATGCTGGCGGTTCTGATGCAGGTGCTGGATACGACCATCGCCAATGTCGCGCTGCCCCATATGCAGGCGAGCCTGGGCGCGACGCAGGAAAGCATCAACTGGGTGCTGACCAGCTATATCGTCGCTTCCGCGATCGCCATTCCGATCGCCGGCTGGCTGGCCGAGCGGGTCGGGCGGCGGCGGTTGATGCTATGGGCGGTGGTCGGTTTCACCGCCGCCAGCCTGCTGTGCGCCATCGCCACCTCACTGCCCGAGATGGTCGCCTATCGGATCCTCCAGGGCATTACCGGTGCCTTTCTGGTGCCGTTGGCGCAGGCAACGATGTTCGACATCAACCCGCCCGAACGGCACGCCCAGGCGATGGCCCTGTTCGGCGGCGGGATCATGATCGGGCCGATCATGGGTCCGGTGCTGGGCGGCTGGCTGACCGACAGCTTCGACTGGCGCTGGGTGTTCATCGTCAACCTGCCGGTCGGCGTGCTGGCGACGGTGATGCTGTGGCGGACCATGCCCGAAAGCCCGCGCAGCCGGCGACCCATCGACCTGCTGGGCTTTGCCTTCCTGGCAGTGGCGTTGGGCGCGCTGCAGATGTTCCTCGACCGGGGCGAAAGCCAGGATTGGTTCGAAAGCTGGGAGATCATCCTCGAGGCTGGTCTGGCGATCGGCTTCCTGTGGATGTTCGCGGTGCATACGCTGACCGCGCGCTCGCCGATCTTCGACAAGGACCTCTTCGCCGACCGCAATTTTTCGGTCGGGATGTTGTTCATGGCGGTCAACGGCGTGCTGCTGCTGGCCGGGCTCGCGCTGCTGCCACCGCTGCTGCAGCACCTCTATGGCTATTCAGTGCTCCAGTCGGGGATGCTGACCGCACCGCGCGGGGTCGGGACGCTCGTCTCGATGCTGATCGCGGGGAAACTGGTCGGCAAGCTCGACGCCCGGCTGCTGGTGGTCGCGGGGCTGTTGTTCATGAGCGCGAGCCTGTGGATGATGACTGGCTTCGCGCTCGAACAGCCGTCGGGGCCGGTGATCTGGTCGGGGCTGATCCAGGGGCTTGGGATCGGGCTGATCTTCGTCACCATGCAGAGCCTCGCCTTTGCCACCTTGTCGCCCGTCCACCGCACGTCGGCGGCCTCGCTGCTCAATCTGGCGCGCAACATCGGTGGGTCGATCGGGATCGCGATCGTCGGCTCGCAACTGGTGCGGATGACGCAGGTCGCACATGCCGATCTGGCCGGCAGCATCACCGCCGGGACCATCCCCGCGCTCGACCCCGGGCTGATCGAGCGCCTCGGCCAGCAGGGCGACATCGCGCTGGCGGTGATCGATGCCGAGATCATGCGCCAGGCCACCTTCATCGCCTTCCTCGACGATTTCTGGCTGATGATGTGGGTCACGCTGGCGGCGCTGCCACTGGTGCTGCTGATGAAGAAGGCGGGGCCGGGGGGAACGTTGGCGCGGGCGGTGGCGGACTGATGCTTGTCAGTCGGGCCCTCGCGCGGCACAGCCTCCGCGCATGACCACCACCCGCCATTGGACCGCCTCCGACGGCGTCGACCTCGCCGTCCACGAAACCGGCACCGGCCGCCCTTTGATCCTGGTCCACGGCCTCTTCTCCGACGCGCGTATGAACTGGATCAAGTTCGGCCATGCCGAGCGCCTCGCGGTGGCTGGGCGCCGGGTGATCATGCCCGACCTGCGGGCGCACGGGGAAAGCGGCAAGCCGCACGATCCGGCCTTCTATCCGACCGCGATCCTCGGCCGTGACCTGGTCGAGCTGGTCGCGCATCTCGGGCTGACCGAATACGATCTCGGCGGTTTTTCGCTCGGCTCGCGCACGGTGGTGCATGGCGTGGCCCAGGGGCTGGCACCCGCCCGGCTGATCCTGGCGGGCATGGGCCTCGAGGGGCTGATGGGCTGGGAGCAGCGCCACAAGTTCTTCATCGACGCGTTCGAGAAATATGACGCGGCGGTGCGCGGCGAGAAGCACTGGTTCGCGATCCAGTTCATGAAGAGCCAGAAGGTCGACCGCGTCGCCACCCGGCTGCTGCTTGAAAGCAATGCGACGGTGAGCGAGGAGATGCTAGGCGCTTTGACCATGCCGACCTTGGTCCTGTGCGGCGCCGACGACTGCGACAATGGCTCGGCCCCGGCGCTGGCAGAGCGGCTGCCCAACGCTTCCTACGCCGAGGTGCCGGGGACGCATATGTCGAGTGTGACCGAGGCGGCCTTTGGCGAGAGCATCGCCGCCTTCCTTGCCGAGGGTCCGGCGACAAATTCTTGACGTGGCTGCGCCGCCAAGCGCAGACGAGAGTCGCCTCTTTCGAAGGGTTTGCGTGATCATGAAGCTTGCCGCCAGCACATCCGTCCTCGCCCTCATGCTCGTCGGATGCGCGACGGTTCCGGCCATCAATCTCGCCAAGGCCGATGCCGCGGTCGAGGCTGCCATTGCGGCCGCCGATGCCGCCGCGCCCGCTCGCACCCCCGAGGGTGCCCGCGCGTTCATCGCGGCCGTCGAGAAGGACCTGTTCGACCTAAGCGTAATCTCGGGCCGCGCCCAGTGGGTCAATGCGACCTACCTCACCGATGACACCGACGCCTTGTCCGCTTATTTCGGCACCATCCAGACCGAAAAGGGCGTCAATTACGCCATGGAAGCGGCCGAATGGGCGCGGGTGCCCGGGCTCGACCCCGATACGGCGCGCAAATTGAACATCCTGCGTGGCGCTCTGGTTCTCGCGGCGCCCTCGACCCCGGGCGCGGCGGCCGAACTCAACACCATCTCGACCCGGCTGCAGTCGACCTATGGCAAGGGCCGCGCGCAGCTCGATGGCAAGAGCATCACCGGTGACGATGCCGAGGAGGCGATGGGCACGCTGCGTGACCCCGCGAAGCTGCAGCAGGTGTGGACCAGCTGGCACGACAACGTCGGGCGGCCGATGCGGCCCGATTACACCCGCATGGTTGAGATCGCCAATCAAGGCGCCAAGGATCTCGGCTTTGCCGACAGCGGCGCGATGTGGCGCTCGCAATATGACATGAGCCCCGAGGAATTCTCGGCCATGTACGACCGGCTGTGGAACGAGGTGAAGCCGCTCTACGACCAGCTCCATTGCTACACGCGCTCGGCGCTCAGCCAGAAATATGGTGCCGACGTCCAGCCGGCGGGCGGCCCGATCCGCGCCGATCTGCTCGGCAACATGTGGGCGCAGGAATGGGGCAATATCTACGACGTGGTCGCGCCCAAGGGAGCGGGCGACGTCGGCTATGATCTGACCGAGCTCTTGGTGAAGTCGAAGAAGACCCCGACCGAGATGGTTCGTATCGGCGAGCGCTTCTACACCTCACTCGGTCTCGCCCCCTTGCCCGACAGCTTCTGGATGCGCAGCCAGATCATCCGTCCTGAAGGCCGCGAAGTGGTCTGCCACGCCTCGGCCTGGGACGTCGACAACAAGGACGATTTGCGCATCAAGATGTGCACCAAGGTCAATGCCGACGACTTCGTCACCATTCATCACGAGCTCGGGCATAATTACTACCAGCGCGCCTACAACAAGCAGCCCTTTCTCTACTTGAATGGCGCCAATGACGGGTTCCACGAGGCGATCGGTGATTTCGTCGCCTTGTCGGTGACGCCCGAATATCTGGTGCAGATCGGGCTGCTGCCCCGCAACAAGGTGCCGAGCGCCGACAAGGACACCGGGCTTCTGCTGCGCCAGGCGATGGACAAGGTCGCTTTCCTGCCGTTCGGCCTGATGGTCGACAAATGGCGCTGGGGCGTCTTCGACGGCTCGATCGCGCCGGGGCAATATGAGGCCGGCTGGAACAGGCTGCGGCTGCAATATCAGGGAATCACGCCGCCGGTCACGCGCGGGGAGGGGGATTTCGACCCGGGGGCAAAATATCATATCCCGGCAAGCACGCCCTATGCGCGCTATTTTCTCGCGCGCATCCTGCAGTTCCAATTCTACAAGGCGGCCTGCGACATGGCCGGGTGGAAGGGTCCGCTGCACCGCTGCTCCTTCTACGGGAACAAGGAGGTCGGCGCGCGGCTGAACGCAATGCTGGAGACGGGCGCGTCCAAGCCCTGGCCCGAGGCGCTGCAGGCGTTCACCGGCAGCCGCGAGATGAGCGGCAAGCCGATGCTCGATTATTTCGCGCCGCTGCAGGGCTGGTTGGAAGAGAGCAACCGGGGGAAGAAGTGCGGCTGGTAAGCGTGACGCCTATCACGACGCTTGTAAACTACCTCTGCCCCGCCGCCCTGATCCGCCGCTTCGCCTCGGACACGCCGATGTCGCGGCCTTCCTCGCGGGCCCACAGGAACAACGCGCCCGCCGCGATGCTGCCGAGGACGGCGGCGACCGCCAGCGGGTGCATCTCCGCTTCGAGCGCCAAAGAGGTCAAGCGCATGATCGGTCTCCACCAGCAAAGAGGGGCGCCGGGAAAAACCGACACCCCTCTTCAATGCTTGCCGAGAGCCTAGGCTCCGTAGGCGACCGACCCGGTCTTCGTCTGGTGCTTGGCGGTCTCGTCGATACCGGTGGTGCCACTGACCTTGGCGGTGCCGAGCGTGTCAGCGCCGGGCTTGCCGAGGTCGATCCCGCTGGTGCCATTGTTTGCCAGGCTCGACGCCTGCATCGCCGAAGGGCTGGTGTGGCCCGTGTCGTCGTCGGGCTGGCCCCACTTCATCAGCGGCTGGTCGCTTTTCCTGGTCAGGAGGAATGCCGCGGCACCGGCCGCGACAGTGGCCAGCGCGGCCACGCCTGCGCTGGTGTAGGGCCGGTCCCTGACCGTCTCGACGACCCGGTTACGCCGGCTGAACCGGCCTTCGTCGTCGCGCTTCTGCTGGTCGCTGCGTGCCATGCTTAACTCTCCTCTACGCATCGGGAATTGTAGGGGGAGAACGAAGCAGGGAGGGCAAGGGTTGCGTCAGGTCGCTGGTATGAGGAACAACCCGTCGTCCGGGCGCAGGCCGGGACCCCAGGCGATCAGTGCGCTGAATGCTGAGGTCCCGGCCTCCGCCGGGACGACGGTGTTTGTTCGCGGATTAAAGCTGCTCGAGCAGAGTCTCCGCGCTCGACGCCTTATATTCGCCGGGCGCCTCGACGTTGAGCTGCTCGACCACGCCGTCGTTGACGACCATCGAATAACGCTGCGAGCGCGTGCCCATGCCGAACCTGGACCCGTCCATGGTCAGGCCCAGCGCGTCGGCCAGCTGGCCATTGCCGTCGGCAATCATGGTGATGTCCTCGCTGCCCTGTTCCTTGTTCCAGGCCGCCATCACGAACGCGTCGTTGACGCTGGTGCAGGCGATTTCGGTCACGCCCTTGGAGCGCAATTCCTCGGCCTTTTCGACATAGGAAGGTAGGTGCTTGGCCGAACAGGTCGGCGTGTAGGCGCCCGGCACGGCGAAGAGGGCGACTTTGCGGCCGGCGAAATATTCGCTGGTGGTTGTCGGCCGCGGCCCTTCGCTGGTGGCGAGGGTGAGGGGGACGTCGGGGATCGTCTGGCCGATTTCGATGGTCATGGACCTGCTCCTTGAATGGGGTTTCGTCCCGGCTCTAGACAGCGTTCGTGACGCCAACAAGGCTTGTCGCGACGATACCGAAGGGCTTGTGCGGGACGATGTGCGTGGCACAAGGAGCGGCGATGAGCGACCCGCCATTCCTCTCGGGCAAGCTGCTGCTCGCCATGCCCGGCATGGCCGACCCGCGCTTCGAGCGCTCGGTCACGGCGCTGTGCATCCACGACGACAATGGCGCGGTCGGCATCGGGCTGAGCCACAAGCGCGCGGGGATCCGCCTGCGCGGGCTCCTGAAGCAACTCGAGATCGACCCCGGCGAGGCACCCGACACGGCGGTGTTGCATGGCGGGCCGGTGGAGCCCGGGCGCGGCTTCGTGCTCCATTCGGACGATTGGGGCGGCGAGGACACGCTGCAGGTGGTCGGCATCATGGGCAAATTATGGTCGATGACCGGTACCGTCGACGTGCTACGTGCCATCGCCGAGGGGCGGGGACCGAGCCGTTGGCTGGTGGCGCTCGGCTATGCCGGCTGGGGCCCGGGCCAGCTGGACGCGGAAATGACCCGCCACGGCTGGTTTGCCTGCGACGGCGACCCCGCAATTCTGTTCGATACGCCCGCCGACGAACGGTGGGGCGCCGCCTTCCGGACCCAGGGAATCGACCCGCGCCTGCTCGCCAGCGAGACCGGCGCCGCCTGATTTGCCGGGTAAGGCCCTCGAATCGTTCGCGCATCGAATGTGTCTTTTACGCGACACCCGTTGGTCCAATCGCCAAACCGCGGTCGGCACTTCTTGCAATCACCCGGCTTCGTAGCGCACCACCCGTCGTGCATTTCTCGTCGGGGAAGGACGTTCCTTAATATGATTACGACCAATCGCCTTTCGGCCCTCAGTGTCCGCTCGCTCCTTCTGGCCGGTGCGACCTTCGGGCTGAGCTCGGTAGCGAGCGCGCAGACGGCGCCGGCCACCCAGGCTCCGGCGACCGCGCAGACCGTCGAGGGCGAACCGCTGCCCGAGGCCGTCACCGACATCACGCCGACCCCGCCCGCGGCCGTGGACGATGAGGCGATCGTCGTCACCGGATCGCGCATTCCGCGTTCCGAGGCGACCAGCGCTTCACCGCTGCAGATCGTGGATCCGACCATTGCCCAGCGCCAGGGTCGGCTCGACACGGCCGAAATGATCCAGAATTCGTCGATTGCGGCGGGTTCGCTGCAGATCACTTCGGCGATCTCGATCAACTCGGTCTCCAACGGCGGTCCGGGCGCCAACACCGTTTCGCTGCGCGGTCTCGGTGCCGAGCGCACGCTGGTGCTGCTCAACAGCCGCCGTGCCGGTCCGGCCGGTACGCGCGGCGGCGTTTCGTCCTTCGACCTCAACGTCATCCCGCAGTCGGTCATCCGCTCCGTCGAAATCCTCAAGGACGGCGCGTCGTCGGTCTACGGGTCGGACGCCATTGCGGGCGTCGTCAACCTGCTGACCAAGCGTAGCACCAAGGGCATCGAGCTCGGCGGCTTCTCGTCGATTCCTGTGCAGGGCGGCGGCGAGAATTACGGGATTAATGCCGCGTGGGGCAAGGAATTCAGCCGCGGCCACGTCCTGTTTGCGGGCGACCTCTATCGCCGCAACGAGCTTGAGCGCCGCGACCGCGACTACCTTGGTTGCGGTGAGCTCAACTACTTCCGCGAGGGTGGAGGTGATCAGCGCGCTGATCTCATCGATCCGCGGACCGGCAAATATGCGTGCACCCGCGACGTCGTCTGGGGCCACGTCTGGACCTATGGCGCGCGCAACCTGCCCGATCGCAGTCTGACGCTGCTGCAGTTCAACTATCCGGGCGACAACCTCCAGAATTTCATTCCTGGCGTTGCTCCGGCCACTCGGCGGGGCGACATCGCGACGCCGCCAGGCTGGTTCCCGGTCACCTACAACAACCCGGCCTTCTCGGTCGAAACCCGGCGTCTGGCGGAAGCGCTGACGAATTATTATCATCCGTTCGAGCAAAAGTCCTCGGTCAGCCCGGAGGTCGATCGCTACACTGGCTATGTCGATGGTTCGTTCAAGCTTACCGACACCATTGAGCTTTACGGTGAAGGTCTGTTCAATCGCCGCCGTACGTTCGAGGACAGCTTCAGGCAGTTCTACAACTTCGGCTACACCAGCTCCTACGCACCTGGTGACCCCGACGATCCCTTCCCTGGCTTTACCAACCCCGCCGGTGGCCAAACATTCATCAGCCCGACCGGGATCATCGATCAGAATGATCGTGAGTATACCGTCGACTACATGCGCGGTGTTGGCGGCGTTCGTGGCAAGTTGATCGGTGACTTCCGTTGGGATGTCTTCGGTCAGTACAGCAAGTCGAAGGGCAAGTATAAGCTCCAGCAGGTTCTTGGCGATTCGATCGATCAGCAAACCGCGCGTGCCTACGGCTACGGCTGCGCAGGCCAGTTTACTGCGATCGAGGGCAAGCCTTGCCTCCAGATCAACTGGGTCGACCCGCGGGTCATGGCCGGTGCACTCAATCAGGCCGAACTTGATTATCTGGTCGGCGAAGAAACCGGTCGCACGGACTACATCCAGAAGTTCGTCGAAGCCTCCACCAGCGGAAACTTGTTCCGGCTTCCGGCGGGTCCGCTCGGTGTCGCCGTTGGTGTCGTCGCCCGCAAGGACATGATCGACGACACTCCCGGAAAGATCACTCGCGCGCTCGTGCCCGGCGGCAATCCGGATAACGAAGACGATTACGTCGACAACGCGTTCAACAACGGCTTTGCGTCGGGTCGGACGTTCGGCAGCCAGATCACCCGTGAAGCGTTCGGCGAAGTCAACGTGCCGATCCTCCGCAACGCACCGTTCGCCAAGAGCTTCACCCTCTCGGGAGCGGCGCGTGTCACCGACGTCATCGCCACTCGTGGCCTCGATGGAAAGAAGGCATCGAGCAAGGGCAACTGGACCTACAAGCTGACGGGCAACTGGCAGGTTCACGACTGGGTGCGCTTGCGTGGCACCTACGGAACGTCGTTCCGTGCTCCGGCCCTGTTCGAACAATTCCTGACGGGTCAGGTCAGCGGCGCGACGCAGGGTATCGACCCTTGCCGCAATTACGCTGCCAATTTGGCCAGTGGCGTCATCTCGCAGCGGGTCGCGACCAACTGCGCAGCGGACGGCATTCCTGGCGATCACAGCGGCGCGGGCCTTCAGGTTTCGGTCTTCAGCGAGGGCGGGCTTGGTCTTCTGAATCCGGAAACTTCGCGTGCCCGGACCGCAAGCATCATCTTCACCCCGCGCCTGGCGGCCCTCCCGAACACACAGTTCGATTTCACGGTCGATTATTTCGACATCAGGGTGAAGGGTCAGATCGCGCAGCTCACTGCCGGCGAGATCGTCCGTGGTTGCTACAATTCGGATAACTTCCCAGGCGATCCGCTCTGTGCGTTGTTCGAGCGTGGCCAGGACGGAAATCCGAACAACATCAAGAACGTCTTCTCCAAGTTCATCAACGTCGATGAGCAGGAGAATCGCGGTTTCGACTTTACCGCTCGTTTGCGGCAGGGAATGGGAAGCCTCGGTCGCTTGTCGATCCTTGCTCAGGGTACCCTTCAGACCCGTGATACGGTCGACCGCCTTGGTCAGAAGGAAGACCTTAATGGAGATGTCGGCGATCCGAAGTTCACCGGTGATGTGTCGACCACTTGGGACATCGCCAAGACCACGTTTTACTATAATCTAAATTACGTAGGTAAGTCGTCCTCGGTGAAGGACTTTGAGGAGCTGAACGGCTCGACCTGCTTCAACACGCCGACGAACGCTGCGGTCCAGATTTACGGTCCCTATTGCGTGCGGCCGTACACCAAGGCTGTCTTCTACCACAACGCTTCGATCTCGCAGCGGGTGTTGGACGACAAGTTCGAGCTGACCCTCGGCGTCAACAACATCCTCGGCACCAAGCCGCCGCGGGTGTCCGGTGTTACGACCCTTGGCCAGGTGCCATTGTTCGCCAGCCAGTACGATTGGTTCGGCCGTCGCGTGTTCTTGAACGCCAAGGCTCGCTTCTAGTCTTCGAATACCAACCCGGGCAAAGGGCGGCGGAGCGATCCGCCGCCCTTCGTCGTTGCGGTGGTTGTTCACTCTTTCCGAGCGGCTAATAGGTTCGCCATGCACCTTGTCGATACAGGCCCGGATACGCTCGATCAGGAAACCCGCCGCTTTGCGCAAATCGCGCTGCCGGCGCCGCTGTTCCTCAACAGCGTCCCCAAGAGCGGCAGCCACCTGCTGCAGAATATCGTTCGGATGTTCGTTCCGATCGCGCAGCAATATCAGCGCGACTTCATCCAGCACGGCAATCTCGACCAGCATCGGGGGGCCTTCACATCGTCGGTGCCGCTGCTGAGCTGGGGCCATCTCCCCTTTTCCGATGCGGGCGCGCTCGCCACGGCGGGCGTGCGCAAGCTGCT
>JANPKL010000265.1:0-6963 GCA_031425975.1 Sphingomonas sp.
CGCGGAAGGGCTCGATCGTGCGCTTCATCGCCGTCTCCTCGCTGATCCGCCCTTCCGTGTAGGGCTTGACCCCGCTCGCCCACGCCTTGTCGAAGGTCGGGGCCATGACGAAGAAGCTGAGGAACAAGGCGAGGCTGATCAGCACCGGATTGGGGGGCACGCCGGGGGCACCGATGCCGGTGCGGAGCAGCGAGAGCGCGACAATGATGCGAGTGAAGCAGGTCACCGTCATCAGGATGCCGGGCGCAAGGCTCAGCACCGTCATCATCAGCACCAGCTGGATCGCCTTGCCGCTGACCGATCCGTCGCCGAAGGTCACTGCGATACCCGGCGCGGGAGCCTGTGCCGCCGCGCCGCCGGGTAGCAGCAGGGCCGCGCCGGTGGCGGCGAGCGCAAGCAGCAGGGTTCTCAGTTTCATGCGCGGGCCGCGCGCTTTCGCGGTCGAGGCTGGCGCTGGCTCGCGGGCTTGGGATGCGGGACGGCGGCAGGTACAGCAGCCGGGGGGCGCTGGGCCCGTTCGACCAGCGCGGAGAAGCTGGGTTGGGCCCGCTCACGCACTTGGGCGAGCAATCTGCGCGCGGCAGCCAGAGCGGCACGCCCCCTGCTGTCGATCCGGGCCCTGACGGCGGCCATCGCGGCCTCGGTGGCGGCGACCCGCGCGACTTGCTCGTCGGCAAGGCGCGACTGCTCGGCCCGGTCGTCCGCGCTAAGCGTAATCGCCGGGTCGAGAATGGTGGTGCCATTGGGGCCGATGAGAAGCAATTGCTCGGCGGCGTCACGGCGGATGAGGATGAGGATGTGGCGCTGGTCGATCGCGGTGCGGGCGACGATCCGCAGTCGATGGCCGCCGCCGACCGGGCCGGGCAAGCGCCAGCCCATCCGCCGGACAAGCCACAACAGCAGCGCCGGTACCGCCAGCAGCAAGGCGAGCGTCAGCCCCATCCGCAGCAGGCTTGCCGCGTCCATCGCTCAGCCGCCCTCGACCATGTCACGCACGGCAAAGGCGGTGCGCTCGCCGTCGATCAATATCTGGCCGAGCGCGACCGCGACGCCGTTGACATGGAGCACGCTCAGCACGTCGGCGTGACCGCCGAGCGGCACCACCGATCCGCGTTCCAGCCGCAGCAATTCGCGCAGACGCAAGCGATTGGTGGCAAGCACGATCCGCGCCTCGACCTTGATCTGTTCCAGCGACGTCATCGACCCGGGCGCTCCTTGCTGCCCTCTCATCATGGAGGAATTTGCGCACGCTCCGGCCTTCACTAGGCAAAATTTTCCTATGGGAGAGGGGAGTGGAACGGCCGCCGGGCCGCAGGGAGCACAGCCCATGGACTTGAAATCGGTCACCAGGATCAGCGCGTCGGGGCTCCAGGCCCAGTCGCTGCGAATGCGCGTCATCGCCGAAAATCTCGCCAATGCCGACAGCGTCGCGAGCAGCGCGGGGGGCACGCCCTATCGCCGCAAGCTCGTGCTGTTCTCGCCCACCGACGAGGGGGTGAAGATAGCCGGCGTGCGCCGCGACCAGGGCAGTTTCACGCGGGTCTATCAGCCGGGGCATCCAGCCGCCGATGCGACCGGCTATCTGCTGCGCCCCAATGTCAGCAGCCTCGTCGAGAGCGCCGACATGAAGGCCGCGCAGCGCAGTTACGAGGCCAATCTCAACGCCATCGAGGCGGCGCGGTCGATGACCCTGCGCACGCTCGACCTGATCAAATAAAGCGAGGGGAGCATTACCCATGGGAATTGAAGGACTGGGCGCGGTTCGCGCCTATCAGCAGGCCGCGCGCCTGCCGGCGACGACGGCGGCCGAGGCGCAACCGGGCGAGGGCGCGGGCTTCGGCTCGATGGTCGAGGCGATGGTCCGCGATACGGCGGGTGCGCTGCGCACCGCCGAGGCGGCCGGCGCGGCGCAGGTGGCGGGCAAGGGCGATCTCGTCCAGATGGTCACCGCGATCGGCGCGGCCGAGACCGCGCTCGACACGATGGTCGCCGTGCGCGACCGCGTCGTCAGCGCCTATCAGGACATCATGCGGATGCAGATCTGATGCAGCCGGGCGACATTCTCGACCTCACGCGGGCGGCGCTGATCCTCCTCCTGACCATATCCGGGCCACTGCTCGTCGCAAGCCTGGTTACCGGGGTCGTGATCGGCCTCGTCCAGGCTCTGACCCAGGTGCAGGAGATGACCCTGACCTTCGTGCCCAAGCTGCTCGTCATGGGCATCGTCCTCCTCATGTCCCTGCCCTTCATCGGGGCGGCGATGGGCGATTTCATGGGCATGATCGGGCAGCGGATCGTCGGCGCCTGAGGCGATGCCGGCGGCGCTGGTCCTAGAAGCCACGATCATCCTGCTGCTGTTTGCACGGATCGGATCGATGCTGATGCTGATGCCGATGCTGGGCGACGATGCGGTGCCGCGCCCGGTGCGGATGCTCATCGCCATGGGGTTGACGGTCGCGCTCAGCGGACTGCTTCGCCCGGCGATCCTGCCGCTGGTCGGCACGGCGGACGAAACCCGCCTCGCCATGCTGCTGCTGGCCGAGACCCTGACCGGCCTCGCCCTTGGCATGCTCGCGCGGATGTTCTTCCAGGCGGCGGTGATGGCAGGGGCGATCGTCAGCCTCCAGGCCGGCCTCACCACCGCGATCATCTTCGATCCCGCCATGGGCGGGCAGGTGCCGATGATCGGCAAGCTGGTCGGCCTCGCCGCCGCCATTTTCTGTTTCGCGCTCGGCCTTCACGAATGGTGGTTCGCGGGACTGGTGCACAGCTACACCAGCTTTCCGCCGGGCGTCCCGCTCGCCGCCGGCGACTGGGCCGCGATGGCCGTCGCGACCGCGGGCAAGGCGACTGCGCTGGCGGTCAGCCTGGCAGCGCCTTTCCTGGTGTTTGGCATGTTGTTCAACGTCGCTCTGGGCTTCGCGGCCCGGCTGGCGCCGCAGATCCAGATCTTCTTCATCGCGCAGCCGCTGATGATCGCCGGCGGCATCGCGTTGCTCGCGGTCACCGTCACGGCGATGCTGACCGGCTTTGCCGACGCCTATCGCGAATGGCTCGGCGGGGGATGGATGCGTGGCTGACACCGGCGGCGACAAGACCCTCGACCCGACCCAGAAGAAGCTCGACGACGCCCGGCAGAAAGGCGACGTCCCGTCCGCCCCCGAAATGCGTCATGCAATCGCGCTGGCGGCGATGCTCTGCGGGCTGCTGTGGCTCGGCGAGAGCTTCGCGATGGGGCTGATGCGCCTCGCCGCGATCAGCTGGGAAAGCGCGGGCGAGCTGCGGATCGACCCCGCCGGGGCACAGGGCTTTACCAGCGGGTTGTTCGGTGCGTTCGCCGGCGTGCTCGCCCCCCTCCTGCTGCTGTTCCTGCTGGCCGGCGTGGCCACCGCTTTCTCGAGCGGCCGTCCGTCGTTCAGCTGGACCCGCCTCGCCCCCAAGTGGAGCAAAATCAGTCCGTTCGGCGGAATGAAGCGCATCTTCGGCCCGCAAGGGCTGGTCGAGTTCCTCAAGACGCTCGCCAAATGCCTTGCGGTGCTCGGGCTCGGCTGGTGGGCGCTCGGTCCGACCCTGCCCGCCGCCGACGGACTGGTCGGGATGGAGCCCGGGGCGATCGCCCTGGCCGTATCGGCGCTCGTCATGGGGATGCTGAAATGGCTGCTGATCCTGGTCGCCGCCCTCGCCCTGCTCGATCTCGCGTGGCAGCGCTTCTCCTTCACCAAGAAGCAGCGGATGAGCCATCAGGAGGTCCGCGACGAATATAAGGAAAGCGACGGCGACCCGATGGTCAAGGCGCGCCAGCGGCAGATCGGGCTCCAGCGCAGCCGCCAGCGGATGGTGGCCGCGGTCCCGACCGCCAGCGTGATCATCACCAACCCGACCCATTATGCGGTCGCCTTGCGCTATGAACATGGCGCGATGCGCGCGCCGATCGTGGTCGCCAAGGGCACCGACCGGATCGCGCTCCGCATCCGCGAGCTGGCGACCGAGGCGGGGGTGCCGCTAGTCGAGAATCGTCCGCTTGCGCGCGCGCTCTACGCCAGCGCCGAGATCGACCGGCCGATCCCGGTCGAACAATATGCCGCGGTCGCCGAAGTGATCAGTTTCGTGCTCAGGCAGGCCGGCAAGGCGCGCTAGCGGCGCTCGGCCTTGGCCAGTTCGACCAGCACGCGCAGTTCGATCTCGCGCATCAAGTCGCCTAGCGCGCCGTTCTCGCCCTGATGCGCCTGCGTCCACTCCCGCAGATCGGCCAGCGCCCCTTCGGGCATGGCACCGGCCCGCAAGGCGCGGTGGAGCCGGCCAAGCGCCGTCAGACCGCTGTCGGCGCGCTTGATGGCCTGTCCGCGCGTAAGTCCGGGGGCCGAGGCGGCAAGCGCCACCAGCATGGCCACCGAGCCGGTCGCCTGCGCGGTAGAAGCGGCGGCGGGAACCGGCGTCGCGACCGGCGCTTCGTCGGGTGCGAACGTCGGCACGGACGGGGGGCGCGAACCGTATTTGAGCAGGCCCAGCAGGGCGGACTGGAGTGCAGCGGTCGGATCGACCCGCATCCTCTTGATCCTTTCGGACGCGACGGCACCGGGCGGTCGCTCCTCCCTCTATAGAAGGAAGGTGAGGACATGCGGCTCCAGCGCCGCCTTATTGGTCGAGCAGCAACGATGCGGATCCTTCTTACCCTGCTTCTGGTGGCCGCGTGGGTCGGCGCCGAACCGGCCGTGGCCGCCCCGCGCATCAAGGACATCGTCAGCGTCGAGAACGTCCGCCCTAACCAGCTCGTCGGCTACGGGCTGGTGGTCGGCCTTGCCGGCACCGGGGACCGCTTGCGCAATTCGCCCTTCACCGAGGAATCGCTGGCCGCGATGCTCGAGCGAATGGGAGTGCAGACCCGCGGCACCGCGCTTCAGTCCAACAACGTCGCGGCGGTCACCATCACCGCCACCCTCCCCCCCTTCGCGCGCGCCGGGTCGACCATCGACGTCCAGGTCGCAGCGATCGGCGATGCCTCGAGCCTCCAGGGCGGGACCCTGCTCGCCGCGCCGCTGAAGGCGCTCGACGGCCAGACCTTTGCCATGGCGCAGGGACAGCTGGCGGTCAGCGGGTTCAAGGCGCAGGGGGCGGCGGCGAAGATCAATCGCGGCGTGCTGACCTCGGCCCGCATCGCCGGCGGCGCGATCGTCGAGCGCGAAGTGGCTTTCGCACTGCGCTCGGCCGACCGGCTTCGGCTGGCCTTGCGCAACCCCGACTTCACCACCGCGCGCGCCATCGCCGCGACCATCGACAGCCGCTTCCCCGGCGCCGCCCGCGTGCTCGATCCGGCGACGGTCGAACTGAGCGCCGCCCAGCTCCCGCTGATCGACCTCTATACCGAGATCGAGCAGCTCGAGGTGGCGGTAGACCAGCCGGCGCGGATCGTCATCAACGAGGCGGCCGGAACCGTCGTCATGAGCGGCGACGTGTCGATCAGCCCGGTCGCGGTCGCGCAGGGCGGGTTGACCATCAGCGTCAGCGAGGCACCCCTGGTATCGCAGCCCGCACCGCTGGCCGAGGGTCAGACGACCGTCATTCCGCGCACTTCGGTCGCGGTCGACGACGGTTCGGGCGCGAGCCTCGCCATGGTCCGTGGGTCGAGCCTGTCGCAGCTGGTCGCCGGACTGAATGCGCTCGGCGTCTCGCCGCGCGACCTCATCACCATCCTCCAGGCGATCAAGGCCGCCGGCGCGCTGCAGGCGGAGATCGAGGTCCAGTGAGCAGCGTCGCCGCACCGATCGGCCCCGCCGCACCCGGCCCCGCCGCCGCCCGCGAAAAGACCGCGCGCGATTTCGAAGCGGTGTTCGCCGGCCAGCTGGCGCAATTGCTGCTCGACCAGGTCGAGGTCGATCAGGAATTCGGCGGCGGCCACGGCGAGGAGATGTTCCGCGGCCTGCTCGCCGAGGAGATGGGCAAGGCGATCGGCGCGACCGGGGCGCTCGGGCTGAGCCCGGCGATCCTGGCGCAGATCCAGCGCCTGGAGGGCGGACAATGAGCGACAACCTGACCGAGACCATGCAAACGTTGCGGACGCTGATGGCCGAGGAAACGAGGCTGCTGGCCAATGGCGGGTGGCCGGTCGACATCGCCGCCTTGACCAGCGCCAAATTGCGGCTGATCGGGACACTGGAGGCCAAGGTCGCGGAACGCGAACGCGGCGCTTCCGACTGGCTCGAGGCCCTGTCGATGGTGGATCGCACGTCGCTGCTCGCGGCGATCGACAGTCTGCGGGAGGCGGCCGCCGGCAATGCCGCGGTGATCGGACGCCAGATCGATCTGAGCCAGGAGCTGCTCGGCGCCATCGCGGCCGAAGCGCGGCGCCTCGGCGGCACGCAATCACACACCTATCGCGCCAGCGGAGAGGTGCCGAAGCGGGCCGGCTCCGCGCCGGTCGCGATCAACACCAGGCTCTAGTCCCGGCTGCTAGGCGCTGCGACCGCCGAGCGCGCTGCGGATCAGGCCCAGCTGCTTGCGATAAAGGCTGGTCAGGGTCGCATAATCGGCCTGGATCTCGCCCATCTTCAGCAATTGATGTTCGAGCGTGACGTTGTTGCCGTCGGGCTTGGTCTCCCCGACCGAGCGGTCGACGATCGATGCATTGGCGCTGCGCGCCGTGACGCCGAGCCGCTGCATCGCATCCGTCGGGGTGACCGTCGGGCGGGGTGCGCGGCTTCCCGCGCCATCGACCAGCGCGCCGAAATCAGGGGTGCGCAGCGTCCGCGCCTTGAACCGCGGCGTGTCGGCATTGGCGATATTGTCGGCGATCACCGCCTGGCGCTGGCCGAGGTGGCGCAGCGCGGAAGCGATGCCGTCGAGCAGCCGCGCCACGGCTCAGCCGCCAAGCCGCGACAAGGCGTCGCGATAGCGTTCGAGCTGCTGCCCGAGGTAGGGCGAGACGGTGCCGCCACGCCGTGGTCCGTCCGCCAGTGCGGCCTTGGT
>JANPKL010000266.1:0-48513 GCA_031425975.1 Sphingomonas sp.
AGCGCGCGGGCGAGGCGGCGGCCGACGGTCGACTTGCCGGCGCCCATCAGCCCGACGAGGACCACCGGCTTGTCGAGCTTGCCATCGAAGGGGAGGGGTTGGCGGGCCATGGTCGAGGAGGGCTATACAGCGCGGGCCCTAATGGGCAAAAGCCCGCCCTATGGCGATACGACGAGGCCCCCCGCACCCTGCTCGCGGGCTCATCATCTGGGCGGTGCTGCTGCTTTTTCTGGTCGGCGCGGCGGTGCTGATCTCACGCAGCGTGGACGATGTTCCGGTGCGGCCGATCGAGGTAGATGTTGCCCGTCCGTCCTGAAGGCAAGCCGCGGCTGCTGCTCGGCGCGGGCCTGCTCGCGGCGCTGCTTCCGGCGTTGGCGCTAGCGCAGGAAAGCCTGCTTCCGCCTGGCTTCAACGAGGCCGCTCCGGCCCCCGAACGACCCGCCACCAGCAGTCCATCGCCCGACAGCAGCGCCGGCGAGGTCGCCCGGACTCAGCGACCCGCGCGCGGCGAAGACAGCTCGGTGGTGACCAGTGACAGCTTGAGTGACGAGGAACTGAAGGAGCTGCCAGCGCCGCCGCCGCCGATCGAGCTTCCGGCGGGCTCGCGCCGCGATTCCCGGATCGTGGGCGCGATCGATCCGGCCGCCTGGGGTTTTGGCGCGTCGCCCTGGGGCAGGGCCAATGGCCGCTTTTTGGGCGGGCTGATGCGGCGGCTCGATACGCCACTGCCCAGTCGCTGGCTGCATATCACCCTGCGCAATGCACTGCTCAGCCGAAGCCCGGCGCCGCCCGCGGTCAATCCGGTCGACTGGGTCGCCGAGCGCGCCTGGCTGCTGCTGCGCATGGGCGAGGCCGATGCCGCCGCGATGCTGGTGGCGGGCGTCGATGTCGCAAACTTCACCGACAAGATGGCGCAGGTCGCGGTGCAGAGCGCGCTGGCCTCGGGCGACCCGGCGGCGCTGTGCCCGATCCGGGAGCGGAGCCGCAAGCTCGAGCCGAAGATCGTCGCGCTCACCGGGGCGATGTGCGCCGCGATAGAGGGCCAGGCATCGAGCGCCTCGACCCTGATCGAGCAGGCCCGGCGGCGCGGACCGATCGTCGGCATCGACCATGTGCTGGCCGACAAGGTGGTCGGCGCCGGTGCCGATACGGGCCGCGCGGTGACGGTCGAATGGGACGGGGTCGAGGGGCTGACCGCCTGGCGCTTCGGCCTCGCCAGCGCAACCGGGCTGAGCTTCCCTGCGCGACTGATCGACGCTGCCCCGCCGCGGGTGCGCGCCTGGCAGGCGCGGGCGCCGATGCTGTCACCCGAGGAGCGGCTCGCCTCGGCCCGCGTCGCGACCTCCCTGGGTGTGTTCTCGTCGGCTGCGCTCATCGATCTTTATGCCGCCATCTACGACCGGACCGACCCTTCCGACCTTGGCGAAAGCGACGCCTGGAAATTGCGCCTTGCGTTCACCGCGCGCGAACCGGCGCAGCGCGTGGCCGCGATGCGGCGCTTGTGGGGGGAAGGGCGCGACACCGTCCAGGCAAGGGCGAGTGAGCCGATGCTGGCGCTTGCAGCGAGCCGGATCGCGCCCGACGCGGTCTACGGCGCCGACGTGCCGCGGTTGATCGCAGCGATGTTGGCCGGGGGCTATGACCGCCAGGCCGCGCGCTGGGCCAATGTGGCCGGGATGCTCGACGAGGATGCCGATGTCCAGCGCGCCTGGGCGTTGCTGGCGCTCGGCACCGAGGCGCCGGTCGACCTCAGCGAAAACCGGATCGAGGACTTTCTCGATGCCGACGAGAGCGCTGGCAAATACCGCGGCCGCCTGCTGGTGGCGGGGCTCGCGGGGACGGGGCGGATCGACATCGCCCTCGCAGGCAAGCTCGACGAGGCCTATGGCCTCGGCCTCGGGCGGAGCAACAATTGGACACGGATCGCGCGCCAGGCGGCGGCAGGGGACCAGCCCGGCAGCGCGGTGCTGCTGGCCGCGATCGGGCTGCAATCGGGCCGGATCGAGCGCCTTCCGCCCGCGCATCTGTTCCGCGCGCTGACGGCGATGCGCGCGACCGGGCTCGGCTGGTCGGCGCGGATAATCGCCGCCGAACTCTTGAGCCGGGGCTGACGGGAGGGGCCGTGACCCCCGCCGATCGTGCGCTGGTCGACCGCTTCGCCGACAGCCTCGCTGCCGAAAGCGGGGCGGCGCGCAACACCCTGCTTGCCTATCGCAGCGACCTTGCCGCCGCGGCCGACGTCTTGGGCGAGGTCGGGCCCGCCGACCGCCAGGCGCTGGGCGGACTGGCACAGGCCTGGGCCGAGCTGTCGCCCGCGACGCTGGCCCGGCGCGCGGCGGCGCTGCGGCGCTTCTACGGCTTTCTGGCCGAGGAGGGCTTTCGCGCCGACGATCCGTCCGAGGCCTTGCCACGCCCGCGCACCGTGCGCCCGCTGCCGCGCATCCTCGAGGGACCGGAAGTCGAGGCGATGTTCGTCGCGGCGCAGGATCGCGCGTCGAGCGGGCAGCCGCTGGCATTGCGCAACCTCGCCCTGCTGGAATTGCTCTATGGTTCGGGCCTGCGCGCGACCGAATTGGTCAGTCTGCCCGCAAGCGCCCTGCGCCGCGCCGAGCCGTTCCTGATCCTGAAGGGCAAAGGCGGCAAGGAACGGCTGGTCCCGATCTCGGCGCGGGCGACGAGCGCGGTGGCGGCGTGGCGCGCGACCATGACCGGAGCGGGTGCCTGGCTGTTCCCCGGCGGAAAGGCGCATATCAGCCGGATGCGATTGTTCCAGCTGGTCCGCATCATGGCCGCCGATGCGGGGATCGCGCCCGACCGCGTCAGCCCGCACGTGCTGCGCCATGCCTTTGCCACGCATCTGCTGGCGGGCGGGGCCGACCTGCGCGCATTGCAGGCACTGCTCGGCCACGCCGACATCGCCACCACGCAGATCTACACCCATGTCGAGGCGAGCCGGCTGGTCGAGCTGGTCAACCGCGTGCACCCGCTCGCGCGGGCCCCGAAACTTGCCCCGCCCGCGGCAGCGCTTGCCAAGCCCGCCGCCCCGGCTTAGCCCGCGTCGCGATGCTGACCTTTCTCGATTTCGAAAAACCGATCGCCGAACTTGAAGCCCGCGTGGCGGAGCTGCGCGAGCTCGGCCGTGACGACAGCCTCGACCTCGACCCCGAAATCGAGCGGCTCGAGGCGAAGTCGACCAAGCTGCTACGCGAGACCTATGCGCGGCTGACCCCGTGGCAGAAGACGCAGGTCGCGCGCCATGCCGAGCGGCCGCATTTCAAGGATTATGTCGCCGGCCTCGCCGAGGATTATGTCCCGCTGGCCGGCGACCGCGCCTTTGGCGACGACCAGGCAATCCAGGGCGGGCTGGCGCGGATTGGCGGATTGAAAGTGGTGCTGATCGGGCATGAAAAGGGCGCCGACACCGCGACCCGGCTCAAGCATAATTTCGGCATGGCCAAGCCCGAGGGCTACAGGAAGGCGATCCGGCTGATGGACCTCGCCGACCGCTTCGGCCTGCCGTTGGTGACCCTGGTCGACACGCCGGGCGCATTTCCCGGAGTCCAGGCCGAGGAGCGCGGACAGGCCGAGGCGATCGCCCGCGCGACCGAGCGTGGCCTTGCGCTCAAGGTGCCGTCGATCGCGGCGATCGTCGGCGAGGGCGGCTCGGGCGGGGCTGTGGCCATCGCCGCCGCCAGCCGCGTCCTGATGTTCGAGCATGCGGTCTACAGCGTGATCAGCCCCGAAGGCTGCGCCTCGATCCTGTGGCGCACCGCCGACCGCGCCGCCGACGCCGCCGAGGCGATGAAGATCACCGCCGGCGACCTGCTCGGCCTCAAGGTCATCGACCGGATCGTGCCCGAGCCTTTGGGCGGCGCCCACCGCGAGCCCGCCGTCGCCATCGCCAACCTGCGCGACGCGATCGTCGAGGAGCTCGAAGCGCTCGCGGACCTCGGCCCCGAAGCGATCCGCGCCGCCCGCCGCGAGAAGTTTCTCGCCATCGCCTGAGGCTTGCGGGCGCTTGGCCCTTGCACGGCCCGGGGTCCCCGGCTAATGGCCCCCAGCGTGGGCGTGTAGCTCAGTGGTAGAGCACTGTGTTGACATCGCAGGGGTCGCAAGTTCAATCCTTGCCACGCCCACCATTTTCTCCCCTCTCAAATCAAGAGCTTGATCAAACGGCTGGCACTGCGCCGAAGTGTTCGGCTGGTGCAGTTAAACCACCATGCTTTCAAGCCCTCGGTTTCAGAAGTCGTTTCGACGTTCCTTCATCACACGGGAACCCCTCCCTCAATGGCAGCTCTGCGCCGCATTTCGAAAGCTTCGATCTGCTTCGCTACGCCTGTTTGCGGACATTCGCTCAGCCCAGTCTGACGACGTAAAGTGGTGGGAAGCGGAAAGGCTGCTTTTGGAACGCCAAAGGCGGAAAGCAGACGTTCACCCATGCGAACATCGAGCGGCCTAGCGCCCGGTTTGCTCCATCCAGGCAATTCTCAAGTCAATCGCAATCGGACGCTTGCTCATCTCAGTCGGCTGTCGACGTTGTTCTTAGGGGCTGCGGGCGAACCGCGATACTTCTTGCATGAGGTCGGGAACGAACTCGTCAACGGCAGGGAGGTCAGCCTGGCACCTGCTCGTCGCACGGAGGCCAAGGTGCTGCGCTCCGGGCAGCACCTTTGCGGTGACGTTCAACTTTGCCAGCCTTGCCATTGCGACAGAAGTCTGTGTCGAATCGTCATGCTCGCCGAACATGAATAATGCTCGGCGACGGAAACTGCGCCAGACCGGTAGCGGATCAAACGCAGTATCAAGCACGACATACCAGGCTCCGGCATTGCGGTCGATGGAGCCCGAGTCTGGGAATAGCCAGTCGGCGATCGCAGGCCGGGTGCGCGCCTGCGCAGTGAGCTTATCCAATTCCCCGGCGTTCGACGGGTCCTTCAGAAAGGCGAAGAACGCGCGCTGTTGATCCAATGCGAGCTTCACATCCTGGTCGGCCAAGCCGGCGCACTGCATCAGTACCTGGGTATTGTAGAGATTCTGCTCTGCCACCGTGACAGCCGCGCCGGCCGCGCCAAGCAGTAGCACATCGGAAACTGCCGCGCCGCTCTGAACCGCACGGGCAATGACCCATCCTGCCTGGCTCGACCCGGCAAGACCTACTTTGCTGGCGTCGACCTCCGGCCTCTGCCGTAGCAGGTTTATGCCAGCGACTGCATCCGCGGCGAGTTGGTCGAAGCCCGCTCTCGAGCCGTCGCCGCCGGAGCCACCGCTTCCTCGCTTGTCGTAAACGAGCACCGCACGGCCGTTCGCCGCCAACTCGTCAGTCAGTACAGCGATAATGGAAGCATAGCCGTCCCGGTCCTGCGGGCCTGAGCCGTGGACCATGACCGATGCCGGGACCCTCGCCTGCTTAGCTGGCGGCAGGTACAGAGTACCGGTCAATCTGGTACCGTCGGCCGAAGCAAACGCCACGTCTTCGGTTTCGTAGGCGTGCTTCCGTGCGGCAAATTTGGCGCCTGTCGCGTCGGCAATTCTCAGGCTCGGGCTTCGCCCGTTTCCCGGTGGAGCGAACCGGTAAGTGGCAAGCCGTTTGTCTGACAGAACTCGGTCGCCGGCTGTCCAGTCGAGACCGGAGAGACGGTTCAGACCGCGCCACTCGTTAGTGCAAGTGTTGCGGGCGAACAGCCTGACCACCGAGCGTGTAATGATCACCTCGCAGCCGTCGCGTAAGCGGTAACGACCGGTCAGACCCGCATAGTAGCTCCGGTCTAGCGCTTCATCGTCCGCCGCCAGCAAGACAGGGCCGGAAGCTCCCTCGAAATCGGCAATCGTTGCGACGGTACTCAAGTCGCTAACGAACCTGCCATCTGGCGCAAGCGTCACGACGAAGCGGCCAAAGCTTGGCTTGGCACCGATCCGAAGTCGGTAGATGCCGGACACCCTTTGACCCCGTCGCTCGGTGACACGGAAGTTGAGGTCGAGTGTTTGCAGCGCATCGATCTGACGGAACAGCGAGCCGAATGACTTTTCTATTGCCGGGGTCCCGACGTACCTTTCCTCCGGCGCGCCGTCATAGCGATAGGTTACAACCGCGTCGGGCGTGTAGGCGGCCGCCGCGGCGGTTGCGTCCCTACTGGCGTAGGCGGATCGGAGTTGCGCGAACGGATCAGGCTGAGCAGGACCGGACATCATCACCGCCGCAAGAGCCAGGTGCGCTATGCTCATAACAAACTGTAACACGCCAGCTGACCAATGAACACCATGCGAGACATACTTCGGCCCTGCTACTATCTGCCCGCTTGGCTTGCAGATCGCCTGCAAGAAGACGGTCTCCCCACGGCCACCTGCCGACGGTCAGACAGACTCGGCCGAGCGTCTGCTTTTGGTGGGAAGCGGCCGACTGCAGGCGGGTCGACAGGAGCGGATAGATAAGGCTCGGTCATGCAGAGTCGACGCTTCCCTGACGCCATTGTCGGTCAGTCACGACCGTTCCCGTGATAACCATAATCGGAATGTCTGGTGTGAATCGATCTCCAGAGAAAGAGAGCACCTGACAGCCACCACTGTTTGCCCTTCCCTTTGTAGTAGCCTCGTTGCAAGCAAGAGCGCGGTGCGGGGGGACCAAGCGACATGATCTTGTGGGCGGCGGTGGCCGGGGCGTTGCTTGGCTGGGTGCTGAGCGACTTCGACCAGTTCGGCTTCTTCGCCGGCGGCGTGGTCGGAGCGGCCATGGGCCGCTGGCTGCGGTCGATTGTCCGCGACGAGATTGCGCATGCCATCGCCGATGCCTCGGCACTTCATCAGTCCGCTGCCGTGCAGGAGGTGACCAACCCTTGGCACAGGTCAGCTCCGGCGAGCTCTACCCCCGAGCCCGTTTCATCCGATGGGTCGGCGAAACCCGAACTCGTGGAAAAAATCGAGACGGCAGCGCCCGTCGATGCGACCGTGGCCGCTCACGTCGCCGCTGCCGGGCCCGAGGAGCCCGCCAGGCCGAGCGCGTTTGAGGAGCTGGTCGGGAAGGCCCGCGACTGGCTGCTGGGCGGCAATACCATCGTTCGCGCCGGGCTGGTCATCCTGTTCGTCGGACTGACCTTCCTCGTCCGGCTCGTGGCGAATGCCGGATTGTTCCCGATCGAGGTCCGGCTGGCGCTGGTGGCCCTGGCGGGTGCTGCGCTGCTGGCGGTCGGATTCGTCAAAAGGGCAGCCCGGCCGGCCTTCGGCCTTGCGCTGCAGGGCACCGGAGTCTCGGTCTTGTATCTAACCGTCTTTGCGGCGGCGCGCGTCTACGGCATGCTCCCGCCGGCGCTCGCCTTCGGCTTGATGATCTTGTTCGCCGCGCTCGGTTGCGTCCTTGCGCTCTGGCAGCATGCACGAAGCCTTGCCTTCGCTTCTTTCCTCGGCGGCTTCGCGGTGCCCCTGCTCCTCGGCGGAGAGGCGGACAACCCGCTCGGCCTCTTCACCTACCTCACGATCCTCAATTTCGCGCTGCTTGCCATCGCCCGGCGGCGGGCATGGCGGGAACTGAACCTGCTCGGCTTCTTTGCCACGTTCGGAATGGCGACCCTGTGGGGCGCGACGAGCTACCAGCCGCAGCACTATCTACTCTGCCAGCTGTTCCTCGCGGCGACGATGGTGATCTACGTTCTCGTCGCTACGGCTTATGCCGGCAATCGGCCCGGCAAGCTCGGCAATGCGGTAGACACGACCCTGCTGTTCGGGCCGGCCCTCGCCGGCTTCGGCCTTGAGGTCGGGCTTGTCCATGACCGCTCATTCGGGAGCGCCTTCGCCGCCCTTGCCTTCGGAGCGGGTTATCTTGCCGTGGCGGGCTTCATGCTGCGGCGGCAGAACCGGGACATGGAAGTGCTCCGCGACAGCTTCCTCGCCATTGCGATCGGCTTCGTCACGCTAGCGGTGCCGCTGGCGCTCGATGCGAAGTGGACATCGTCGGTCTGGGCGCTCGAGGGAGCTGGCGCCTTCTGGGTGGGCGCCCGCCAGGCCCGCTGGCTGCCCCGGCTGTCCGGGCTGGTGTTGCAGCTGGTTTCGGTATTCGTCTTGCTGGCGACGCTGGGACCGAATGTGTCGACCGTCCCGCTCGGCAATCCCGGCTGCGTGAGCGCGTTGCTGGTCGCCATACCTCTGCTCCTCACCGCATGGTGGATGCGCGCAGAGCTGCCACGCAGCGAATCTCGCTGGGCGCAAGCCTATGCTGGATTCGAGTACAGGGCCCGTAATGTCCTTTTCCTCGGCGGCTTTGCAATGGCCGCGCTGGCTATCCTGCTGGAAGTCACCCGCCAGGTGCCGGGGGCATTGTCGGGCGCGGCTGGAGACCCTGTGTTCCGCGCTCACGAGCAGGTCTTGATCGCGATGCTGTCCCTGCTTGCCGCGGCCGGCCTTGCGGAGATGTTCGGACGGCGTCGGTCTTGGGAGGTGGCGACCTGGCCGGCGCGCGCGAGCCTGCCGCTGATCGCCACATGCTTCGTTGCGACGTTGCTGCTCTCCCGCCATTTCCTGTTCTGGCCGGACTGGCTGGCATGGCTGCTTGCTTTGATCATCCACTATGCCCTTCTGCGTCGAAGCGACCTCGCACTTGCAGGCGGGGAGGGCGGAGCGCAGGCCGGGTGGAACAGCCTCGTGCATGCCGGTGGCGTTTGGCTGCTGACCATCATGCTGGCGGATTGTCTGAAGCTCGTGGTTGATCGCGGCGAGCTGTGGTCGACATCCTGGGCCGGAGTGGTCTTTCTCGTCAGCCTTGTTGCCACACTCGGAATTCTTGTCCGCTGGCCGGGTCGAGCGGCGCCGCTCGACTCGACTGACGGCCTGCGCTGGCCACTGCACCCAGTGGCACGAAGCTACTGGTGGATCGCAGCGGTCCCGATCGCCGGTCTCGCTTATGCCGCCGCCCTGGCGCAGACACTTACGGCAAGGGGGAATACGGATCCGCTTCCCTTCCTGCCGTTGCTGAACCCGGTCGATCTGTCCGTGGCGCTGACGATGGTGGTGCTCGCCTGGTGGCTGCGGGTCGTCCGTGGGGCTCATGACCGGCCCGAAGCCGCGCAATTCCTGCTCGGGCCGGCCGGCTTTGCTGCCGGTGGCGCGCTCGCCTTCGCGGCGTTGAACGGCGCCTGGCTCCGCACCGCGCATCATATGCTGGGGGTCGAATGGGACGCCAGTTCGCTTGGGGCCAGCTCGGCCGTCCAGACCGGGCTGGCGATCCTGTGGACCCTGCTTGCAATGGGACTGATGCTGTTCGCCCATCGCCGCGCCCAGCGCCTTTCGTGGCTGACCGGCGCGGCGCTGCTGGTCCTGGTGGTCGTCAAGCTGCTGATGGTCGACATGTCGAACGCGCAGGGGTGGGAGCGGATCGTGACCTTCATCGGAGTCGGCGTGTTGATGCTGGTCATCGGCTATTTCGTCCCTCTGCCGCCCAAGCAGCGGAGCGAGGAGCAACCGGCGTGAGTGTGAAGGCAGCCACGATATTCCTGCTTGCGGGACTGACGACGGGATGCGGAAGCGACCGGTCGGTCGATGCCTCCAAGCCGGAAGTCTTCGACCGGCAGGTGGCTGTGCAGCCGGGGAGTGGCGGCAAGCTCCAGCGGCTCACTCTTCCGCCGGCCCTGCTGACCGCGTCGAAGCGCCGCGACCTCGGCGACATCCGCCTGTTCGACGCGCGCGGACGGCTGGTCGGCATGGCGCTGCTCGCCGGCGCCAGCGAGGCGCCGACGGCGACGGTCGACCTGGCGGTCTATCCCGTCATGGGTGGAGGCGGGGGCGGGCTGCTCCAGGACTCCGAGCTGTCCGTCCGGGTAGAAAGCGACGGCGCGGTCCGGGCGGTCACCGTGGATCGGATGAATGCCCGCGCGGGGCGAATGCCGGCTGCGCTGCTGGACACGCGAAAGCTCGGCCAGCCTGTCGCCTCGATCGTCCTTAAGGCGACTATTCCCATCGAACGACCGATCTCGTTCAAACTGCTGACCAGCACAAATCTGAAGGATTGGGAGCCGCTTGCCGACAAGGTGCTGTTCCGCCCGTCCGGGGATAAGCCGATGCTCAATGGCGACCGGGTAGAGTTGGCGGGAGTCGACCTTCGCGGCCGTTTCGTCGGGGTAAGCTGGGCGGGATCGGGCGAAGTCGTCCTCAAGGGTGCAAGCGCCATCCTCGGGGGACCGAACAAGGTCACGCGCAGTGCCGTTCCGACCGTGCCCCTGAAGCTTGCTGATCCGCATGAGGTGATCCTGCACCTTCCCGACAATGGCCGCCTGACGGGGCTGCGGGTGAGGGGCACGGCGAACGACGGGATTGTCCCGGTTCGCCTGTCCGCCCGAACTCCCGGACGCGACTCGTGGGAGAGCTTCGCCAGGACCACGATCGTATCGGAGCGGGGCGCGACCACCATCGACTTGCCGGTGATGCCGGTGGCGAGCGTGAAACTCGAGGCCGATCACCGGACGGGCGGCTTTTCCGAGGCGCCCCGCGTGGAGCTGCTGTTCGAACCGGTCGAGCTGCTTGTCGGCTTCAGCGGAACGCCACCCTATCGCCTGGCAATCGGAGAGGCGGCGGCGGCGCCCAGCTACCTCACGCCGAACGAGCTTGCTCCGGGCATGGCGGCGTCCGCGCTCGCCAATCTGCCGCGGGCGGCACTCGCCAGCGAAGGCCAGCTTGCTTCACTGATCGACGTGCAGTCGGACCGAGGGAATGCGCAGGACAGGCGCAAATGGTTGCTCTGGACCGCTCTGCTGGCAGGGACTCTGGTGCTGCTCTGGATCGCCTTCCGGCTGGTTCGCGCTGGCTCGCAAGACTTGCCTGTCCGGTAGGAAGGCCAATCAGCTTAAATGATCCGCGGACCGCATTCCCGACCGACTGCGCCGGCCACTTGTCGCCGCTCAGCTTGGCTTCAACCCGGACGTCTGCTCATGGTGGTAAGCGGAACGGCCGCGTTCGGGCGGCGGTCACCGGAAGCAGACCTTCGTTCGACAAGCACAGGATATCGACGAAGCGTCTCTCCCGTACGATTCGGGGTGGCGAGTAAAGTCTGTCCGAGGCCCTAAGATGGGTCAAAGGTGGCGCTTGTGACGGAGCCCAAGGCGATTTAGCCTGTGAATAATGAAAGCTGACCTCAAACCCACTGACCGAAAATTGTCGCCGGTTCCGACCTCTTACGATGTTGCGCAACGCGCGGGGGTGTCGCAGTCAGCAGTGTCGCGATGCTTTCGGGCGGGATCCAGCGTCTCGGCCAAGACTCGGGCCCTCGTCATGGCCGCGGCCGCGGACCTTGGCTATTTTCCCAACGCGATGGCTTCGGGTCTGATCACCCGGCGCTCCAACCTCGTCGCGGTAATCATTTCGAATTTGACCAACCTCTATTATCCCGAGGTTCTTGCCGAATTGACCCGGCGCCTGTCGGAGCGCGGCGTTCGGGTGCTATTGTTCACGCTTGAGGCCGAGAGCGAGATCGACGCGACGCTCGATCAGGTCTGGCGCTACCGGGTCGAAGGCGCGATCATCGCGGCGAGGCTATCGCCCGAACAACTTCGCGAATTCGCCCGTCGGCGGGTGCCGGTGGTGCTCTATAATCGCTTCGGAGAAGGCGAGGCCGTTTCGAGTGTGTGCTGCGACTCGATCGGCGGGGAACGCCAGCTGGTCGAACGGCTGGTTGCCGCTGGCCATGGCTGCTTCGGGATCATCACCGGCCCGGCCGACAGCTATGTCAGCCAGCAGCGAGTCGAGGGCGCGTTGCAGCGCCTGCGCGAACTAGGCCACGATGCAATGGTGGTTGATGGTTCGTTCGATTACGAAAGCGGGGCGGTGGGCCTGCGCCAATTGCTTGATCGCTCGAAGCACAGGCTCGACGCACTGGTTTGCGCCAACGATCTGATGGCAATCGGTGCGATCGATTATGCCCGCATGGAGGGCGGCTTGAAGGTTCCCGAGCAGCTGTCGATTGTTGGCTTCGACGGGGTCGCTCCGGCGCACTGGTCAAGCTATCGTTTGTCGACCATTCGTCAGCCGGTACGTCGGATGACCGAAGCTGCAGTGACCATGGTACTCGAGCGGATCGAGGATATCGGCCTTTCGCCCGAGGTTCGCACCTTTGCCGGAAGCTTGGTCGAGGGCAGCTCGGCACGGTTCTGAGATTGTCATTGCATCCGGATGCAGCCATGCTTGCGGCATAGCCTGAGGGAACAGTGGCATGACCGAGACGGGGCCGGCCCTGGTGCTGCTGGCCGGCAACATGTGCGACGATCGCTTGTGGCTAGGCGAGGGAAGCGTCGAGGGCATAGGGCCGCTTCTTGGCTTCCAGGCATCCCACCATGCCGACCTTGGCCGGGACGATAGCATCGCGGCGATGGCGGCGCGGACCCTGGGCGCGACGGATGGGCCACTGATAGCATGCGGCTTTTCCATGGGGGCGATCGTGGCCGCCGAGATGTGGTGCCAGGCCCCCAGGCGCATCGCAGGGCTGGTGCTGCTCGGCTACAATGCTTCGGCCGACCTGCCAGAACGCGCAGCGAAGCGCCCGCGACAACAAGCCGAGGCCCTTAAGGGCGGCCTTGAGCGGCTGCTCACCGAGGAGCTCAAGCCCAATTATCTCGCAGCGGCGAACCGCAGCGATGCGGCGCTGCTCGGCCTGCTTCGCGATATGGGGCTGGCGCTTGGCCCCGAAATTTTCGTTCGGCAGAGCGAAGCCCTTCGCACCCGCGAAGACCGCCGCGCTCTCCTTTCGGCAATCGACGTTCCCGTATTGCTTGGCTGCGGTCGCGAGGACTCCTTGTGTCCGGCCGAATGGCACGAACAGTGGGCGTCGGCGATCCCGCAGGCTAGTCTGTTCGTGATCGAGGAGGCCGGCCACATGCTTCCGCTCGAGGCGCCGCAAGCGCTGGCGGAGCAAATCGCAATCTGGTTTCAGCACGAAGGAATCGCATGACGGATCGCATCCTCACCACCCATGTCGGGTCGCTTCCCCGTTCCAGCGCGGTAACCGACCTCGTCTTTGCAGCGGAACGCGGCGACGTGGTCGATCCGTCGGAATTCGACCAGGTAATCGGCGCGGCGATCGACGCCGTCGTCGAGCGCCAGGTCAAGGCCGGCATCGACCTCGTCAGCGATGGAGAGATGAGCAAGATCAGCTACGCGACCTACATCAAGGACCGGATCAGTGGGTTCGACGGGGACAGCCCAAGGATCCCGCCAGCCGACCTCGAGGAGTATCCGGGGTTTCTCAAGCGCCAGGCCAGCAGCGGGGGAACGCCGACCTACCGCCGGCCCAAGTGCGTTGGCCCGGTTGCCGCCAAGACGCTTGATCCGCTCGAGGCCGATCTCAAACACTTCCGGGCCGCGCTGGACCGGCATCGGCCAGTGGGCGGCTTCATGAACGCCGCCTCACCGGGCGTGATCGCGCTGTTCCAGCCCAATGAGCATTACGCCACGCAGGACGAATATCTCGAAGCGCTGGCCGAGGCGATGCGGCCCGAATATGAGGCGATCGTCGGTGCTGGCCTGATCCTGCAGCTCGACAGTCCCGATCTCGGGCTTGGGCGGCATATGATGTACAAGGACCGGTCGGACGCCGACTATCTGGCGTTGATCGGGGTTCACGTGGAAGTCATGAACCATGCGCTTCGCAACGTGTCTGCAAGCAAGGTTCGGATGCACGTCTGCTGGGGGAATTACGAGGGGCCGCACACCCACGACGTGGAGATGGGCGTGATCTTGCCGACCCTGATGAAGGCAAAGCCCGCGGGTCTCTTGTTCGAGACCTCCAATCCGCGCCACCAGCACGACTGGAACTACTTCGCCGAGATGATCGACCTCGTCCCCGAAGACAAGGTGCTGATCCCGGGCGTGATCGATTCGACCACCAACTTCGTCGAGCATCCCCGCGTCGTCGCCGAGCGGATCGAGCGATACGCCAATATCGTCGGGCGCGAGCGGGTCATCGCGGGTACGGACTGCGGCTTCTCGACCTTCGCCGGCTTCGGAGCGGTCGATTCCGAGATCGTCTATGCCAAGCTGAGCGCGCTGGTGGAGGGCGCTGACCTTGCGAGCGGGAAATTGTGGGCAGCGGCAGCGTGACGCTCGCCGAGCGCCTGCGAAGCAGGGAGCAGCTAACCGGCACCTGGGTCAAAACGCCGCACCCCCACGTCGTCGAGGTGCTCGGCCTGACGCCGCTAGACCTTCTCGTGATCGACGCCGAGCATGCGCCGTTCGGGCGGGGAGAGCTCGACCTGTGCATCCTTGCAGCGCGCGCGGCGGGCAAGCCGGTGCTGGTTCGGCCGGCATCTGCGGCATCCGAGGCGATCCTACAGGCGCTCGACGGTGGCGCCGACGGGATAATAGCGCCGCATATCCGCTCTGCCGTCGACGCCGAGGCACTGGTCCATGCCTGCCATTACCGACCGGGCGGACGCGGCTATGCAGGGAGCAGCCGGGCGGCAGGCTACACCACGCTTGGCATGGCCCGGCATCGAGCCCAGGCGGAGGGCATCGCGGTGATCGCGCAGATCGAGGATGCCGAGGCGCTGGATTCGATCGAGGCGATCGCGCTGGTGGAGGGAGTGGACGCCTTGTTCATCGGTCGCGCGGACCTCACCGTGTCGCTGGATGCGGGCACGATGGACGATGCGGTCGTCATGGCGGCGGTGGAGCGCATCTGCGGCGCGGGCGCGGCCGCTGGACGAGCCGTCGGCATGTTCGTCGCGCGGGTCGAGGACGTTCCCGAATGGCGCGCGAAGGGCGCATCTTTATTCGTGCTGCAATCGGATCAGGAGTTTCTGCTAAGCGGCGCCCGCGCGCTCATGGCTTCGGTCAAGGGCAGCCGCTGACCCGATAGACCGTGGCTTCTCCCGCCAGGCGACGCTCGACCCCGATTGGAACGGTCATCGTGTCTCCTGCGCCAAGCTCGAGCGCGCCTCCGCCCCAGGAGACGCTCGCCAAGCCTTCGTGAACGAACAGAACCTCTGGCTTGTCGACCAGCCGGCTGCTTCCGCCATCACCGGAAAGACAAAGCCGCTCCATCGTGAAGGGATGCGGTCCATGAAGCGGTGCGTCGGGTCCGATCACTGGCTCCAGGCTGGTACACGCCCGCGCTCGCCATACCATCCGCTCGGCATCGTGCGGCGTGGCGCGGTGGAGCGCGGCGACTTGATCGGTGCTGGTGCGGGGCATCGGGTTGGCACCTGCGGGGACCTCCTGGCCTGCGGCGGTGTCGATCAGCGACCCGTTGTCGAGTAACACCAGTCCGAAATCTCTCGCCATGTCGAACACTTGGGGTGCCCACAGCACGCGGCCGGGATCGTCACCGCCAAGGACCGCAAACAGGAAGCCGGGGCCGCCATCGGTGGCGGGCGCGGTTGCGGTGAAGCCGCGGAACATGCCGGTCGGGAGCGAAATCACGTCTCCCGGCCCGATCTCCGCCTGGGCATCGTCGCCAAATTCGCCAAGGTCGAAGCGCCAGCGACCCGAATGCACCACGAACACCTCGGCGGTATCGTGGCTGTGCTGCGAATTGACGCAGCCGGGGGGCTGACGCGCGCCGCCGATATTGAAGCCGTGCGGTTCGGCGATGTGAACATACTGGTCCGGATTTTCGGACACTCCCGGCCCGACAATCGTGAAATTCTCCTTGGCCTCGGAGCCCGGTGACCGCGTGTCGATGAACGCGTTGAGGCACGGCTTCAAGTCTCGGTAGCGGACAACGCGCGCGGCCATCGCCTCGGCTGTCCAGCGGGTCGACGTTGCAATTTCGCTCATCGGCAGCACTCCCTACCTTTTGAGTTGCAGCCCTTTGCATTGGCAGTCAATAAGTGATGCAGCAGCCCGACCGCTCACCTTGGCGGTTACTGCTCGTGGAGATCGATGATGGCGGAATGGCTGAAGCGCGGTGCGACCGCACAGGCGCGGGCGGAAGGCGACCGAAAAGTGCGCGACACGGTCGAGGCGATTCTTGCTGACATCGAGACGCGCGGTGATGAGGCCGTGCGCGAACTGTCGATCAAGTTCGACCGGTGGGACCGTGACGACTACCGACTGAGCCAGGCCGAGATCCAGGACTGCATGGACCAGCTTTCCGGGCAGGACCTCAAGGACATCGAGTTCGCGCAGACGCAGGTCCGCAACTTCGCCCAGGTCCAGCGCGACAGCATGGTGGACGTGGAGGTCGAGACGCTGCCCGGCGTCGTTCTTGGCCATTCCCACATTCCGGTCAACGCGGCTGGCTGTTATGTGCCCGGCGGCAAATACCCGCTGCTTGCCTCGGCGCACATGAGCGTGATCACTGCAAAGGTGGCGGGGGTCCCTCGGGTAATCACGTGCGCCCCGCCCTTCGAAGGCAAGCCGGCGCCCGCGATCGTCGCCGCGCAGGCAATGGCCGGCGCTGACGAGATCTGGTGCCTCGGCGGGATCCAGGCGGTCGGCGCCATGGCGCTCGGTACCGCAAGCATGGCTCCGGTCGACATGCTGGTTGGACCCGGCAACGCCTTTGTCGCCGAAGCCAAACGACAGTTGTTTGGACGGGTCGGCATCGACCTGTTCGCCGGCCCGACCGAAACGATGGTGATCGCCGACGACAGCGTCGATGGGGAACTGTGTGCCACCGACCTGCTCGGCCAGGCCGAGCATGGACCCGACAGCCCGGCGATCCTGATCACCACCAGTCGAGCTTTGGCCGAGGACACCCTTCGCGAGATTGACCGACTGCTCCAGATCCTCCCGACCGCGGCGATCGCCGGCCGGGCCTGGGAGACGCACGGCGAAATCATCCTGTGCGAGAACGAGGCCGAGATGGTGCGAATCGCTGACGACTACGCCAACGAGCACGTCCAGGTCATGACCCGCGATCCTGATTATTTTCTCAGGAACATGCGTAATTACGGCGCCCTGTTCCTGGGTGCCCGCACCAACGTGGCTTACGGCGACAAGGTGATCGGGACCAACCACACGCTGCCGACACGCAAGGCGGCGCGCTACACTGGCGGGCTGTGGGTCGGCAAATTTCTCAAGACCTGCACCTACCAAAGAATAACCACCGACGAGGCCTCGACGATGATCGGCGAATATTGCAGCCGACTGTGCGCGCTGGAGGGGTTTGCCGGACATGGCGAGCAGGCCAATGTCCGGGTGCGGCGTTATGGTGGGCGCAACGTTCCTTATGCCGGAAAGGCGGAACCGCTTGATATTGCCCAGAACTCCTAGCTTCCGGCTCGACGGCCGCCGTGCACTTGTCACCGGTGCAGGACGCGGAATTGGACTTGCAGCGGCGGCCGCGTTGGCGGAGGCGGGGGCGAGGGTCACGCTGGTGGCCCGCTCCGCCGACGAGATCGGTGCGGCGGCCGAAGCGATGGGCGGGAGTGCCGCCGTGCTCGACGTCGGCGACGCGGCCGCCCGCGCCGCCTTCTTCGCCGAACGTGCCGCGTTCCACATCCTGATCAACAATGCTGGTACCAATCGGCCCAAGCCGATGACCGAGGTCACGGACGACGACTTTGATGCAGTCTTCAATCTCAACGTGAGAAGCGCTTTCTTCATCGCGCAAGAGTGCGCACGGCGAATGATCGCGGATGGCATCAAGGGCAGCCTGATCCACATGAGCTCGCAGATGGGGCATGTTGGCGGACCTAATCGCTCGCTTTACTGCGGCTCCAAATGGGCGCTCGAAGGGATGAACAAGGCGTTCGCCCTCGATCTTGCCGAGCATGGCATTCGCTCCAATACCATCGCACCGACGTTCATCGAGACGCCGATGACGCGACCGTTTCTCGATAATGAGGAATTTCGCGCCTCGGTGCTGGCCAAGATCAAGCTGGGGCGGCTGGGACAGGTCGAGGACATCATGGGTGCGGTGCTGTTCCTTGCTTCTGACGCTTCGGCAATGGTGACCGGGACAAGCTTGCTCGTCGATGGCGGCTGGACCGCCGATTGAGCTTTTGAAGGCCAAGCTTCGACTGTCGCCAGTATTTTACTCATTTGGCGCGGCATGCCTTCGCAGTCAGATGCTGGTGTTCTGGAGTTTGCACGCTCTTGGCCGACTCTGCTTGAGGCCGTGCTTAAAGTGAAGACCTCCAATCCGTCCTTTCTTCGATGTAGGCCGCTGAGCCATTGACACATGCGCCAATGAGTGTTGCATTCGCAATCACACGGGGTTTCAGGAGCATGACAATGGGGCGGCAGGCAAAAGGCACGAAGGCGGTTCTTCTTTCCACCGCGGTGAGCATCGGAATCGCCTATCCGGCGCAGGCCGCTCAGGTCGCCGGACAGGAACAGGCAGCGCCGGCCGCAGCTTCCGCGCCGTCACCTGCTCCGGCCGTGGGGGAGACCGCTGTCACAGCCGAAGCGCAGAATGACGCCACCACTGCGCCTGCGGACATCGTCGTCACGGCACAACGGCGGGCACAACGACTCCAGGATGTGCCGCTGTCTATTTCCGTCGCGACCGGCGATGCACTCAAGAATGCAGCGGTCACGAGTGTCGACCGGATCGAACAGATCCTTCCCGGCATCCGCCTCGGCCGGTCGGGCTCGGACCTGCGTCCGGCGATTCGCGGTACCTATACCGAATTGATCGGCGGAAACGGTGACCCTCGCATCGGCGTCTACGTGGACGACATTTACAGTTCACGCACCAGCCAAGTGCCGCCGATCGTGGACCTCGACCGGGTCGAGGTCCAGAAGGGCCCGCAGGGTACCCTTTACGGCCGCAACAGCTTTGGCGGGAATATCGCCTTCTTCTCCGCTCTTCCGACCAGTAAATTGGGCTATGGCGGCGATGTCCTGATCAGCAGCGATGAGCGTCGCGCCGAAGCCTTCCTGAACCTTCCGATCACGGAAGGCGTCGGACTTCGTATCGCCGGCCTGTACGATGATTTGCGTCCCTATGTAGAGAACGTCGGGAGCGGCAATGACATCGGCGGCAACAAGCAGAAGTTCGTCCGCGGAACGCTTCGAATCAAGCCTGCCAGCATCGATGCGCTGGAAGTGGTCCTGCGTGGATCCTACCTCGATATCGGTGGCTCGGGTGGTGGTGGCTTTGGCTACAAGATCCTCGGCATCGAGGTCGATAAAAGCCTGATCCGGGCACCCGGCGGGTCGATCACCGTCGGTGGGATCACTTACGATCTTCCCAACGGATTTAACGGCGCAAGCTTCAGCGGCTCAGGCGTGCCGTTCGACGCTCGTTTCCGCGACGGCATTCCCGACATTAACGGGGCCGACGTCGGCATTCCGGTCGATCCAGATCCTTACAGGGTAAACTTCGCCGGAGATTTCATCCAGCGAGGGTCGCAGAAGCAGTTTTCCGGAACGATCAATTACGACATCGGTCCGGTTCGCCTGCGCTCGATCACCAGCTACACCGATTTCGACATCACGCGTTCCGCCGGTACCCTGCTTCCGGTGTTGCTCAACTACTCGTATCTGAAGACGGCGGCGGAAACTAAGACACAGGAATTCCAGCTACTGTCGAACGACCGTCAGAGTCCCTTCCAGTGGATCGCCGGCCTCTACTTCCTCAGGGATGAGGTGCTCGAACCGAGCGTCACCAACGTCAATCGTTCCTACGTGACACTGACCGCTCCTGCCGGTCAGCAATATTTTCCATTCGGCTTTACGTTCCTGCCCACCGGCACCGGGTTCAATCAGACCTTCAGCGGCGACTCATTCAGTGCGCTCGGACAGAAGACCCGGTCGAATGCGATATTCGGGCAGGTCTCCTATACCTTCGCCGACCGGCTGACTGTTACTGGCGGAGTCCGGCGGACGACTGACCGGAAGACCCTGGCCTCGACCCGGTTCAACCGCGGACCGACGGGGACCGGTGCCTTTCTAGTCAAGTCGATCGACGATCCTGTGGACCTGAACTGTAACGGTTTCATTGCCGGGAATGCGGCAACGGTGTCGGTGGACCGGACGGCCGTGGCGGAGGCCTATCAGGTCATCTGCAACAAGCGGAAGGACAGCTTCACGACCTATCGTGCTGCGGCCGACTTCAAATTGACCCGCAACAACATGCTCTATGCGAGCTATTCGACGGGAGCGCACAGCGGAGGCTTCAATACGGGCGCATTCGCCGTTCCGACCGGGGGTTTCACTCTCATCGGCTTCGAGCCCGAATTCGTGACGGCCTACGAAGTCGGCTCGAAGAACAGCTTCTTCGATGGGCAGCTGACGCTGAACGCGGCGATGTTTTACAACAAGTACACCGACCTTCATGCCCAGACCTCAATTCCCAATCCGGTCAATGCGTTGCAGGTTATTTCGCTCGTTCAGAACATCGGCAAGGACGACGCTTTTGGTATCGACCTTGAGGCCAATTGGCGGCCGACGAGGAACCTGCGCGTAAACGCCGCCTACAATTACCTGCATGCGCGCGAGCGGGAATATCAGGTCAATACCTTCTCCTTCGGCTTCTGTGGGATCACGCCCAGCTGCGTGACTTCGACTGGCGAGGCCAATACCGTCCAAGGCACTCCTTTCCCGAACGTCCGAACGGATCCAAACCGGTTCGTCCCGTTGGTTGGGGCCGATGGTAATCCCGTGGTGGTCGGCGGTGTGCCGCAATTGCGCTACGTCATTGCCGGTCGCGGACGCGATGGTACGCGCTACGTTTCCCGCAAGCAGTTCTCGCCCGATCACACCCTCCAGGCCGGTATAGCCTATGACATCGAACTTGGTGGTGGGGCGACGCTCACGCCGGAAGTCCAGACGTACTGGAACTCCGGCTATATCCTGACTGATTTGACGCCCGACTTCGGCAATCAGCCATCCTACACTAAAACCGACCTCCGGCTCACTTTCCGTCCCGCCGACGATCGTTTTAGGGTGCAGGCGTTCGTCAACAACGTCGAGAATGAGGCTGTGATCACCCGCGCGGTCTATGCCAACAATCGTTCTCTCCAAGTCACTTACGGTCGTCCCCGCGTTTATGGTGTAAGCGCCGGTGTTCGTTTCTAGACGATGAGTGGCCGGCGGCTCGCGACAATTCCATGCTGCGAGCCGCCGCGCTGCAAGATCGTCCTGCTTTGGTGATCGAAGGAAGTTGGCTTGACCGAAACGAGCATGGCCGCGACTAGCAGCGCATCGCGTGGCCCGGCGCCGTCGACGCCTCCGCCCGTGACGGTGTTCGAGAAGATCTCTTATGCGCTCGGCAGTACCGCCGAAGCAGTGGTGTTCACCACGACGTCGAGCTTCCTGCTGCTATTCTACAATCAGGTCCACGGTATTCCGGCCAGCCAGGTCGGACTAGCGCTTTCCGCGGGCCTGATGGTCAATGCCGTTTTCGATCCCATGGTGGGCTCGTGGAGCGACCGGACGCGGTCGCGTTGGGGCCGCCGTCACCCGTTCATGTTTGCCGCAGTGCTTCCCGCAGGTCTCCTTTTCTGGGCGCTGTTCAACCCGCCGGATGTCGCCAATCTTTGGCAACTCGTCTGGCTGGCGGTGTGCAACACCGTGCTTCTCCAGGTGATGTCGGTCTACCATACGCCGCACCTTGCGCTCGGTGGCGAGATGTCGACGGCCTATCTCGGCCGAACCTCGATCATGGCTTTCAACACGTTTTTCCTGTGGCTCGGAGATACGTTGGGGTGGGTGCTGAGCTTCCGCTTCTTTTTTGCGGCCAGCGAGGAATATCCTAATGGCGCGCTCGATCCGTCCCGCTGGCCGGTCTTTTCGCTGTTCTTCACCAGCATCATCGTGGTGCTGCTGGCTTACTCCAGTTGGTCGACGCGCAAGCGCATACCCTACCTGCCGCAACCCACCGTCGACCAGAAGCCGTTCGGTCCGCGCGCCCTGTTTCGCGACGTCGGCCAGACCCTGCGCAACCGCAACTATGTCGTGCTTCTCATCGGCCTGTTCTTCCTGTCGATGATGACGGGCGTTCGACTGGGCCTCTGGATCTATACCGCCACTTTCTTTTGGGGCCTCGACAACAATCAGATCAGCCTGTTCGCGATCGGCAGCTTTGCCGGGTACCTGTTCGCTGCCTTTGCGGTGAAGTCCCTGCACAGCCGCCTCGACAAGCGCTGGACAGGAGCCATTGCGGTGGCAATTTACAGCGTCGGTCCTGCGCTGCCGCTGCTGCTTGGCTACTTTGGTATTCTTGGCCCGCAGACCCCCAACCTGCTGTATATCCTGATCGGGTTCTCGATCCTTCAGCATTTGCCGTTTAGCCTGATGACCACCACAGTAACCTCGGCGCTGGCCGATATCGCCGACGAGAACGAACTGAAGTTCGGGGTTCGTCAGGAAGGCGCGCTCTATTCCACACGAACGTTTTTTCAACGCGTCGATCAGGCGTTGGGCACGGCGCTTGCCGGTTGGGTATTGTCGGTGATCGCCTTTCCGACCAATGCCAAGCCCGGACAGGTCGCAGAGCCGATCCTGATGAATCTCGCCGGCGCCTTCGCGCTGTCGATGATCCCGGGCCTGATCGCTGCCATTTTCTACGGCATGCTGCGCGTGACCCGAGCTACGCATGACGAAACGCGTGCCGCAATCGACGCCCGCAACAACGAGGCGGTGGTCCGGGAAGGTGAGGAAACAGGAAGCGATGCGCTCAGAGCCCCCGGCTGACAAGCAGCTGCTTGCGGCATTCCTCGCGCATTTGTCGGCGGTCGACGCGGACGATAACGCGGCCCTGAACGATGCGGCGCACCCGGACTGCGTATGGAAGATCTTTCACCCGTTCAATCGGCTCGACGGCGGCTGCCGCGCGCTTGAAGGCTTCTTTGGTCCGCTTCGAGCCGCGCTGCCCGATGCCGAATGGCGATCAGCCACGATCCTTGGCGGTCCTTACGAAGGGCGCCAGATGGTTAGCGCCTTCGGCCATATTGTCGCGACCTTCGACGCGCCGTTGGTCGGCATACCCCCGACGCATGGCCTCGTCTTCCTGCGCTTCGGGCTCCACGCCACCATAAGTGATGGCAAGTTCAGCAAGGTTCACATCTTGCTCGATCTGGTCGACCTCATGCACCAAGCAGGCGTTTATCCGTTCCGCGCCATGCCGGGAAGTCCGCAGCAATGGCCTTTCCCTCCGTGCGACACCGGCGCGACCGCGCTGGTTCGCGACGAGGAGAGCGGGGCTGAGAGCATGCAGATCGTGCATGAGATGCAGATGGGCCTGCCCAAGCCATCGGAGATCGCGGCACTGGCCAAAACGCCAGGCAAGCACAGTCATCACTGGCACGAGCATATGAATTGGTATGGCCCCGCCGGGATCGGCTCGATGCGCGGCCGGCGCGGCTTTCGTGATTTCCACGGAGCTCTGTTCCTGCAGGCCTTTCCCGACCGCACGGGTTTTCCGCGGCAACCGGGATGGGACGAGGATCAGCCGGGGCATCATGTGCGGATCGGCGACGGGCGCTATGCAGTGACGGGGGGGTGGCCGTCGCTCCACGGCACTCACCTCGGTCCCGAATGGCTCGGTTTTCCGCCAACCGGTCGGCATATCGAGATGCGAGTGGCGGACTGGTACCGTCTGACCGATGACGGCAAGATCATCGATAATTGGGTGCTGATCGACATTCCCCACATCGTGCACCAGATGGGCCTGGACCTGTTCCACGACCTGCAGTTTCGTGTGGACCCGTCGCTGATACGGATGCCGCTTACGGGCTGAGGTCGCTGTCGATTTGTAGGCGATAGACTCGCATCGCCGTGTCAGCGAATACCGCGTTCCGTGCGCATTCGGGCACCGCCTTGGCGACGGCGGTCAGGGTTTCGGCATAACCCCGATGGATGCGATCGACCGGAAAATTCGATCCCCACATCACGCGGTCGGACCCGAAGATGTCCAGCACTTCACGGACCTGGGCGGCAACGCCCGCTTCGGTCCAGAAGGGGTCGAACATAGCGAAACCCGACAGCTTCACCGTGCTATTGGGAAGGCTGGCGAAGGCGCGCATGCCCGATCGCCACTCGGCCAGCCCCGCAGTCGATCGATCCCACCATGAGCCGGCATGGCAAAGGACCACCCGAAGCCCAGGCACCCTCGCGAACAGTTCGGCAGCGACCTCGAGCAAGGGCGCAGTCAGTTGGAGGTCGAACGTGAGATCCTCCCCCTCGAGCCGTCGCAAGCCATCCACAAACATTGGATCCAGCAGTAATGCGGGAGCCGCCATGCGGCGGTCCTCCTCGGCATGTCTGCTGACGATTTGGCGAATGCCAACAACGCGGCGCGAAGCCCTGCGATGCGCGTTCAAGACCACGGCAAAGTCGGGCGAGGTGAGGTCGGCGAAGGCGACGATCGCGGTGGGAATACCGCTCTGCTCGGCTTGCGCGTCCAGCCAGGCGGTCTCCGCTACTTCTTGTCCCGGAGCAGTTCCGACCTGGACGTGGACGGAGGCTCCGACCGCGACTCCCTGCCAGTCGATGCGAAAGGCCTCGACATCGTAATCGTGCTGGATACTCGTCGGGTCGCCGAAGAAACGGCGTTCACCCTTCGCCATCAGCCAGGGATAATGAACGGCCTTGAGGTTCCAGAGATGGTGATGGGCATCGACGATCATCGGAGGCAAGCCGGGAACAGAATGAGGCATGCGGAGCGCTTGCATGCGAATGCAAGACGAGGCAATAGCTCTGCGAATGAGCGAAAATTGGACCAAGCCGCCCTGGAACCAGCGTCCCGAAGTGCGCTCGCCGATCGGCCGCACTCTCGACGACCTTCTCGAGGAAGGTCCATCGAGGCAGCCGCTTCCCGGGTTCGAGCCGGTCTATCGCGACTTTGTCGATTATATCATCCGCTGCACACACCGCATCTGGGAAGAGAAGAATGTGGGGCTCTGTCGCACGCATTATTCGGACGACTGCCAGCTGTGGATGTTGTCCGGGCCGGTAGTCGGCGCCGAAGCGGTGGTACAGAACACGATCGGGTCGCTCGCCGCAACCAGCGACCGGGTTGTGGTCGGCGAGGATGTGATCTGGAGCGAGGACGCGGCGGGCACTTTCTACAGCTCGCACCGGATCACCAGCAATTCGACGCACCTTGGGGACGATCCGACGTTCGGCCTCGCGACGGCGCTCCCGACCGGAGTGACGACGATCGCCGATTGCCTGTGCCGCGAGAACCGCATCGTGGAAGAATGGCTGGTGCGCGACAATCTGCGTGCCGTCTGGCAGCTCGGCGGCGATCCGCAGGAGATTGCCGCGAGTCAGGCCGAGGCCGATCGTGCGGGTGATCCCGGGCGGCATCAATGGCGCCAGGACATGATCGAGGCCGCACGCACCGGTAAAGGGCGCGTGGCCATTCCCTCAGGCCACCCGGCGGAGGTGGTCGTCACGGCAATGGAATGCGCATTTCGCGACGATCTTTACGGACAAGCCGCGAAGGTCTTTGCCGAGATCGCGGAAATCCGCTGGCCTGCGGGGCGACACGGATTTGGACGCGGCTACTGGATCGGGTGCATGACCCAGCTTCGCCAGGCCTTGCACCAGGTGTCCTTCCTGCCCGAGCATGTGGCCGCCCGGCCGCTGCCAGGCGGGGACGTTGCCGTGGCCCTGCGCTGGTCGCTCGCCGGGACGCACCTTGGTGCTGGTGTCTATGGCGCATCCAGCGGCCGAGAGATATTGATCATGGCGGTGTCGCACTTCCGAATGCGCGAAGGCCGAGTGGTTGAGGACGTCACCGTCTTCGACGAACTCGCGGTCCTTCGCCAGATTGCCGGAGGGCTTGGCGCATGAGCAACTGCGTTCAACTGGTCGCGCTCGCCCGCGGTGAGCCGGTCGAGAGCGGCTTCCTTCTTCCGTCGTTACGGGCAGAAGGGTGGGGGAGCGAGGCCTTTGCGCCCGAGGCGGTGACGGCCATGTTCCGGGCGCGGCCCTCACAATGCTCGGAATGGCAGCAGCTTGCGGACGAGCGCGGCGCGGCTGTGGTCGGTGAACGAGAGGCGGTGATCGCCGACCTGGTGGATGGGCGCTGTCACCGCATCTGGCGGCTCGGTCCGGGGGAGCCTGCCACCTGCGACCGCGCGATCTCGCTGTCATTCGATCCGGATCTTCGGCAGCATCGCGGCGACGTGATCGGCAGTGAGGAATGGGGCGGTAACCGCGACCTCGTCAGACTTGCGGGCGCCGCGATCCATCGCACCAGCACGGCCTTTCGGCTGCGCCTATTCCCCATTCGCATCATCGGTGGGCAGAGCGCGCGGCTGGTCCTGTTCGCAGCATTCGTCATGGACGGAGAGGTGCAGCGTCATTCGGGCTTCGTGATGATGGTCGCGGTGGTCGAAGGCGAGAACGTGCGGGTCCTGCGGGACTCGAGCGCAGAGGATGCGCTGATCAAGCGCGCGCATCCGCCGCGGATCTAGCGGTCCCGTAAAGCAATCTTTTACGACACGACCGGTGCTGGCTGGGGCGCGGTCAACCGCGATAGGCTGCGACCAGTGCCGCCACTTCGTCGAATACCGTCCATTCTTCTGCGATCATCCCGGTGGCGGCATCGAAGCGGAAATGGCTCGCGCCGACGATGGCAATGCTTTTGCCTCCGGGCAGCTTGCCGAGCAAACCGCCGGGCTTGCTTTGCCCTTCGAGCATCCAGCGGACGGCAAGGATGACCCCGTCGGCCTCGTGTGACCAGCAGACATGGTCGACATGGACAAAGCTATCCGGAACGCTCGCCAGCAGGGACAGGATCAGCGACTGGATGTCGCGAACACCGCGCGCATTATGGCCGCCGCACCAGTGGGCCACGGCATCGGGGGCATAATGGAACCCGACATGCCCGAGCATCCGCCTGTTCCATATCTCCTGGAAATGATGCTCCGCCCACTCCGAGGGTTGATCGGTCGTGCGGGTGAAGCGCGTCCTTGCCGGCTGCGCATCCCGTTCCGGGCGCCACGGCGCCTCATCAGGGGCTGGCAGATCGGCAAGCCGGCGCGCCACATCCTGCATGTCGAGGCCCATCTGACGGACCGTGGATCCGCTGTCGTGCATCAGCCACTCGGTGTGGATTTTATTATCGAGACTGACGCAATCGGCGACGAACAGCCGAGTGATCGACTTGCCTGATGCCGGTCCGTACCGATTGTCGGCGATGTTGGTGTGGGTCCCGCTGCCCAGGTGCGAGGTATAAAAACCCTGGGTGTCGTCGCCTGACCAAGCGATGCTGATATGCTTGGTGTCCCCGTCGGGCGCTCCGTTGATGCCCATGATCGTGCCCGCTACGACCTGCTCCACGCCGCGATCGGTGCCGAGGCCCGAATAGATGACGCAATCGGTCGCGTAGGTATCGTAGATGCGGCCAAGATCGCGATCTTCCCAGATCTCGTCGGTGATCCGCACGATGTAATCGACGATGTCGACGAATTGCGGCTCGAAGCCGCGCATCGACTGGATGCGAGGCGTGGGTGGCGCGCCTTCCCTGCCAGCAATGCCGCCGCGTATCATGGTTGTCGCCGGTCGATCGGGGAGGGTGAACGGCAGTTTCATCTTGGCCTGCTTTCAGAAGGACACCAACGCACTTCCTCGCCGACGTCCAGTGATAGCGCCCGAGCCGCATTCTCGGGCAACAAGACGTCATGGTCCTGTATCTCGATTGGTGTTTGCAGCACGCGAAACGCGACTCCCCGGCCAACCGCCACGAGAGCCGCCTGAGATGCTTCATGGCACGACCCGGCAAACCGAGCGACACGGCTATGCCTGACCGTGGACAGCTCATCAATCGCGGCGACCGGAGTAGGCCCACCGTCGAAGATGTCGACATAGCCCTGGTCCTGGAACCCTTCCTTCAGCAACATTGCCAATGCGCCCCGGCCATCGTCATGCGGACGCCCTAGCGATTGCCGCGCTGCGGCGGACAGCAGGCTAGTGTAGATCGGGTGCCGAGGCCCGAGATCCGCGATGAACTGATTACCACGGACCGATCCGAAACGATCGGCTTCCTCCAGGGTCATGTCGTAGAAGTGCCGGCCGATGGCGTCCCAGACGGGCGATCGGCCCTCCGCGTCCTGCCAGCCGCGCAATTCGGCAATCACCCGCTTGCCGAACCACGAACGGTGCTGCGCGATAAACAGGTAGCGGCTGCGCGCGACCAGTCCGCCCAGGGAAAGGCGACGTGCTGCGGGCGCAACGAATAGGCCGCCGACTTCGGCCTCACCGTCGAAGTCGTTCGCAAGCATCAACAAGCTCTGCTCGGTGCGCCGCTCCGCGATCTTGGAGTCGCGGGCCTGACGCACTACCCGGTAGCTGTAGAACGGCCACTCCGCCCCGACGCGAGGGAAAACTGCCGACGTCGCCGCCACTCCACCCGCCTGATCGGCCGCGACGAAGACGATCCCGGCTCCACGTTCACGCGCTGAGGGGTCGGTCAGCGCCGCCTCGCTTGCGCTTAAACGCTTCAGCAGGGCAGGCCTGTCGGGGGGAAGATTAGTGAGCCCGGTTCCGCCAGTCCGGGCTAGCGCAAGCAAAGCGTCGACATCAGCTGTTGTCGCCGCGCGGAGCAACGTCAGCGGTCTCGCTGCAGCCTCCGACTTATCATCCCCCATTTCCTCGACCGCCCTCTCCAACCCGGTCCTTACCTTTGCTTGCATTCGCAGTCATACGCAACACCGTTTGAAGTGGCAGGGTCGCTGACGCTCGCTAGACGATCAACTTGGGGCACCGCCTTGAAGCTCGTCGATCGACCACCCCGACGCCAAATCCGCACACTTTGCGAGACCTCTAGTCGGCATTCCCCGGCATGCCGAAGTTCAGCGCAGGGCAGGCTCTCTCCCCGATGAGGATAAGCCCTGGTATATCGCCTCTCCCCGGTCCAGCCTGCTCAAGGTTTTGTCGAGATACTCGCCTCGGGAAAGAACTGGCGACGCTTGGCCGAGCTCGTGGCGGCCAGCTTACCTACCATCAGGATTGCGGCAGCCCCGAGAACATAGCCACCGATCGTCCAATTCAGCGCATCCTGATAATTGCCCTGACTATCGAAAAGACGTCCGTAAAGAATGTTGCCGCTCGCATTCGCCAAGACCAGCGCCGACATCATCGTGCCAAAGAGTGTCGAATAGTGGGCCAGTCCGAAGTAACGGGCAACGAAATATCCCATGATGTCGATCTCCGCCCCGGCGGATACGCCGAGCATCGCGGCGGCGAACATTGCTTCACCCGCGGTCACTTGCCCGTCGAGCAGAAACACCGCCCCCAAGAGCGGCAACGCAAAGGCAATGGCGGCGACGATCGTGGGTTCGAACCGATCCAGCAGAAAGCCGAAGGCCAGCCGTCCAACGAAGACCGCGCCCGCATAAACCGACAGCATTCCTGCCGCTTGGGCACGGGTCAGGCCGCCATCGACCAGGATGGGCTGAAACTGGCCCAATATTCCGGCGCCGGGTATGTTGACCAGCAGGATCGCGACCACCAGCAGCCAGAAAACTGGGTCGGCAAGGATCGATCTCCAAGGCGTCTTGACTCGGGCCGCTGCGACGATTTCCGGTCGCTCGCGGATGAGAAGAAATGCTGTCGGAACACCGATTAGCAGGGACAGCGCCGCCAGAACGATGAAACCTGCCGACCAGCCATAAGTCGCCATGACGGCGGACAATAATGGCGGAAGCAGCACTGCGGACACCGAAACACCGAGCAGCGATACACCCAGGGCAAGCCCCCGACCATGCTCGAACCAGCCCGCCACTGCTCGGGTGTAGGTGATTCCGATCGTGCCGAGGCCGGCAATGCCGAGCACCGTGAACAGCAAATAGAAAAGGGTCAGCGACCCCGTCATCTGACTGAGCGCCAAGTAAAGCAGGCCGAGGATTGCGGCCGAGGTCAGCACGATTTTTCGAACGCCAACCCGGTCGACCAGCATGCCGAGAGCCGGCGCGAGTGCCGCGCCGACAATGCCAGTGGCAGCCACGCCGGCAATCTGCCCCCGGCTCCATCCAAATGCTTCTCCGAGCGGCAGCACGAAGGTGCTCGAAACATAGGCCCAGATCGAGAAGCCGGTGCCAAGTCCGATCGCCGAGCCCAAGACCACCGGCCAGCCCTGGCGCCATTCGCCCGCGCGCAACCGTGACTCGCTCATTTGGTGACGAGTTCGGCTTCGACCGCGATCTGGACCTCGTCTCCGACCATCCCGATGAGGGTCGTCAGTCCATAATCCGACCGTTTGAGAACGCCCGTCGCCGAGAAGCCTAGCAGCGGGCGCTTCGAGAAGGGATGCGCCTTCATCGAACCGTTGAACACGGCTTCGAGCGCCAGCGGCCGAGTGACACCAAGGATGGTCATGTCTCCCCTGATCCGGGCCGTGGCCGGGCCTGTGCGGTCGATCCTCCTGGCGACGAAGGTCATCCGCGGATGCGCCTTGGCGTTGAGCCATTTGGGATCGGTCGCGATCTTCTCGTCGAAATTCTCGTTGGGCTTCGGTGCGACCCCCGTGTGGAGGGAAGTGGGATCGATCGAGACGCTGAGCGTGCTCTTCTCCGGCACTGCGGCGTTGAATCCGAGATCGGCGGTGAAGCGGGTGAAGCGCATCGTGAACCAGGCCATACCCAGATGCTTGACCCTGAAGACGATGCTCGAATGCTCGGGATCGAGACGGTAATTGCCGCTGGGCGCAAGCAGCGCCGGGGCGGGCCTTTGCGCATGTGCCGGACCGGCGAGGCCCAGCCCCAGGGCACAGAGAAGGACGGTGTGGGTCAGTTTCATTACAGCTTCCTCGCGACAAGATTGACATCGATTCGAACGTTGGCGGCGACCGTCTCGGGCGACGCGAACTGACCCTGGCCGATCCCGAAGGTCCGACGGTCGATCGTCAGCCCTCCCTGCATCTGGGCACGGTCGCCCTTGATCGTCAGTGAAAACGGCAGGCTGACCGGACGTTCGACCGATCGCATCCGCAGCCGCCCTTCGGCGACGAAGCGACCATTTCCGAGCGACCGTATGGCGGTCGAGCGGAAGGTCGCGTTGGGAAAGGTCCGGACCGCGAACCAGTCGCTTTCCGGCAAAGCGTCGTCACGTTGCGCGTCGCCCGTCCGAGCGGAATTCGTGGAGACCACGACGACCACGCTCGACTGACGCAGATTAGCGGGGTCGAAGCGGATACGGGCGACCCACTTCGTGAACGATCCGATAAATCGATCGCCGTTCATGGCACCCGAAAAGGCGATGCGCGAACCGGGCTGCACTGCCCAATTAGGGGGAGGCGCCGCGGGCGCGGCGACTGCCAGGGAAAAGAGCAACAACGCCAACAATATCCTACCCATGATTGGTTTCCTCGACTTTCTCGGGAAGCATGCGCAGCATGGTCCCGTCGCGATCATAAAATTGATGTTTGAGAGCGCCTGCCACGTGCAGCGCCACAAGCGCGATCATCGTGTAGGCCAGGGTTTCATGCGTAGCGGTCGCCGCGCTTTCGATCGACGTCCGGTACTCGGCGGAAGCCCCGCGAATTGCGCCGATATGAGGCCAGGGGATGATCCCGTAGAGCAACGTGGGGATGTTATACCGGCTGGCCGACACCAATACCCAGCCGGTCAGGGGAAGCAGCAGCATCAGGGCATAGAATAGGCTGTGCGTGATTGACGCTGCCAGTCGCTCTAGGGCCGACAGCCGCTCGCTGAAAGGCGGCGGGCGGTGCGCGAGCCGCCAGCCGATTCGCGCCAGGGACAGCAGGAGCACCGTGATCCCGATCGATTTGTGTAGCTGAAAGGCCGCGAACTGTTGCCCACCCTTTAGTCCCTCGAGCCGCAAACCGAGCGCCAGATTGGTCAGGATCAGCAGGGCGATTGCCCAGTGCAGAAGCATTGCGATGCGAGTGTAGCGGGTCATGGGCGCCCCTGCTCCGCATCGAAGGACTGCCAGTCCGTCGTGCGCAAGGTTTCGTCGATCAGCGTCCGCTGGACGGTGCGGCCGTCCTTGAGGAACTGAACCGTGCGGGTGCGATAGTGCCCGCAGTCGCTGATCTGCGCCATTTCGTAGACGCGCTCATTGGGACGATAGAGAATTTCCATGAACAACAGCGCATTGGCACCGAATTCGTCGAGGGGATCGTCTGCCGCCCAGCCACGCACGCGGTCGCTTGCATAGCGAATTCGGTCGCCTTCGAATGCTCCAGCGGTGTCGAAGCTCTGGGTCATGCGACCGTCGGGTGCGAAATAGCTGTTGGTTTGCTGGTATATATTCGGCCACTGGTCGTCATCGAATATACGAAATACGACCTGCGAGCGGAAGCTATCGGTGATGATCCCGGCAGCATCGACCCGGCGGAAGATACCGTCCCACACCCCGACATGGCGAACGGTCACCGGCATCAGCTTGGCCAGCCTGACACTCATGCCAGGGCCAGTGTCGAATAGCGCGGACGTTGCGGCCGGAGTGGCTCAAGCACGATCGTCTACCACCCGATGTAGAAATAGTTGACCATGCGTTCCGCATTCTTGGCAATGTCTTCAGAATAACCGCGAAGGTAGCTGAATTGCGGAACGGTGATTGATTTGTAGAGGTCGAGCGGAGGCGACGGGTCGGCCAGTCTTTCCTGGGTCGCCTTCATCAGCGCCTCCATGTAGAGGCGGCGTTCGGTTAGCGCCGACTTGCCGGCGATCGGTGTGCCATGCCCGGGAATGATTGCCGAGATCGGCATCGCTTCGAGCCGCCGGAGACTGCGGATGATCCCACCTGGATCGGTATCGGCCATGGCTCCGACCGGCGTTCGGCCCGGAATGACGGTATCGACCACCACCATCAGCTCGCCGCCGTCGGGCCGCATGTACGAATTGCAAACGCCGGCGTCGGCACCGAAATGGTAGAGCTCGAGCGTTCGTCCGCCCAGGCGGACCGTGTAACGATCATCGTAGACGATGTCCGGCATCACCACGTCATGGGGCAGGCGAGCCTTCAGCCCCGCGACGCAATTGCGCTGAGCGATGAAGGTCGCTCCCTCGTCCTTGAAGATCTGCCCTCCGCTCACATGATCCCAGTGATTGTGCGAGTAGACGACGAAGCGCACGGGCAGGGGCGTGATCCTGCGGATCTCCTCGCGCAAAATGGCTGCGGCCTTGGCATTGATCGGGTCGGTGACGATCACGCCCCTGGGCGTGACCATGAAGATGTTGCGAACGGCCTGCCGACCATAGCGAAAGGTATAGAGGCCCGGCGCGAGCTCGACGACGTCATGTCCCGAACGGGGGAATAGACTCCACGAGGGATTCGGATAAGCTTGCAGCAATTGGGCCGCCGACGGGTAGATGCCATTGGAGCTGACGGGTTGCGGTTTCGAGTTTCGCTCAGCGGAAGACGCGGTGCGCGGTTGGGCGAGAGCTGCGGTCGCGGGCACCGCCGACGCTGCAAGCAGCGCCAGCATCGCGATGTATCCCATCGCGCTTCTACTCATGGCGATCATGCCCAACCCCATTCGCCGGGTCCGGTAATGAGCAAGGACCGATGAACTTCGCCTCTTCCTTCACCGCTGGCGGCCCTGCGCCCGTGCCGCCCGAGGCGCGGCCCGTCACTGGCGACCGGCAAAGCTTCGCCCTGGCGTTCATCGCGCTTCCGCTTGGCGTCGGACTGGTCATGGGGATCAACCGGGTAGCCTTTGCGCAGCAGTTGAGCGTCGCCCAGGCCATATTGTTCTGGGTGGGCATGAGCTTCCTGGTGTGGACCGCTCTCTATGTCAGCAATGCCCTTTTGCTCAGGATCTGCCGCGGGAGGAACGTTCCGCTTACGCTGATCTCCGCCGTCGCGGCGACGGCGGCATCCTTCCCGATGAAGCCTGTCGTCTACTGGTATGCCGATATGGCGGCGCGCCTCGCCAATAATGGGTCGCGCCCCCGGGATGTACCATCCTTCGGTTGGTCCATATCCTATTTCGAAGCGCACTTTACCGCATGGTCCGGCGTGATCGCCTTGTGGATCATCAGCAACCTTCTCTTCCGGCGCATGTTCAGCCCGGCCCCGTCGGCCCCCACGAACCTGAGTGTCGACGAGCCCGCCATGCGTCCGGGAGCGATGGTGCCGCCAACGTTGGACGAGCCTGACCGGACTTCCTTGTCGAGTGCTGCCTTGGCCTTTCGCAAACGGCTCGGCGACCTCGAGCGGGAGGAGATCCTGGCCCTGTCGAGCGAAGATCACTTTGTCCGCGTGCATCTGCCGGGGCGCGAGGCGTTGATCTACGGCCGCCTGTCGGATGCGATCGACGCCATGGGCGGGATCGCGGGCCTGCGGGTACATCGCTCCCACTGGGTGTCGCGGGCTGCAATAAGCGAACTTCGATCGAACGGGGGCGTCGTCGAGGTCCAGCTGATTTCGGGCGCCTGCTTCCCGGTCAGTCGATCCTATCGCGAAACGCTGCGTCGCTCCGGCCTTGCCGCGGCCCGCGCGCCGGAAGGTGGGAGTGATCGAATTCAAGGATAGGCGCACTAGAAGGACAGTCGGGTTGTCAACCCGGCCTCGCGCCCGCGACGCAACCCCAGGCTGAAGCCGCGACGGGTCCCGCCCACGAAATTGGGCTGGGTCCGGTCGATGGTCCTGCCAATCCCGGTGGGCGTATCGTCGTCGAGCAGATTGTCACCATATACCGCGACTTCCCACCGCCCGGATCGTAATCCGAAACGGCCGTTGAGCAGCGCGAGATCGCCGGTCCAGTAATAATTGTCGACCTGTCCGAAGCGTTTGGTCTCGTAGCGGAAATTCGCGTCCACGAAACCATTCAGGGCCGCGCCGAGGGGCGCGGTATAGCTGCTGTTCAACGAGAAGGTGTGTTTGGGCGTGTTGGGAAGGGCCCTGCCGCGGGCATTGCCGCCTTGCACCAGTCTTGGATCGTCGAAGCCCGTCAGGATCGCGATCTCGCCCTCGTTGTAGGCAAGGATCTTGCTTGCCGCGAGGCCATAGGACGCGCCGAGGATCAGGTTCTGGCCGACCCGGATGTTCGCCTCTGCCTCGAGACCCATGATCCGCGACTTGCCGGCATTGACGAGGATCGCGGCTGTCGAGGCGATGTTGCTGCCGGTGACAATGTCGACGATTCGATTGAGCTGCTGATCGCGCCAGTCGATGTAGAAACCACTCAGATTAAGGTTGCCCTTGCCCCCGGCAAAACTGGTCTTGCTTCCCAATTCGTACGTAAGGGAAGTCTCTTCGTCGAACCGGTCAAATCCCTGATTGCGTAGTCCCTCGAAGCTGGCCTGCGAAACGCCGGTCGCCGAGTAGAGGGCAGTGTTGAAGCCGCCCGGCTTATTCCCCTTGGCGACCAGCGCATAGAGCATCGTTCGCGGCGACAGGCGGTAGTCGAGAGTGAGGCGGGGAGTGAAGCTTTCGAACGTCGCCTCGGCCGGCCGGGTGGTCGAGACGTCGCGCTGTTCCCGGGCGAAGCGGGCTTCGCCGGACAAAGTCAGGGCTTCGCTGATCTGCCACTCGAGCTGCCCGAAGATCGCGGCGTTTTCGACATTGCTGACGGTGTAGTCGGTGCCGTCAGGCCGAAAGGCGATCGGGTTGGAACCGAGCGTGCGCGCGCGCGACTTGGTCCGCTCCTCGAACCAATAAACTCCGACCTGCGCGCGCACTGTAACGGCACGGGGCGAGGTCACTCGCATTTCGACCGAGCGGTTACGGAAGCGAAGGTCCTCGATGGCTTGCGAACTGGCGAACAAGGGCCGCTGGATGGTGTAATCCGCATCCGTGGCGAAGATGGCATTGTCGCGATTGTGGCTTCCCTGGAGCAGGACCGTCCAGGCGCCGGGCGTTAGGCGAACGTCGCCCAGAAGTCGGGTCGTCTTGCGCCGATTGCCGGGATCTTCCGGCTCGGAACGGCCGGCGGTCGCGGTCAGGCCGTCCTCGAAATCCGGGATGTTGAGCGCCGGTCGCCGCGAACCAACCTTCATTTCACCGCAAAAGTAGCCGCGCGAACGGGCCGATGGCGTTGCTGCCACGGGAATGAAACAGTTCAGCTGGTCGCCGCCGATGAACACGGCGGCAAGGTGAGCGTCGTCGGTCTCCGCACGCTCGGCCTTGATGTTCACCTCAATCAGGTCGCTGGGAATAAGGCGAAGCCGCGCGGTAAGCGCGTTCTGCTTTTCGGACCCGACGCGGCTGTCATCCGCCCGTGTCGGCGCAACAAGGATGCCCGGCGCCGTTCCTGGCGTACCGGGATTGGCATTGCGATATTCCCCCGCGTAACTTTGCGTGGAGGCGGCGAGGAATGTCTGCAGCACGCCGGGCACGATCGGTCCCGAGACCCAGGCGCCAAGCCGAAAATCCTGATTCATGCCGGCCCGCGCGGCAAGCGAGCCGGTCCAGGTGTCGGTCGGTTGCCGGGTGATGTAGTTGATCGCCCCGGCAAAGGTGGCGCGGCCGAAGAGCGCCGCCTGCGGTCCCCGAAGGACTTCAATCCGCTCGAGGTTTTCGGTCGATGTGCCGGTGATGGAGCCGGAGACATAGGCACCGTCGACGAAAAAGGCCGCGTTGGGTTCGCCCTGGATGTTGGACTGCCCCCGGATCGAAGGCCGGTCGTTGCGTCGGCCAAACGCCTTGTCGAAGGTGAAATTGGGAACGCTGTTCTGCAACGAATAGACGTCGCGAATGTCACGGGCCTCCAACTGTCGCGACGTCAGGGCAGTTACCGAGAGCGGCACCGTCTGCAGCGATTCCTGCGTCTTGCGCGCGGTCACGACGATATCGAACGTGTTGTCCTCAGCTGGCGCAGGCGTTTCGTCCGTCGGCTGCGCCGAGACCGGATTCCCCGCAGTCAGGGCCCATGCAAGGACGACCGGGGCAGCAAACACGCGGCTGATAACTGCTCTTCGCATTTGCTTCGACATTGCTCTCTCCCCCAAGGAATTCGCACAGTAGATGCCGCCGCGGCCTTGGGCGCAATCGACCGCTTCGTGAATGACACTCCCGCAGTCTCAAATCTGCAATTTCGTCGTTGATGGCATTCACGCTCGCCATTTCGATCCCGGCGGCCGGCCTGCCTCAGTCCCACGGCTGCTGCGGCCGCCCCCCTTCGTGAATCCCGTTTGCGAAGTTCCGAGCGGCGTTCGGTCAGCGGGGTTGCCCCGCGCCGGGCGAGCGGCGATGCGATCCCGGCAATCCATGCGAGGTGGCGAAATCCGATGGCAGTCCTGAACGGCAAGGAAGCGATTCAAGCCCTGCGGCGAATCGAGGCGAGCAGCGAGGCTGGCACCCTGACTTATTTCCTCTTTCACGGAGACGTCTTTTCGCGTCGAGCGGGCGAAGCGGATCGCCACTTGTTCCGGGTGGAGGGCATGCTCGTCCGGTCGACGGAGGATCTTGTCGACCCTGATCGGGGTTCCGGTTTCCGGAGGCTCGGGAGGGAGATGATGGTTTTTCGTGACCCCCTCGACGGCACTTTGCTCGACCAATGGCGCAACCCCTTCACCGCTGAAACAGTAGAAGTGATTCCGGTCGCCAACGACCACGTGAACGGGACCTATTTCGAACGTGATCGGCAGGGTCGCGAGTTCAGCCTTCCTCTCGAACGCATCGGCCCGCACTGGTCCTATCGCCAGGTCCTTCCGATCCGGCGGGCGAACCCGCTTGCGGCCGGCTATGAGCGCGAGATCGGGGGGATGTATCATGCGGTGGAGCTGTTCTCCTTTTCCGGCGCAGTATCCCAGCTGGACGATCCAGGGGTCACGTCGCTCGACGTGATGGTAAGCTGGTCGCGCATCTCCGACTGGTTTCCGTGGATGGCGATGGAGGGCCGCGAGGGCCTCGTCTATGTGCACGCGACCGGCGCCAAGCTTGCGGGTGCCGACGAATTGCCGGCTTCGCTGGCAGGCCTGATCGACACGCAGTTTCCCGCGTTCCGCGAACCGCCGCCGCCCGGAGATAGCAGCGCGATGGACACCAGTTGGACCGAGTATAAGGTCATCAAAGAGACCGGCCGCCGCTGGTTCCTAGACTGACCTTCGGCAGGAGTCGTAAAATCTACCTCGACGGTGTCCGCTGCACCGATGGGCGGTCGTTCAAACCACGGAACGCGAGATCCGTAAGCGGGCCTCAGTGGGCCTGCCCGGATCGCCCTTCGAGCAAGAATTGCAGCATCATTTCCTTGAGCATGGCTGCCGCCTGACGGTGCAATGTGTCGTCGGCGCGCTGGATATTGTCGACGGCAAGGCCGCGCAGGGCGGCGACGAACAGGGTGCGCAGGGTAAGCAGGCGCTGATGGTCCCAGCCCAGGCCCTCCGCATAAGCGACGAACCAGTCGTCGATGCCCTGCTCGCCGGTCGAGAAGTGCGGCAGGACCGAGGCCGCAAGGGCGGGATCGCGGCGAGCGGCGATGAGCAATTCGATCGCGACGAAATGGTGGTCGCCCAAATGCTGTTCGAGACTGATGTCGACCAGCGCTTCCAGGCGCTCGGCCAGCGATCCCGCGGCGGCAAGCCGCTTGCGCGTGGTTTCCGGGACCTGCTGGGGAAGCGCCTCGGCAATCGCGCCCATCAGGTCGTTCTTGTCGGTGAAATGATAATGGACCGGGCCGCGCGACAGGCCCGCTTCCTGCGCGATCAGGTGCATGCTGGTCTTGGCATAGCCGTAGCGGGCGAGGCAGCGGAATCCGGTTTCGACGATCAGCGCGCGGGTCCGCAGCGACTGTTCGGCCTTGGGGATCGGACGGACCGGTCGGGACACCGTGCTTGCCTCGTTCATTCTCGTGCATCCCGCCGGTCTGAGGCCGGCCACCACGGAGCCGCCTTATAATTCATGGTCAGCGGCGCCGGGCGCTCGGTTCGTGTCCGTATCACGATTCGTTCGTCCGAGGTCGCTGCCGCCTCGATCCCGGCTAGCACCTCGAGCAGGTGACAGGCAAAGCCGGCATCGGTGCGCGGTGCACGGGCTTCGCAAAAGGCCGCCCAGGCCTCGGCCGGGCCGATCGCCCACATTGCGTCGCTCCAGCTCTCGACCGCCGCGGGAGCGGGTCGCCATGCGAACAGGCTGGTGGAGACTTCGACCGGTCCCTCGAAGCGGCTGGGATGGGCGATTGCGAGCGAGCCGCGGGTGCCGAACAGTTCAAGGCCCGGTGCCTTGCTGCCGAAGCCGTCGAAGCTGAACAAGGCGGAGGCCCGGATCCCGCTGGCCAGCAGCAGGCCGGCCTCGACATGAGTCGGGACGGTCACCGGAAATTGCTCCCCGGCGCGGGGACCGGCGCGGATCATGCGCCGGTCGCTCGATCGCGACGCGCTCGCGGTGACGTGCGCGACCGGTCCGAGCAGCGCGACCAACGCCGTGAGGTGATAGACCCCCATGTCGAACAGCGGCCCGGCGAGCGGGCCGAACAGATGATCGGGATTATGGTGCCAGAGGTCGGGACCGGGATAAACCATGGTCGCGCGAGCGCCGACGATCTTGCCGAGCTCCCCCGCATCGACCACTGCCCGGGCAGTCTGGAGGGCAGGGCCGAGCGTGGTGGCGGGCGCGCAGGCGAGCATGAGGCCGCGGTCGGCGGCAAGGGCGATCAGCGCCTCCGCTTCGCTGACCGATCCGGCCAGCGGCTTCTCGCTGTAAACATGCTTGCCCGCCTCGAGCGCACGGCGGGTCAGCGCGCCATGCGCCAGCGGCGGAGCGAGATTGAGCACGAGATCGATCCCTGGATCGGCCAGCAAAGCGTCCACGCTCACGGCCGTGAGGCCTGATTCGGCCGCCTGCGCCTCGGCCGATCGACCCCTTGCCGAGGCGATCAGACGGGGCACGAGCAGGCTCGTGTCGCGCATCGCGGTGACGTAGCGGGCGCTGATGTCGCCCGCTCCGATCACCCCGACATGCGCCACAGGAAGCGAAGGATCAGACGCCATCCAGGATGAGTATCAGAAGCGCGTTCGCAGGGTCAGCCCGTAGGTCCTCGGTTCCTCGGTGAAGCGCACCCGGCTGTTGCCGGTCGGGAAGGGCGGAATGCTGAGGAGTGGAAGGACCCCGTTGACGGCGCCGAAGGTCGGCACGCCGGCCCGGGTGAAGGTGATCTCGTTGGTGATGTTGCGAACGAAGGTCTCGATGCTCCACTTGCCGTCGGGCGCACCGATGCCGATGCGGCCATTGAGCTTGGTGTAAGCGCCCTGGACCTCGAGCGGATCGAGATTCTGGTTGGTGAAGACCTTCGAACGGCGGAACACGTCGCCGCGCACGAACGCCTCGAGGCGGTCGGCCAGGGGCTGGGTATATTGCGCGACCAGGCTTGCGGAGAATTCAGGCGCGTCGCGCAGCCGCTCGCCCGAGAGGTCAAGCGGGCCGGCGGGGCCCTGGCTGTTGGGGAAGCTGTCGAAGGACGCATCGAGCAGGGTCGCGCTGGTCTGGACGAAGAAGCGTGAGCTCGGCCGCCAGCTGACGTCGATCTCGGCTCCGCGCGCGGTCAGGCTGGCCGCATTCTGAAGGAAGAAGCGCAACACGTTGCTGGTGTCGGTGAACGACGACAGCGCCTGGAAGTCGTTATACTTGGTGTTGAACAGGACGATGTTGGCGGTCAGCCGCGACGCCGGGAAATAGGTCTTCAGCCCGATCTCGTAATTGTCGACCTTCTCGGAGTCGAAGAAGAAGCTCGCGCCCGGCACGTTGCGCAGCAGATTGGCATCGTCGTTGATCCCGAAGGCTTTGTAGCCGCGGGTGTAGGATGCATAGGTTTGAATATTGCGGGTGAAGTCATATTCGATGATCGCCCGCCCGGTAAGCTCGCCGCCGTCGCGGTCCTGGAAGGCCGCGGGGATCCTCTGGGTCGGGCTCAATTCGACCCCGGTCGACCGCAGGCGCGACGCGAAGGCGGTGATGTGCTTGTCGTCGTAATTATAACGCAGGCCACCGGTCAGCCGCAGCTGATCGGTGATGGCAAAGCCGAGCTCTCCGAATATGGCGTAGTTGCGGTTCTTGATGTCGCTGCCGCTTGGAGTCGAGGCGGCGAGGATCGAGGGCACGATCGCGACCAGGCTGGGATTGATGAAGATGCCCGCCGCTCGCTCGCTCGCCTTCTTCTGGAAGAAATAGGCGCCGACGAGATAGGACAGGCGCTGGCGCCCGGTCGAGGTCAGCCGGACTTCCTGGCTGAACTGGTCCTGCTCGCGGGTCGCGGCCGGGAAGTCGAGCAGGTTGAGCGCGGTGAAATCGAGATCCTGCTGCTCGAACGAGTCCGACTTGCGGATGGCGGTGATCGCACTCAGGCGCGCGCTGCCAAGGTCGTAGCCGGCATCGATGCTGAAGGCGGTGAGCTTGTTGCGGTAGCGCTGCTTGCCGCCCACGGCGACCACCTGGTCCTCGAGCTGGTCGGCCGGGAAGGGCACCCCGGTGCCGACGAAGGGGAAGCCTGCCGACGCCGTGCCGAAGCGGGCGATGGTCGCGGCCGACACATCGTCGATCACCGGCGCGCAGCAGCGCACGTTGGTCTTGCCCGTCTCGGCGGTCAGCAGGAATTCGAGCCCGGGAGCGGGTTCGAGCAGCAGGCGTCCGCGGATGCCCCAAGCGTCCTGGTTATTGCGGTCGGTGCCGGCCAAATTCTTGAGATAGCCATCGCGACGGTGCGAGAAGGCGCTGATCCGGAAGGCAGTGTTGGTGAACAGCGGGCCGGTGACCGAACCCGCGACCTGGACCCGCCCGAAATTGCCGAAGGTCGTCTCCACATCGCCGCCCATCGTGCGCGACGGCCGCTTGGTGACGAAGTTGATAACGCCCGCCGGCGAGCTGTTGCCGAACAACGTGCCCTGGGGCCCGCGCAGCACTTCGATGCGCGCGATGTCGGTGAAGTCGCCGATGCCGAGCGACGTGCGGTCGGTGAACACGCCATCGATGTAGATGCCGACGCTGGGCTCGAGCGCCGCGCTGCCGCCGACGGTGGTCACGCCGCGGATGCCGACGTTCGACTGGATCGGGCTTTGCGACTGGGAGAAGACGACGCTCGGGATGAGGGTCGCGACTTCGGAGAAGTTGGTCGCCCCCGAGCCCTCGATCAGGCGCTCGTCGATCACCGACACCGAGATAGGGGCGTCCTGCACGCTCTGGCCCTGGCGGGTCGCCTGGACGATGATGACGTTGGGATCTTCCTCTTCGGGCGTCGCGGCGGCTTGCGCCGACGGTGCTTCCAACGGCGCGGTCTGGGCCTGCGCGGACGGCGACAGCGCCACCGTGGCCGCGGCTGCCATCAGGCCGGAAATGAAGCGGCCCCGCCGCGCGAACGGAAGATCGATCACGAGCAACCTGTTTCTCCTCAACCTGCCCTGAAATGGGCGAAGCGGCCCCCTCCGGGATGCATGCGACCCGCCTCCGTTACGGAATTGCGTCATGGCCAAGCTCATATATTGCAAAGCCTATGTCAACATGTATGTATAAATGTATTGCGATGGAGGAATGATGGCGCGCCTGAAGGAAGACGAGACGATTATCGTCGTCGGCGAGGACCATCCGTCCGATATCCGCTTCGCCGGTGTCTACCGCCGCGACACGCGCTTCCTGTCACGCTTCGCCTGGGATCATCCGGCTCTCGAACTGCTGCGTTCCGCGCTGGTCGAGAACCGGCTGATCGAGCATCATGCGGCGGTCACCCGGACCCGAACCCAATTGCTCGACATGCGGCGCGAGCTATCGGCCCTGAAAGACGGCCTGCGGGACTGCTGGACCATCACCAACGTGTCGACCGAGCCACAGGACGTGCGGATGGCGCTCGAGGTCGAGCCCGACTTCGGTGACTTGTTCGCCCGGCTGCTCGGAAACGAGGCCCCGACCCGGGAAATCAAGGAGTCGCGGTTCGCGCAAGGTCGCAGTTATTCGGCCGAGGCGCTCGACGGCGTGTCGCTCGAGATCGAGATCGGGTTCGAAGGTGCCGACGAGGATCTGGTGTGGCAACGCACGTTCGCGCCGGGCGAGCAATGCACGCTTTGCGCCGAAGTCCGGCTGCGCTGCGGTGACGATCCCTCCGGCTGGCCCGACCTGCCGAGCTTCGCGCAGTGGCGCGAGGCCTTTGCGGGCATCGAACGCAAGAACGGGTCGCATGGTGCGGCGCTCAGCCGAGCGGTCGACGATTTGAAAATGCTGCTGCTCGCCACGCAGTTCGGACCCTATCCGGCGGCTGGCATGCCCTGGTTCGGCAACAAGTTCGGCCGCGATGCGCTGATCACGGCTACCATGTTGCTGCCCTGGGTGCCGGAGCTCACGGCGTCGGTCCTGCGTCTGCTGGCGCATCATCAGGGGGCCAGCGACGACCCGTTCCGTGAGGAGCAGCCTGGCAAGATCCTCCACGAAATCCGCGCCGGAGAGCTCAGCCGCACCGACCGGATTCCGTTTGCGCGTTACTATGGGTCGGTCGATGCCACCGCCTTGTTCGTGATGACGCTCGCCGCGCATGAAAAGACGGTCGACAATTTCGACCTGACCGGCGAACTGGCAGACAATCTCACCCGCGCCCTGGACTGGCTGATCGCCCGGCAGGAGGGCGGTGACGACCTCATCCATTTCGAAGCCTCGGGGTCGGGACTGGTGGTGCAGTCGTGGAAGGACAGCCACGATTCGATGAACCATGCCGATGGCAGCGCAGCCGCCCAGCCGCTCGCGGTCGCCGAGGTGCAGGGCTATGCCTATGCCGCCTTCATCGAGGGGGCCGACCTGCTCGACAGTCTCGGGCAGCAGAACAAGGCCAGCGACCTGAGGCGTCGAGCCGAGGCGCTCGCGCGGTCGTTTCACGCGCGCTACTGGCTCGAGGATCTGGAGACCTATGCGATGGCGCTGGACGGCGAGGGCAAGCCGCTTGCGGTGCTCTCCTCGGACCCCGGTCATCTGCTGTGGTGCGGGATCGTCCCGGCGGACATCGCAGGCCGCCTGGTGGCGACGATGATGTCGCCGCCGCTGTGGAGCGGCTGGGGCCTTCGGACCCTGGGCGACGGCGAGGCGCGCTACGCCCCTGCCTCCTATCACAATGGCAGCGTATGGCCGCATGATACGGCGTTGTTCGGGCTCGGTCTTGCCCGCTACGGTTTTCAGAAGGAATTGGGAATCGTGACGCACGCCCTGTTCGACCTTGCCGCGGCCATGCCTCATCATCGCATTCCCGAGCTTATCTCCGGCCATCCGCGCGAGCCCGGGCTCGGTCCTGTCCATTACGGCAATGCCAGCGCCCCCCAGGCCTGGGCCGCGGCAGCGCTTCCGGCGCTGGCCCACGCGGTCGCGGGCCTCGAGACGCAAGCGAACCGGGCATGAGCGGCCCCGCTGTCAACGACGTGCAGCATGCGACCCCGCTCGAAGCGCTGCCGGCGTGGCGCGAGGCCTGTTACGGCGCACCTTATTTGCTGAAGGCGATGCTGTTCACTCCGTTGCTGGCGTTCATCCCGAGCTTCTATTCGGTCGACCACGGCATCCCGCTCGCGACGCTTGGCACCATTTTGCTGGTGACTCGCCTGACCGACGTCGTGACCGATCCCCTGATTGGTGTGCTGAGCGATCGCACCCGCAGTCGCTGGGGACGGCGCAAACCCTATGTCTTCGTCGGTGCGCCGCTGCTGATGGTCACCGCCTGGATGGTGCTGGTGCCGCCGGTCGATGTCACCGTCGGCTACGCGGTGCTGTGGCTGATGCTGCTCTATCTGGCCTTCACCATCTTCGACATTCCGTTCCGGGCGTGGGGCGCGGAGCTGGTCGAGGGTTATAATGGGCGAACCCGGCTGGCGGGCTGGCGCGAGGGGTTCGGCATGGCCTCGGGCCTGGCCGCCATGGCGCTGATCGTCGCCGCCCCTTCGCTCGGGCTCGGGAGCACGGCCGACACCCTGTTCGTGCTGGCCACGATCTTCGTCGTCGGCACGCCGCTAGTGACATTTCTGGCAGTTCGCTTCGTTCCAGACCCCCGTGTTCCTCCCGCCGAAGGAAGTCTCGGGGTCCTCCAGCAACTCAAGCCTCTGCTGGCCAACAAGCCGTTCCTGTGGCTGCTCGGCGGCGTTATCATCCTGCTTGCGGGCGCGATCATCGGGGCCTCGCTCCATCTGATCGTGATGGAAAGCTATTTCGGGATTCGCGCCTGGTTTCCCTACATATTGGCGGGCGAGGGACTGGCCGGGCTGCTCTCGGCGCCCCTGTGGGTGCTACTGTCGCGCCGCGTCGGCAAGCATCGCGCGATGGCCGTCGCGACCTTCCTGATGGGCGCCTTTACCGCGGTGATCCCGTTCCTCGGGCCCGACGACGACTATCTCTACGCCGGGACGATTGTGGTCCGCGGGCTGGCCGGGGGCGGCCTCGGCCTGCTGGTCGCCGCCATGCTTGCCGACGTGGTCGATGTCGACCGGCTGTCGTCGGGCCAGGCCCGGGGCGGCCTGCTGTTCGCTTTGGTCGGGATGGTCGGCAAGACGGGGATCGCGTTCGGCTCCTTCATCGGCCTGGTCATTCCGCCCTTGTTCGGTTTCGACCCTGCGTCCAAGACCAACAGTCCGGAGGCGCTGAACGCGCTGCTGCTGACCTATTCGCTGATCCCGATGGCGATCATGGGCAGCGCATCGCTGTTCTTCTGGCGCTATCCGTTGACGCGGGTCGCGCATGAGCAGGTCCAGGCGGAGCTTCGCGAGCGCGTTTGAGCCCCCCTCAAGCGGTGAGTGCGGGGAGCCCCTGATAGAAGATGGCGACGGCGGCGAGCGCCAGGCCGAGGAGCGCGATCCCGTCCATCCCTTGCGACAGTTTGCCGGTGCCCTTGGCGCGGGTGCGGCGCAGGATCGGCCTCGCCAGCAGGGCGACCGCGCCCAAGGCGAGCAGTGTGATCACGCCGGTCAGGACGCGAGCAGCATCCCCCGCAGCACGTCGTGGCGATCCCAGAAATGGTGTTTCAGGGCCGCCCCTGCATGCGCCGGAACGAGCAAGAGCAATAAAATGACCGAGGCGATATGCACGTCCTCGGCGACATCCTGAATTGCTCAGCGCGTGACCTCGTCGACCCCGTCGAGCGGGACCTGCGGCCACGGCAAGAACCCGCCCAGATAAAGCGGCTCAGCGGCGATGGCCGACCACATTACCCAGCCGCTCAAGGGCAGAGTGAAGAAGGTCAGATAGAACAGCAGCGCGGTGACGTGCGCGATCCTGGTCGGCACGCCCTGACGGTCGGCGTGGTTATAGGGATCGTCGATCATGACCCGCCAGACGATCCGCCCGATCGCCAGCAGCAGGAGCGGCAGCCCGGCAGCGCTGTGCACCTGATAGGCGAACACCTTGTCGCCGCCCGGCATCATCAGGTCCGTCCATAATCCCCAGGCGAGCTGGAACAGGATCAGCGCCGCCATCACCCAATGGAAGAAAATTCCGATCGGCGAATAGCGGCCGTCGCTGCAGGCCCGTCTCGGACGCGCGCCGGCCGAGCCACAACGCGGTGCCGAGTGCGAGCAGCAATAACGGATCGAAGTTCCACCGTCCGAGCAATTCGGCGGGCAGCGGAGCCGCGCCGCAATAGGAGGACCACCCAGAGGCTGCGGTCACCTCGCCATCGCCACCCGAACCGGGGCCGCCGCGCGAACAGGCGTCACCCGCCACACGGTGTTGGACAAGTCATCGGCGACGATCAGCGCACCGCGGGGGTCGACCGTTACCCCGACCGGGCGGCCGAAGGTCTTGCCGTCGGCCTGAAAGCCCGCGACGAAATCGACCGGGTTCCCGGCTGGGCGACCGCCGCGGAAGGGCACGAACACCACCTTGTAGCCGACCGGCATCTCGCGGTTCCAGCTGCCGTGCATGCCGACGAACACGCCATCGCCGAACGATCCGCCCATGCTTGCGCCCGAAAAGGCGAGCCCGAGCGGTGCGGTGTGCGACTGGAGCGAATAATCCGGGCGCACCGCCTTGCCGACCATATCCTCCTTGAACGGCTGCACGCGCCGGTCGGGGTTGGGCCCCCAATAAGCGTAAGGCCAGCCGTAGAAGGCGCCTTGGCGGACCGAGGTCAGATAATCGGGGACGAGGTTGGCGCCCAGTTCGTCGCGTTCGTTGACGACGGCCCACAGCTGGTTGCTGCCTGGCTGAACGGCCAGCGCGGTCGGGTTGCGCAGGCCGGTGGCGTAGCGGCGGTGGGCACCGGTCGCGACATCGACCTGCCAGACCATCGCGCGCTCTTCCTCGACCGCCATGCCGCGCTCGCCAATATTGCTGTTGGAGCCGTTGCCGACGAACAGGCTGCGCCCGTCCGCGCTGGCGGCAAGCGCTTTGGTCCAGTGATGGTTGATCTCGGACGGCAGCCGCGTGACCAGCGCCGGCGGGCCACTCGCCTTGGTCTGGCCCGGGCGATAGTCGAAGCTGACCAGCGCATCCTGGTTGGCGACGAACAGCCGGTTGCCGATCAGCGCGAGCCCATACGGCGCATTGAGCTTCTCGGCGAAGATCGTGCGGCCCTCATAGCGGCCGTCGCCGTCGGCGTCGCGCAGGAGGGTCAGCCGATCGCCGCCCTTGACCGAGCTCGTGCCCTTTTTCTTGAAATAGCCGGCGATAAGGTCCTTGGGCCGCTTGACCGTCGCGCCACCGCCCTTGCCCTCGGCAATCAGGATATCGCCGTTGGGAAGGACCAGGGTCTGGCGCGGGATCTTGAGGTCGGTCGCGATCGGGTCGATCCGATAGCCCTGCGGCACGGTCGGGCGGCGGTCGCCCCAGCCGGCGGGGCTGGCGATGGTCATGTCGGGGAGCAGGCTGCGATCGGTCTCGGGCAAGCTCGGGTTGGGGCCATATTGCGTCGCCTCGGGGTCGCTTCCGCCGCATCCGGTCAGTAGCGCGGCGGCGCAGGCGGCGGCGAGCCAGGGCAGGCGGCTCATCGTGCGACTCCCGAACGGAGGGTGGAGAAACCGAGCCAGACGGCGGCCAAGGCGAGGACGAAGGTGAGCAGTGACAGCGTCATGCCGGCGGGCATGGTCGCCGCGGCGTCCTTGGCGTGGATGATGGCCGCGAAGAAGCCGCTGACGAAGGTAGCGAGCAGCACCAAGGGGTAGAGGAACGATCGCTCACCGGCACCGCCACGAAGGAAGTCGACCGCCGCCCACAGCAGCGCGGCACCGGCGAACACCAGCGCGCCGGCGTTGAGCCAGGCAGCAAAATTGATCCACTGCACGTCAAAGTTCGAGGAATAGGCCCAGTCGCTCAGCAGCGCGCCGAGGAACAGGGGGAGGATGGAAGCGAGCAGGACCCCGTGCAGGGGATGAAGGACGCGCCGTCGGGCCTCAGATGCCGCCAAGGTCAGTCTCCCATCATCGATCACGAGCCGTCCGCGACGATCGTCGCGGCGTCGTTCCAAACAGGCAAACACCTGACCGGCGGAAAGGTTCTGCGGCGGAAAAGAGAGATTTCGTGGGTCGTCCGGCTCGGGTGCATAGCGGTAGACGGATGGGATCCCATTGCTTGACTTTCGGCCGCCGGTCCGTCATTCCATGTCATCCATCGAGACCGGCTGAGGGACAGGCCCGAAGAAGCCGGGGCAACCGGACACGACAAGACGCCGTGTCAAAGGTGCCAAGTCCTGCGGGAGCCTCCGGGCTTGCCGGCAGATGGTTGCGAGCGATCCGCTTCGAGCGGCGTGTCGTTCCCGCCTGCCGGACCGTGCGACCCTCATGGGAAGGGAGTCGCGATGTTGGCCGCCGAAATCGATCGAGAGGAAGTCGCGGAACCGACCGCCGAGCCCGCCGC
>JANPKL010000267.1:0-3575 GCA_031425975.1 Sphingomonas sp.
CGGGCTTGGAGCGGGTGCCGAATACGTCGTCGACGAACACGTCGGCCGGCACCGGGGCGGCGGGGCTCGCAGGGGTCTGGGCGCTCGAATAATCGATCGTCTCGTCGATATCGTTGGCACGAGCGTCGACCACCCCCAGCCCGACTTCGACATAGGGCTCGGCGGTGGCGGGTGCGGCGATGAGAATAAGCGGGGCGAACAGGATAATCTTGTGCATGTCGAACGCCTTAGCCGCGCCGAGCTGCGACGGCAAACTGCTCAGATCCCGCGCAGCGCCCGGGCCCGCGCCCGCACCGCGGCCATCATCCCCGCACCGACGGCCGGAGCCCGCGTCAACGTCACCCGCGCCGGATCGACCGCCTGACCGTTGCGCCACACTTCGTAATGCAAATGCGGCCCGGTCGACAGGCCAGAGGAGCCGACATAGCCGATCAATTCGCCGCGCCGCACGATCCCGCCCTCGTCGGCGACGATCCCGCTCATGTGGCTGTAGCTCGTCAGCAGCCCGTCGCCATGCGCGATCCGCACCTGGCGGCCATAGCCACCGGCCCAGCCCGCGCGGACCACTTGCCCGTCGGCCACCGCCACGATCGGCGCGCCAGAGGGTGCGCCAAAGTCCATCCCCCGATGCATCCGGGCGAAGCGCAAGATCGGGTGGACCCGCAGCCCGAAGCCCGAGGTCACCCGTCCCGACACCGGCGCGCCGAGCAGGCTCGTCGTCGGCTGGAGAGCTTGCGTCTCGTCGATCCATTGCGGCCGTCCGCCGACCGGCCAGCGCACCAGCGACAAATCGCTCGCCGCAGCCCGGTCGAGCCCGGCATAGAGCAAGGGCCCGGCCACTGCCGCGCCATCGGGTCCACGCGCCTGCGCGACGACCAGTTCGAACCGGTCATTGGCACCGATCTCGCTGCCGACGTCGATCTTGGCCCCGATCGCCTGCAGATAGTCGCTGGCAGTGGCGGGCGAAGCCCCGGCCGAACGCAGCGCCCAGTATAGTCCGCCATTGGCGCTGCCCCGGATCCGCAGCGGGGTCCGGTCGACCGCCAGCGCCCTCCGCTCCGCCACCAGCCCACTCACGCCGCGATTGAGGGTGATCTCGAAATCCAGCCGCGCGCGATAATGCAGGCGCTCGACTGGCCGACCGCTCGCCGTCGGCGCGCCGAGATTGAGGTCGAGACTGGTTCCGGAAATCGGCGAGGCACCAGCCTGCGCCGCCAGCATCGCCGCCTGCACCGCATCGCCCGGCGTCGCCCCGTTGCGGACCAGCAGCCGCGCCAGTTCGTCGCCGCCGCTGACGATGAGCCTCATTTCGCGCAATACCCGCTCGGGCGCGGCGGCGATCGGCCGGGCGCGCGGCCCCTCGCCCATCGGCATCCCCGTCTGCGAGCCCATGTCGAGCGCGCCGATCCCGATCGCCTGCGCCTGCCGCGCCTGATCGGGGCCGAAATCGGCCACCGAACCGCCCGGTAGTGGCTCGATGGGCGGTGCGAGCAGGCCGAGCCCGATCCCCATCGCACCCAGTGTGACTACTCCGCGCCACCAGCGCCGTGAAAACAGGTCGACGCCGAGGTCCACCGCCACCCGGAATGGCGCGTCGGGCGCACGCAACGCCGCCGCCCGCCCGAAGCCGGACACGGGCGCGGCGGCAACCAGCGGGCGCGGCGACACGAACATGGCGGCCCTTGTCGCGAAAGAGGGTTAACGCGCCGCTAAAGTCGCCGAAAGCCGCTTGCTATTTCAGGCCCGCCACCCCCACATTGAGTTCATGGCGCCGTCCCCGCCCGACAATGTCCGCGCGATCCTCGGGCCGACCAACACCGGCAAGACCTATCTCGCGATCGAACGGATGTGCGCGCACAGCTCGGGCGTGATCGGCTTTCCCCTCCGGCTGCTGGCGCGCGAGGTCTATGACCGCGTTGTGGCACTGAAAGGGGCCGCCAGCGTCGCGCTGCTGACCGGCGAGGAACGAATCGTCCCGCCCACCGCCCGCTACTGGCTCAGTACGGTCGAATCGATGCCGGTCGACAAGGACTTCGCCTTCTGCGCGATCGACGAGGCGCAGCTCGGGATCGACCCCGAGCGCGGCCACGTCTTCACCGACCGTATGCTCCGTGCCCGAGGTCGCGAGGAAACGCTCATTCTCGGCTCGGCCACCCTGCGTCCCCTTATCCGCGAGCTGATTCCCGAGGCCGAGATCGTCAGCCGCCCGCGCTTCTCGACTCTGCGCTTTGCCGGCGCGTGCAAGTTGTCGCGCCTGCCCCCGCGCAGCGCCATCGTCGCTTTCTCGGCCGAGCAGGTCTATGCGCTCGCCGAGATGCTGCGCCGCTTCAAGGGCGGCGCGGCGGTGGTCATGGGGGCGCTGTCTCCCGCCACCCGCAACGCACAGGTCGCGATGTTCCAGCGCGGCGAGGTCGACTATCTCGTCGCCACCGACGCGGTCGGCATGGGCCTCAACATGGACGTCACCCATGTCGCTTTCGCCGGCCTCGAGAAGTTCGACGGCCGCCGCGACCGCCGCCTGTCGATTCCCGAAATGGCCCAGATCGCGGGCCGCGCCGGGCGCCACCAGCGCGACGGCACCTTCGGCACCCTGGGCCTCGGCGGGGACAATGGCCCGAGCTTCACCGAGGAGGAGATCGCCGCGATCGAGGAGCATCGCTTCCGCCCGCTCGACCATCTCTACTGGCGTTCCGCCCAGCTCGATTTCACCGACGTCGCCTCGCTAATCCGCAGCCTCGAGGCGCGCAGCGACGATCGGCTGCTGCGCCCCGCCCCGCCGGGCATCGACCTCGCCGTCCTCAAACTTATCGCCGAGGATCCCGCCATTGCTGCCCGGCGCGGCGGCCAGGCGCGCCGGCTGTGGGCGGCGTGCGGCCTGCCCGACTTCCGCAAGGTGGGGCCCATGCACCATGCCCGCATGGTCCGCCGCATCTTCGCCTATATCGCCGAGGGCGGACATATCGCGCAGGACTGGTTCGCCGCCGAAGTCTCCCGCCTCGATAATGTCGCGGGCGATATCGAGGCGCTCGCCGACCGCCTCGCCGGCATCCGCAGCTGGGCCTATATCGCCCACCGCTCGGACTGGCTCGCCGACCCCGCGAAATGGGCCGAACGCACCCGCCTCGTCGAGGGCCGCCTGTCCGACGGGCTCCACGCCGCCTTGACCCAGCGCTTCGTCGACCGCCGCACCGCCGTCCTCGTCCGCGACATTGGGGCAAGGGGCGCCGACGCGCTTCCGGTCACCGTCGCCGCCGACGGCGAAGTCAGCGTCGGGCCCGAGCCGATCGGCCACCTCACCGGCTTTGAATTCAAGGTCGATCCGACCGCGCGGCTGGCCGACAAGCGCCTGCTCCTCGCCGCCGCCGAGCGCCGCCTCGGCGACGAGCTCGACCGCCGCGCGCGCCTGCTTACCGCCGCCACCGACGAGGGCTTCTCGTTGCTCGCGGTGCCGGGCGGAGAGATCGGCATCGCCGCGGACGGCCATCTCCTTGCCCGTCTCGCCCCCGGCCGCACCCTCGCCGAGCCCGCGCTGCGCACCGCCCGCCCGCTCGACCGCCTCTCCGCGCCCGTCCGTG
>JANPKL010000268.1:0-5830 GCA_031425975.1 Sphingomonas sp.
TCCTCGCGCAGGCGCCAGCCGATCTCGAAGGCGCCGTGAAGATGCTCGCCGCCGGGGGCATTGACGCGCTTCAGCCCGCAAAAGCCGAGCAGTTCATCGTCCTCGAGCCGCTCGACGACCCAGAAGGTGTGGCCATGATCGCGTTGGAAGCCGTCGATCCGGGCGAAGGCAGCGGCCATGTCCGCTGGCGCCGCGACCCCGCCTAGCCAGCGCATCACGGCGGGCGTGTTGGTGACCCGGACGAATTCGGCCCGGCGCGCCTCGTTCCATGTCGTCAGTCGCAGGCGCCCGGTTTCAGCGACAACGCTCACCACATGGGCCTTAGCACGGGCAGGATCGAGGCATGGTCGTCGCTCCAGTGAATGCGGCGTCCGAGCGGCAGGCCGACCCACAATTCCGGCTCGGTCGCGGTCACCCGGCCGAGCAGTCGCGGGTCGCTGGACAAAGCCGTCCAGCTGCTCTCGTAGCCGCGTGACAGGGGATTTCCGGGGGCGGTCGCGAGCAGCCCGGCCATGCCCACGGCCTCTCCCCCGGTGCGGATGACTGGTCGAAGCTCGAGGTGGCGATTGGAGATGTGGACCATTAACAATCCGCCGGGCCGAAGCGCCCTGGCGTAGACCGCAAAGGCTTCTTTGGTCAGCAGGTGGATCGGGATCGCGTCGGACGAGAAAGCGTCGATCACCAGCAGGTCGAAGCTCGCCGGCGGGGCCGCTGCGAGGCGGATGCGCGCGTCGCCGATGACCACCGGGGCGTCCGGAAGGCAGTCGCGGAGGAAGTGGAAAGACGGCGAGCGAGCAATGTCGACCACTACCGGATCGATTTCGTAGAGCGTCCAGCGCTGGTCGGGCCGGGCGTAGCAGGCGAGCGTGCCGGTGCCGAGCCCGACGACTCCGACTCGCGCCGCCGGGCCGACCACGCCCGGAAGCGCAGACATCACGCGGCCGACGCCCGAACCCGTCCAATAATAGCTGGTCGGGGTGCGGCGGCGCTCCGGGTTGCCGAGCAATTGCACGCCATGGGTGGTGGTGCCGTGGATCAGGCTGCGCGTGCCTGCCTCGGTGACCACGCGGTAAGTGCCGAAATAGCTGCGGGTCAGCAGACCCGGCCGCGCGCTTTCGGACAAGCGCTGGAGCACGCCCCCGGCGAGCAGGGTCACGGCCATGACGAACAGAAACAGCCACCGCCGCCCGAGGGCGAAGGTGAGTAACGCCGCGCAGATCGCCGTCAGCAGCTTCAGCCAGTCGCGTTCGCCTTGCCACCAGGCCGCGACGATAAGACCGAGCAGGAGCAGCGCCAGCGCCCACAGGATCTGCCCGGTGCGGCGTCCGGAAAGCAGTTCGGCAATGCCCGACAGCGGCTGGCGTCCGCCGAGCAGCGCGGCTGCGGCCAGCAGCAGGAGCGGATGCTCATAGGTCCAGTCGAAGATCACCGGGGAGAGCAGAGCCACGAACAGCCCGCCAAGGGCTCCGCCGACTGATAAAGCGAGATAGAAAGCGGTCAGCTGCGCCGGCTCGGGCCGATCCTCGTAGAGCATTGCATGCAAGGCGGCGGCGACGAGGAACAGGGCGGCCAGCGCCGCACCGACCGCGAGGAACAGGGTGGAACCGCCGGTCAGGAACAAGCTGCTTGCCGCCAGCACCAAAGAAAATGGCGCGGCAGCCGGTGCCCATCGCGCGAAGGTGCGGCGTTCGGCAAACGCGATGGTGAAGCTCAGGAGGTAGAGGCCGAGCGGGACCACCCACAACAGGGGCATCGGTGCCACGTCGACGGTCAGGTGAAGGCTGGTCGACAGCATCAGTGCGGACGGGATGGCGGCGATCAGCACCCAGCGCATGATCCGGGCGGCAGGTAGCGGCGCGGCGCGCTGCGCGGCCTGCCTCCCCCCGCCGCGCGTCAGCAGCAGCGGCAGTCCCGACGCGGCGACCAGCAGCAGCATCAGGCCATAGCCCCACGACCAGGCGAAGCGCTGCACCTCGACGCCAAGCAGCGGTTCGACCAGCAAGGGATAGGTCAGCAGGCCTGCAAAACTGCCGATGTTGGACGCGACGAACAAGGGATAGGGATCGCCCCCGCCGCGCAGGGCGAGCCAGCGCTGGAGCAGGGGAGACTGCGCGGCGATAACGAAGAACAACGGTCCGACCGACAGCAACAGCAACCACGGCACCCACAGGACCGGCTCGGCGCCCGGCGGCAAATCGGCGGCGCGCAATCCGAGCGGCAGGGTCAGCGCGGCGAGCAGCAGGAGAGACAGGTGGATCGCGACCTGCGCGCGCGGCGCGAGGCGGGCGAGGCCGTGCGCATAGGCATAACCCGCGAGCAGTAGGCCCTGGTAGACCAGCATGGCCGAGTTCCACACCGCCGGTGCGCCACCGAGCCGGGGCAGGACCATGCGCGCCAATAGCGGCTGGACCAGGAACAGCAGGAAGGATGAGGTCAGGATGGTGAGGGTGAACAGCCAGCGCGGGGCGGCTGCGCGGGCGGAAGGTGTAACGACGGCCTCGCTCACGCTCGCCATCTCAACCCCCGATCAGTCGCGCGGCATCGAGCGCGTGATAGGTCAGCACACCGGTCGCGCCGGCGCGCTTGAACGCCAGCAAGGTCTCGAGGATCAGCGCGTCGCGCTCCCCCGCGCCCGCCGCCGCGGCATGCTCGATCATCGCATATTCCCCGCTCACCTGATAGGCGAAGACCGGCACTTCGAAGCGCCGGCGCACCGCCGCGACCACGTCGAGATAGGGCAGGCCCGGCTTGACCATCACCATGTCGGCGCCCTCGGCGATATCGAGCGCGACCTCGCGCAGGGCTTCGGCGCCATTGGCCGGGTCCATCTGGTAGCCGCGCTTGTCGCCCTTCAGCCGCCCGCCGCTTCCCACCGCCTCGCGGAACGGCCCGTAGAAGGCCGAGGCATATTTCGCGGCATAAGCCATGATCGCGGTGTCGCACTTGCCCGCCGCCTCGAGCCCGGCGCGGATCGCCCCCACCCGGCCGTCCATCATGTCCGACGGGGCGACGATGTCGGCGCCCGCCTCGGCCTGAACCAAAGCCTGCGCCACCAGGATCTGCGTCGTCTCGTCATTGAGAACGCAGCCGCGAGAGTCGACCAGCCCGTCATGGCCATGCGCGGTATAGGGGTCGAGCGCGACATCGGTCAGGACGCCGATCCCGGGGCAGGCGTCCTTGACCGCTTTGACGGCCCGGCAAATCAGATTATCGGGATTGAGCGCTTCCTCCGCGCGCTCGGTGCGCAGGCTTCCGGGCGTGTTGGGGAACAGGGCGACACAAGGAATGCCCAGCGCATAAGCGACCTTCGCTTGCGCTCCGATCCGATCGACGCTCCATCGGCTGACCCCTGGCAGTGCCGCGATCGGCTCCTTGCAGCCGGCCCCGTCGCAGACGAACAAGGGCAGGATGAAGTCGCTGGGATGCAGGCGATGCTCCGCCAGCATCGCCCTGATCCAGGGCGCGGAACGTCCGCGCCGCAGGCGCAGGGCAGGAAAGGCAGCCGTCATGGGGGCCTTCTATATCGCGAAACTTACCGAAACGAAGCGGCTGACGGCACTAGTGCCCCGCCCGCGCATTGAGCCCCGCATGAACGATGATACGCTCCCGAAACAGGCGGTGCTGGTGGTGAACGCCATGAGCCGCAGCGGCGCGGATGCGTATGAGCAGGCGCGCACGATGCTCGAGGAGCGCGGCATCGTGCTGCTCGCCGCCTATGCGATCACCGATCCCGAGCAGATGCGCCCGACCGTGCTGGCGGCGCTCAAGGCCGCGGCGCCGATGATCATCGTCGGCGGCGGCGATGGTTCGCTGTCCTCGACGATCGACGATTTTCTGGGTCAGGAGACGGTGTTCGCGCTGCTTCCGCTGGGCACGGCCAACAGCTTTGCCAAGACGCTCGGTATCGGAACCGATCTTCAAAGCGCGGTCGACACCATCGCGAGCGGCCGGAAAATGCGGATCGACCTCGGCGCGATCGACGGCGATTATTTTGCCAATGCCGCGGCGATGGGCCTGTCGCCGATGATTGCGGAGACAGTGCCGCATGGCCTCAAGCGCACGCTCGGAATGCTCGGCTATGGTCTATGGGCGCTGCGCTGCGCGTTCAGATTCCGCCCCTTCCGCCTCCACGTCCATGACGGGACGCGGCTGCACAAGACCTGGGCGACCGAGGCGCGGATCGCCAATGGCACGCATCACGGCGGGATCGAACTGGTCGAGAGCGCCGGGCTTCAGACCGGGGAGATCGTCATCCAGGCGGTCACCGGACGAAGCCTGTTCGGGCTTGCCTGGAACTGGTTCGCGACCCTCTTCAAATTGCGCGCAAGGAAACAGACGGTCAGCGAATATCGCGGCCGCGAACTTAGCATCAAGACGCGGCCCCGGCAGAATATCTCGATCGACGGCGAATTGAGTGCCCGTACCCCGGTCAAGGTGACGGTGGCCCGGGCGGCAGTGTGGGTGGCTGCCCCGCGCGATCAATCATCCGCGCAGACGGCATAATCAGCGCCCGCGGATCAGGTCGGCGGCCTTTTCGGCGATCATGATGGTCGGGGCATTGGTGTTGCCGCTGACCAGCCGCGGCATGATCGAGGCGTCGACGACGCGTAAGCCCTCGACCCCGATCACGCGCAGCTGTGGATCGACCACCGCCTCGGCGCCGGTGCCCATCGCGCAGGTCCCGACCGGGTGATAGATGGTCGTGCCCTGCTGCCGCGCATAGGCCAGCAGTTCCTCGTCGCTGGCGATCGCCGCGCCCGGGTTGGTTTCGTGATCGACATAAGCGGCGAGCGGCTGCGTCGCGGCGAGGCGGCGGCCGAACTTCAGGCCCGCCACCACTACTTCACGGTCGAGCGGATCGGCCAGATAATTGGGCATGATCGCGGGATGCACCGCCGGGTCGGCTGACTTCAGGTGAACGCTGCCGCGTGATTCCGGGCGCAGCTGACACGGCGCAATTGTCAGGCCGGGCTCCTTTTCCAGCTCCATCTTCTGCTCGTTCGACAGCTTGTCGGCATCCATCGTCGCGGGGAGGATGTGAAACTGGAGGTCGGGGCCGGCGAGGTCGGGACGCGAGCGGGTGAACAAGGCGACATGGGCCGCCGACAATGTCAGCAGCCCGCGCTTGGCAGTCACATAGCGATATAGTTCGCGCAGCAGCCGGGGTCCGCGCGCCAGCTCGTTGACCGAGATGGTGCCGGGCTTCAGCCGGTAGGTATTGCCGACCACGAAATGGTCCTGGAGGTTTTCGCCCACGCCGGGCAGCGCCGCGACAATCGGGATGCCCAGTGCCTGCAGCCGCTCGGGGTCGCCGACCCCCGACAATTCGAGTAATTTCGGCGAGTTGATCGTGCCCCCGCACAGGATCACTTCGCGCCGCGCGCGGACCGTGCATGTCGCGCCTCGGCGGTCGATCTCCACCCCGGTCGCTCGCTTTCCCTCGAACAGCACGCGCCGCGCCAGCGCCCGAGTCAGCACGCGCAGATTGGGCCGGTCCATCGCCGGGTGGAGATAGGCGACTGCGGCCGAGTGGCGCTTGCCGTCCTTGATGTTGACCTGGAACCAGCTGACGCCTTCCTGCTCGGGGCCGTTCAGGTCGCGGCGGGTCAGGCCGAGCGCCTCGGCCGCCTCGATCGCCGCCTCGCTGACCGGGTGGCCGTCGGCCGGATCGGCGACGTGGAGCGGCCCACCGATGCCATGGATTTCGCTTTCGCCATTGGCCTGGTGCTGCGCCCGGCGAAAATAGGGCAAGACCTCGTCCCAGCTCCACCCCGTGCAGCCCAACTGCCGCCAGCCATCATAATCGGCCCGCTGCCCGCGCACATAAAGC
>JANPKL010000269.1:0-10297 GCA_031425975.1 Sphingomonas sp.
GAAGTCCGCCGCCGCGAAGAAGAGACCAGCCAGACCCAGACGCCCGTCGTCGAGCCCATCACGCCTGCGAGGTAGAGCATGACCGCAAGAACCCTGATTTTGACCCTGCCGCTGGCCGCCGTGCTGGCCGGTTGTGTCAACGTTCGCACACCCGAAAAGCCGATCGAGATCAATTTGAACGTCGCCATTCGCCAGGAAGTGCTGGTCCGAATGCAGCGCGACGTCGATGCGCTGATCGAGGGCAATCCGCAGGCCTTCCCGCAGCGGCCGGGGAGCACACCCGCGCCGACGACCCCCGCGACCGCGCCGAGGAATTGACGATGCTCCGCTGGGCAGCGCTCGGCTTGCTTGCGCTCGGCAGCGCCGCGGCCGCGCAGACCGCTTATTTCACCGCTCGCGCCGCGGCCCAGGTGGGTGAGCGCTATGACGGCTATCTCGGCTATGTCGCGCCTCCCACGCCGGGGGTCCGCATCCAGACCGATACGCTCAACATCCGTCGCCGCGCACTATACACCGACCTGGCGCAGCGCCGCGGCGTCGGGCCGCAGGAAGTCGGCGTGACCGCGGGCTGCACTTTGCTGGCGCGAGTTCAGGTCGGAGAGGCCTATCTCCTTGGCGACAATCGCTGGCGGGTGCGGCGCGCGGGCGAGGCGGCGCCGGTGCCGGATTACTGCCGGGGCTGACGCGCCCGGTTGACCTCCCCACGCGCGCTGCTAAAGGGACCGGGCCTTGGCGGGGTCCTTAACGCCGCCATGTTCCTTGCCCTTCGCGCGGAGTGCCGCTCCATCACTTTGGGAGCGACGCCGCGCAATAACAGCGGAGAAGAAACATGGTGGAGGATCGCGGCGGGCAGGACGACCGGCTTCCGGCCGATGCACGTCTCGACCTCCTTGAGCAAAGGCTGGCCGAAGCGCGCGCGAAGGAAGACCTCAGGACCGGCAAGGGCCCGCCCGCGAACGCTTCCGAGCAGCTCGGGAACCGGGTCCTCGCCACCCTGATCGGCGGCCTGCTGGGCGGCACGCTCATCGGCTGGTTGCTGGACCAGTTATTTGGAACGTGGCCGATGCTCTTCATCACGCTGATGGTGCTTGGCACCGCCAGCGGGTTCTGGAGTATCATCAAGATGTCGAACGGACAAACGAAGAAGGACCTTTAGTGGCCGCCGAACCGGGCAAGATCGATCCGATGCACCAGTTCCAGGTCGAACCTCTGTTCGGCCAGGACTGGACGATTGCGGGCCATTCGATCGCCTTCACCAACAGCAGCCTGTGGATGGCCTTTACCCTGCTCGCCGTGTGGCTGTTCATGCTGGGTGGGATGAAGCGCGCGTTGGTCCCCGGTCGCTGGCAAGCGGCGGTCGAGGGCGTTACCGGCTTCATCACCTCGATGATGGACGCCAATATCGGCCCGGCCGGGCGCAAGTTCGTGCCTTATGTCTTTTCGATCTTCATCTTCATCCTGTTCGCCAACATGCTGGGTCTGGTGCCCTTCGGCCTCGTCCCCGGCGTCCATCCCTTCACCGTCACCAGCCACCTGACCGTCACCGCGGTGCTGGCGATCGTCAGCTTCGCCATCGTTCTGGTCGTCGGCTTCGCCCGCCACGGCTTCCATTTCTTCAGCCTGTTCGTGCCGCATGGCGCGCCTTGGTGGATGCTTCCGATCCTGGTCCCGGTCGAGTTCGTCTCGTTCATGGTACGCCCGTTCAGCCTGGCGCTGCGACTGTTCGTCGCGATGACCGCCGGCCACGTGCTGCTGAAGGTGCTCGCGGGCTTCGTCATCCAGGGCGTGAACCTGGAAAGCCCGGTACTGACCCCGCTGGTAGCCATCCCCAGTTTCGCGTTGATGATCGGGATCAGCGGGCTCGAACTGCTGGTCGCGGCCATCCAGGCCTATGTCTTCGCATTGCTGACGTCGCTCTATCTGAACGACGCGGTCAATCTTCACTAAAACGATTTCACAAGGGAGTTTTACCATGGACGCTTCTTCTGCAGCCCTGATCGGTGCTGGTCTCGCGGCGATCGGCGCCGGCATGGCCGCGCTCGGCGTCGGCAACGTGTTCGGTTCGTTCCTCGAGAGCGCGCTGCGCAACCCGGCTGCCGCCGACAGCCAGCAGGGCCGCTTGTTCATCGGCTTCGCGGCCGCCGAATTGCTCGGCCTGCTGTCGTTCCTGATTGCCATCCTGCTCTACCTCAAGGCGTAATCGAGCAGGGAAGGGCGGCAACGCGATGCCTCAATTCGACCAGATCGCCGAGATCTATGCATCGCAGCTGTTTTGGCTGGCGATCTTCTTTGGGTTGATCTTCCTTGTTGTGGGCCTGGGCATGGTGCCCAAGATCCAGGGCACGGTGGATTCGCGTGACTCGAAGATCGCAGCCGATCTCGCTTCGGCGTCAACCGCGCGCGAGACCGCTGATCGGCTTGAGGCCGACCATCGCGCCGCGCTCGACCGTGGGCGGGCCGAATCCGCTCGGCTCGCGGCCGAAGCCAAGGTCGTTGCTGCCAAGGCGACCGAAGTTCGCGTGAAGGCGGCTGACGTCGCCGCCGCTGCGCGGGTCGAGGCGGCCTCGCAGCGGATTGCGGAGGCGCGTGTTTCGGCCCAGGCCGAGCTTGAGGCGGTCGCGGCCGACGCTGCGGCCCAGATGGTCGAGCGCGTGGCCGGCCTGTCGATCGATCCGGAACGCGCCCGCGCCGCCGTCCAGCAGGAGCTCGCTCGTGGCTAGTGCCGCCAATCAACTGGAGCGCACGGAAGTGGCGCCGGGCTCCGGGCCTTATGCCGATCCCTCGGCGCTCGGCTTCGACGCGACCATGCTGGTCGCGCTCGCCATGGCGGTGGTGATCGCGATCATGCTGTGGAAGAAAGTGCCCGCCGCGATCGGCAAGGCACTCGACGGCAAGATCGCAACCATCCGCCGCCAGCTCGACGAGGCCGCCGCGCTGCGCGCCGAGGCCGAAGCGCTTAAGGCCGAATATGAAGCTCGCGCCGCCGCCAGCGAAGGCGAGGCCGCGGCCATGCTCGAGCGTGCCCGGCACGAGGCCGAAACCATCCGCTCCAAGGCCGAGACCGACGCCGCCGCGTTGGTCGAGCGCCGCACGCGCATGGCCGAGGACAAGGTTGCCGCCGAAGAACGCGCCGCACTCCAGTCGCTGCGTGCTACAGCGGCTGACGCCGCCGCCCGCGCCGCCGCGCGTCTGATCGCCGAAGGGCATGGGGATGGGGCAGACAAGGCGCTGGTCGACAAGGCGATCGCGGGATTGCGCTAGCTGATCGTGTCGTCCCGGCGAAGGCCGGGACCTCAGAGTTCATCGCGTTGACCGCCCGGGGTCCCGGTCTTCGCTCGTACGACGGCTTCAGACCACATTCTCCGTCAGTAGATCGTAGCTCGCCACGACCTCATCGCGCTGGTTGAACACTTCTACTGCCCAGCGGACCACGCCCGTTTCCTCGCTTTTGAGCGACTTGGAGCGAACGGTCAGCTCGACCCGCATCGAATCCTCCGGATAAAGCGGGGTCAGAAAGCGCAGGTTCTCGAGGCCGGTATTGGCGAGGACGGGCCCCGGATCGGGGTCGACGAACAGGCCGGCGGCGAAGCTGAGGATCAGATAGCCATGCGCCACGCGGCCCTCGAAGATTGGCGAGGCTTTGGCCGCTTCCTCGTCCATGTGGGCGTAGAAAGTGTCGCCGGTGAAAGCCGCGAAATGCTCGATGTCCGCGACGCTGACGGTTCGGCTGGCGGTGCGGAGCGTATCGCCGATGGCAAGTTCACTCATCCGCTTGCGGAACGGGTGGACGGCGATGTCGTGCTTCGGTCCGCCCGGAATATATTGCCCGGTGATCGCTGCGATCATGGTCGGCGAGCCCTGCAGCGCGGTGCGTTGCATGTAGTGGGTTACCCCGCGGATCCCGCCCATCTCCTCGCCCCCACCGGCGCGCCCGGGCCCGCCGTGGACCAGCACGGGAAGGGGGCTGCCGTGACCAGTGGAATAGGCCGCATTGTCGCGGTCGATGACCAACATCCGGCCGTGGAAGGCCCCCGCGCCGAGCACGAAGTCGCACGCGACCTCGGGCGAGTGGGTAAAGATCGAGGCGGCGAGGCTGCCCATGCCGCGATTGGCGAGCTTCACCGCGTCGGCAAGGTCGGCATAAGGCATCAGCGTCGCGACGGGACCGAACGGCTCCACATCATGCGCCGCGGCGCAGGACCAGGGATTGTCGGCGCGGAGCAGGACCGGGGGCATAAAGGCGCCGCCGTCGGGCCCGATCCGGCCGTCGGGATCGCCCGCAGCAACCCTCGCGCCCCCCGCTACGATCGCGGCCACCGCCTCGCGCACGCTCGACCGTTGGGCGCAGGACACGAGCGCGCCCATGCCCGTCATGGCATTGCGCGGGTCACCGACGATGAGTGCCGCGAGTTTGGCGGCGATTGCCCGCTCGACGGCGTCGATGGCCTCCGCCGGGACCAGCGCGCGGCGAATGGCGGTGCATTTCTGCCCCGCCTTGACCGTCATTTCATTGACGACTTCCGCCACGAACAGGTCGAACTCTGGCGTCCCGGGGGCGGCGTCGGGGCCGAGAAGTGAAGCGTTCAAACTGTCCTGCTCGGCGATGAACCTGACGCTCTCGCGCTGGATGACGGGGTGGGTGCGCAGCTTGAGCGCGGTCTGGGCCGAGCCGGTGAAGCTCACCACGTCCTGGCCGCCGAGATGATCGAAAAGATCGCCGACCCCGCCGACGATCAGCTGCACCGCGCCGGGCGGCAGGATATCGGCCTCGATCATCACCCGAAAGGCGGCCTCGGCTAGCCAGGCGGTGGCGCTGGCCGGCTTGACGATCGCGGGGACCCCGGCAAGCAGCGCGGGTGCCAGCTTCTCCAGCATGCCCCAGACGGGGAAGTTGAAGGCGTTGATATGGACCGCGACACCCTGGAGCGGGGTGTAGACATGCTGGCCCTGGAACAGGGGTGATATAGCTAACGGTTCAAGCGCTCCGTCGAGCAGGACATGCGCGTCGGGCAATTCGCGTCGGCCCTTGCTCGAGAAACTCAAGAGGGTGCCCGCGCCTCCCTCGATGTCGATCCAGCCATCCTTGCGGGTTGCACCGGTGGCATAGTTGAGCTCGTACAACTCCTTCTTGCGAGCGAGAATGGCGAGGCCGAGCGCCTTCAGCATCCGCGCGCGCTGGTGGAAGGTGAGTGCACGCAGCGACGGCCCCCCGACCTCGCGCGCAAACGTCGCCATGCCGCCGAAGTCGATGCCGCCCGAGCCGGTCAATGCGACCGGGCTGCCGTCGATGGCGCTTGGCAACGCGCCAAGGCTGGCAAGGTCGCCGGGGATCCATTCGCCGCGGGCGAAATTGAGGAGTTGCGTGGTTTTCATGCGCGGCACCCTAGGCAAGCCTCATTGCCTCGTCATCCCCGCGAAGGCGGTGAATGTTTTCTCAACCATGTTCGCTGGCGCCGCCTTCATCACCTCCGCACACAGTGCCCGCATGGCCTTGCTGTTGCTCATCGCCGCCAATGCCGCGACCCTTACCCCCGCGCTGCCGCCACGGCATGGTGAGGTGGAGGCCCGCCTGCTGGCGGTGCACAATCTGGCTCGGGCGGAGGTTGGCGCGCCGCCGCTGGCTTGGGACCCGCGCCTGGCCGAAGCGGCGGCCAGCTATGGTCCGACCCTGGCCTCGCTCGGACGCCTGCAGCACAGCAATCGCGCCGAGCGTCCCGGACAGTCGGAGAATCTTGCAATGGACATCGTCGGGCGCGGCACGCCCGAGAGCCTTGCGGGCATGTGGGTGGCCGAAAAGAGCATGTTCGTGCCCGGCATCTTCCCCGCGGTCACGAAGCCTGGCCGCCGCTGGGAGGAAATCGGTCACTACACCCAGATCATCTGGCGCGGAACGACGCATGTCGGCTGCGCGCTGCATGACGACAGGGGCTGGCGCTACCTCGTCTGCCGCTACTCGCCCAAGGGCAATGCCGACGGCAAGCCGGTTCCCTGAGCTCAAACGCTAGCGGCCGACGTAGGTCGCGGGGCGCTTTTCGAGGAAGGCGGCGACGCCCTCGTGATAATCGTGGGTGAAGCCGAGTCGGCGCATCTCGTCGCGCTGAAGGTCCAGTTCCTGGTCGAGGCTGCGCTCGCCGCTGGTGCGAATGATCTGCTTGATCGCGGCGAGGCCGAGCGGGGGCAAGGAAGCGAGCCGCGCCGCCAGCGCATCGACCTCGGCGTCGAGTGCCTCGTCGTCGACGCACTTCCAGATCAGGCCCCACTCCGCCGCCTTCTCCGCCGGCAAGGCCTCCGCGGTGAGCGCGAGGCCGAGCGCGCGGGCCTGGCCGACCAGTCGCGGCAGATGCCAGCTGCCGCCGCTGTCGGGGATGAGGCCGAGGTTGGCGAAGCTCTGGATGAATTTGGCCGAGCGCCCGGCGACCACCAGATCGCAGGCGAGCGCGATATTGGCGCCGGCGCCGGCCGCGACGCCATTGACCCGCGCGACCACCGGCTGCGGCAATGCGGCGAGCCTGCGCACCAGCGGGTTCCAGCTTTGCTCGACCGTCTCGCCGAGATCGACCGCTTCGCCCGGCGCGACGGCGCGGTCGTTGAGGTCCTGACCGGCGCAAAACCCGCGCCCGGCGCCGGTGAGCACGATCACACGCGCGCTCTGCGCAACCGCATCGAGGGCGGCGCGCAACTCGGCGTGCATCGCGGCGGTGAAACTGTTGAGGCGCTCGGGGCGATTGAGCGTGATCCGGGCGATCCCGTCGGCTTCGTTTAGCAGGATCGTCGGGTCGCTCATGCCTCCTCTTCCTTCACGATCAGCCCCTCGGCGACCATTTCGCGCAGCAAGGCATCAACTTCCGCCCGACATTGCATTTCATCGACTTCATAAAGTACGCGCAGCGTAGCCACGATCTGGTCGAGACTGGTGGGCCGTTCGACCAGCTCCCACACCGAGGCGGTCACCCCCTCCATGCCGAAAGCCATGCCGCGGGTCGTCTGCAAGGCGACATGATCGCTGTCGACCGGGGCCGACAATGCCTGATGGGAACGCTGATACATGGTCGGCAAAACTCTTCTCCTCAGGCCGCGACATCGAATTGCAGCCTGGCGAGACGTGCATAAAGACCGCCGCGCGCGAACAGGCTGGTATGGGTGCCCTCCTCGACAATCCGGCCTTCCTCCATGACGATGATCCGGTCGGCTGCGCGGACGGTCGCCAGGCGGTGGGCAATGACCACCGTGGTGCGCCGCTCCATCAGCCGTTCGAGTGCCTGCTGCACCGCCGCCTCGCTCTCGGCGTCGAGCGCGCTGGTCGCCTCGTCGAGCAGCAGCAGCGGCGCGTCGCGCAGCAGGGCACGAGCAATGGCGATGCGCTGGCGTTGCCCGCCCGACAGCCGCGCGCCGCTTTCACCGAGGAAGCTGTCGTAGCCGCCCGGCAGGCCAAGGATGAAGTCATGGGCGTTGGCGGCTTTGGCGGCAGCCTCGATCTCGTCCTCGCTCGCGTCCCACCGACCGTAGCGCAAATTGTCGCGGGCCGAGGCGGCGAAGATGACCGTATCCTGCGGGACAAGCGCGATCTCGCGCCGAAAGTCCGCCGGATCGAAGTCGCGCAGGTCGATCCCGTCGAAGGTCACCCGGCCGCCCTGCGGATCGTAAAAGCGCAGGGCGAGCTGGAACAGGGTCGATTTGCCCGCGCCCGAGGGACCGACCACCGCCACCGTCTCGCCCGGCGCGACGCGCAGGGTAAGTCCGTGCAGCGCCTTGTCATCGGGCCGGGTCGGATAGCGAAATTCCACATCCTCGAACGCCAGCGAGCCGCGCGCCGGACTGGGCAGCGCTGCAGGAGACGCAGGGGCACGGATCTCGGCGCGCTCGGCGATCAGTTCGGCGATCCGCCCCGCCGCGCCCGAGCCGCGCAGCAACTCGCCATAGACTTCGCTCAAGGCCGCGAAGGCCCCGCCGACCAGCACGCCGGTGAACACGAAGGCAGCGATCTCGCCCCCGGTCATCCGTCCCGCCGCGACATCGACCGCGCCTTCCCAGATGACCAGCACGATGGCGCTGAAGAAAAGCGCGATCAGGACCACGGTCATCACCGCGCGCAGCCTCAGTCGCTGGCGCGCGGTCAGGAAGGCGCGCTCGACCGTATCGGCAAAGCGCTGCTCTTCCCGCTGTTCCTGCCCGAAGGCCTGGACAATCCGCATCGCGCCCAGCACTTCGGAGACGTTGGCGCCGACGTCGGCGATGCGATCCTGGCTCGCCCGGCTCAAGGTGCGGACCTTGCGCCCGAACAGGATGATCGGCCCGAACAGCAGGGGAATGGCGATCAGCAGCAGCCCGGCGAGCTTCGGGGACAGAGCGAACAGATAAACGATCCCGCCGACGCCGGTGACCACATTGCGCAAGGCGACGCTGACCGAGCTTCCGACCACGCCTTCGAGCACCGCGGTATCGGCAGTGAGGCGCGAGGCGATTTCGCTCGGGCGGTTCTCCTCGAAGAAGCGCGGTGGGAGGGTCAGCAGGTTGCGCTGCACCCGTGCACGCAAATCGGCTACGGTGCGCTCACCCAGCCACGAGACGAAATAGAAGCGCAGGCCGGTCGCGACCGCCAGCACCATCACGATCATCAGCAGATATTGAAAGGCGCCCGAGACCGCCTCGTTACTGAGCGTGCCGCCAGCAAAGCCGCGGTCGATCACCTGTTTGAAACCATAGGGGATGGCAAGCGTGGCGGCCGAGCTGATCGCCAGGAACAGCACGGCGCCCGCGATCCGCGAGGGATAGCGCGCGGCGGCCCCGAACACGACCTTGAGATTGCCGAGGCTGCGGCTCTGCGCCTGGTCCTTGTCGTCGGGGTTGGTTGCCATGACCGGGCCGATTAGCAGGTCGTTCCGCAGACGTCATCCCGATCCGGGCCTTGCCGCCTGCCGTCACCAAAGCGCAACACGCTTGCCAAGCGGACCCTTTCGCCCCCACACCAGTTCTGAAGCGAAACGCTATACAAGAGGTTTGATGCTCTACGACGCCTACGAGGTGCAACGCTCCTGGCTGGCGGGGGCGAGCCAGATCGCCAACCTGTCCGCCAACTGGCTGAACAGCACCGCCAATCCAATGCGCTATGTAGGGATGAGCGGCATCGTCGCAGCCAGCCTCGACGTCTTCGCCCATGCCTCGGCCCCGCGCGGCAAGCCTGCTTTCGGGATCGAGCACGTCATTATCGCCGGCCGCGAGGTCACGGTACGCGAGGAGATCGTAGACCGCCTGCCGTTCGGACAGCTCAAGCATTTCGTGAAGGAGGGCGCGCCCGAGGGTCAGCCGAGGCTGCTGATCGTGGCGCCGATGTCGGGCCACTTCGCGACCCTGCTGCGCGGCACCGTCGAGCGCCTGCTGCCTGGGCACGACCTCTACATCACCGACTGGCGCGACGCCCGCCAGGTGCCGGTGCGCGAGGGCGGTTTCGATCTCGACGACTATATCGACTATCTGATCCGCTGGACCGAGCAGATCGGCGCCGGCGCGCATCTGCTTGCCGTCTGCCAGCCGAGCGTCCCGGCCTATGCCGCGGTCGCGCTGATGAACGGCGACAAGCATCCGGCGACCCCGGCGAGCCTGACCATGATGGGTGGCCCGGTCGACACGCGCGAGGCTCCGACTTCGGTCAATACGCTCGCCACCGAGCGGCCGCATGCCTGGTTCCAGCAGAATGTCATCGCCACCGTCCCCGGCACCTATGCGGGCGCGGGACGGCGGGTCTATCCGGGCTTCCTGCAGCTCGCGGGCTTCATGACGATGAACCTTGGATCGCATCTCGTCAGCCATTGGGAGATGTTCAAACATCTGGTGAAGGGCGACGAGGACAGCGCCGACGCGACCCGCGATTTCTACGACGAATATCGCTCGGTCTGCGACATGACCGCCGAATTCTATCTCCAGACCATTGACGTCGTCTTCCAGCGTCACCTGCTGCCCAAGGGCGAGATGATGCACCGCGGCCGCCGGGTCGATCCGGGCGCGATCACGAAGACCGCACTGCTGGCGATCGAAGGTGAACGCGACGATATCAGCGGGCTGGGCCAGACGCGGGCCGCACTGACCCTCGCCACCGCCTTGCCGGACGAGGCCAAGACCTATCACATGGCCGAGGGCGCCGGCCATTACGGCATCTTCAACGGCCGCCGCTGGCGCGAGAGCATCGCGCCGGTGGTCGAGGCGTTCATCAAGCGCCACGATTGAGGTTCGAGCGGTACGATTGAGTTCGTCGTCCCGGCGAAGGCCGGGACCTCCTCGTTCATCGCATCAATTGCCTGAG
>JANPKL010000270.1:0-2604 GCA_031425975.1 Sphingomonas sp.
CAGCTTTCGGTGCGGCCGACATAATGGCCGGTGGCGACCGCCTCGATCCGGTTGTGGCAGCTGGCGGCCTGCAGGTCGGTGGGCGCCAGCTTCGCGAGGCGCGCGTCCCCGGGTCGGAGCAGCAGCCAGGCGGCGCCATCGACCACGCGATAATTGTCGCGGCGAAAGACCCCGGGCGCCAAGGTGACGACCCGCGCAACGAACTGGAAATAGGGCCGACGCCGTGCTTCGGTCGGGCTCAGACCCGGCCGATTGACGATGGCATGCTCCTGATAGAGCCAGACGCCGTCGCGGCGCTCGGGCCAGATCCGCACGATCCGCGCCTCGACCTCGTCATAAGCGGGGTCGGCGCGGTGCTGGGCCGCGCTGGTGAAGGTGCCCGAGACAGTGGCGGCGTAGGCCTCGAGCGGGTCGACGGGCCGCTCAAGGATGACGATCGGCTGCGGCTGGCTGGCGGCGAGAAGCAAGGCGAGCAGCATGAGCATGGTCTCCGCGAGGGGTTGCGCGACATTGAGGCCTGGCACCGGCACGGTCCAGTCGCTGCGTCAGTGCTCTCGATCCGCGTAACGGCGCTCGGGCCAGATCCGCACGATCCTCGCCTCGACCTCGTCATAAGCGGGGTCGGCGCGGTGCTGGGCCGCGCTGGAGAACGTGCCCGAGACGGTGGCGGCATAGGCCTCGAGCGGGTCGACGGGCCGCTCAAGGATGACGATCGGCTGCGGCTGGCTGGCGGCGCGAAGCAAGGCGAGCAGCATGAGCGGGTCTGCGGGGGTCGAGGCGTAAGCGCCCGAGAGTGTCGCCTTGTCCGCGCCGGGTCCAGCCCGGACTGCGGCCCCTGGCTGGCTCGGCCTCGATCGTCATGTCGTGGTGCGTCGGCCCTGGATCGCGGTCGGAGCCATCGCCGCCGCCGGCCTTTGCGATGGCCTCGACATTTCGTCGGCGGGCTCGGCGTGGGGCCGGGCGGCGGCTGAAGCTGGCGCCATAGTCGCGGGGCGAAGCCCCTCCCCCTTGGCGTCGGCCCGCGATCGGATTAGCCTTGCGCAGTCATGTCCAACAGTCTCGACCTCGATCCGGAATGGGGAGCGATCGACCTGCTCGAGGAGGTCGAGGCGGCCTTCGGCGTCGCCATCGCCGATGCGGAGGCCGAGCGGATCGAGACGCTCGGGAATCTCGACGACCTGCTGGCCGCCAAGCTCGATGCGGACATCGCCAGCGGCGACGGTTGCGGTTCGATCCGCTTGTTCCATGCCCTTCGCCGCACCCTACCGGACGATGAGCGCGCGGGATTTCGTCCCGACAGCAGGCTCGACCAGGGGCCGCGGTCGGTGGCGGGGTGGTGGAGGATGTTCCAGCAATGCGTATATCGGCTGCCGCAGCGGTCCCTGGCCGTGGCGGGAACGATCGGTGTCTCTTTAATCCTGATCGGCGTGATCGGCGGTCCGGTGCTGCTGTTCACGGGGCATTGGCGTGCCGCCTTGCTGCTTGCGGTTTCCGGAGTCGCGATTGGCAGCCTGCTCGTTCGGATCGATCCCGGGCGGCCGCCTCGCTCGATCGTCACCGTGCGGGACCTGGTCGAGCGCATGGTCCCGCTGAATTTCGGCGCGCTTCGCGCGGCGGGCGCGCGGGTGCCCGATCGCTGGGCGGTACTGACGGCGCTTGCCGCCGAGCATGGCGAGCTCGCGCCCGGGGAAATGCGGCGCGAGACTGTGCTTCACCGTGTGCAGCTTCGCGACCGACGAGGGGCCGAGGCGGCCTAGTGCTTTTTGCGCGGGGGAGACAGGAGACGAAGGACCCCTCGGTCACTTCGGGACAGCTCCCCCGTGGAGGGAGCGGCGTGGGGGGTCAGATCATCCGCTCGCCGTCGTCGACCTGATGGTCGGGGCGCAGGAGGGTGATGCGGCCCTGGTCGTCGGTGAGGCCGAGGACCAGGACTTCGCTCATGAAGGGGCCGATCTGGCGGGGGGCGAAGTTGGTGACGGCGATGATCTGGCGGCCGATGAGGTCGTCGCAGGTGTAGAGCGCGGTGATCTGGGCCGAACTGCGGCGGGTGCCGAGGTCGGGGCCGAAATCGATGGTCAGCTTGAAGGCGGGCTTGCGGGCCTCGGGAAAGGGCTCGGCGGCGGTGATGGTGCCCGCGCGGACCTCGACCTTGTCGAAATCGGCGAAGGGGATGGTCATGGCCCGGGCGCCGCGCAAGGCTTGATCGCGCCCGGATCGGGGCGCGGCTGCGCGGCGCGGAAGGCGGCGAAATAGCTGTCGCCGCCGGGCAGGCGCTGGAAGCGATCGAGCCGCAATCCAAGCGCCTCGAGCTCGCATTTCAATTGCGCGGGCGGGATGCCGTGGCGCTTCACCGGGCGGTCGGCATCGACCACGATCACTTCGCCGCCCGCCTTCAGCCCGCCCGCAAGGTGCCACAGGAAGGCATAGGGGTCCGTCACCTCAAGATACATGTGGACCAGGAAAATGCGGTCGAAACTGGCCGGTGGAAGCCGCGGGTCCTCGGGCAGGCCGAGGCTGATCGCGACATTGTCGAGCTGCTCGCGCTGCACCCGCTGGGCGAGCCGGTCGCGGGTTTCGGGCACGATGTCCTGCGCCAGCACGCGC
>JANPKL010000271.1:0-11588 GCA_031425975.1 Sphingomonas sp.
CGAGAAGCCCTCGTTCATGCCTCCCGGCTGGGTGTTCGGCGCCGTCTGGACCATTCTCTACTCGCTGATGGGCATCGCACTGGCGATCATCTGGACCGCGCCCGACAGCCGCCCTCGTGCCCGCGGGCTGGTCCTGTTCGCCGTCCAGCTCGCGCTCAACTACGCATGGTCGCCGATCTTCTTTGGCACCGGGGCGATCGACTGGGCGTTCCTGGTGATCATGACCATGAATGTCCTCGTCACGGCGACTATCATCGCCTTCTGGCGCGTGAAGTGGGTGGCAGGAGCGCTGCTTCTGCCCTATCTGGCATGGCTGTGTCTGGCGACCGTCCTCAATCATGAGATCGGCCGCCTGAACCCGGGGGCCGATCGCGCGCCCCTTGGCATTACCGGGGGTTGAGCAAATGCAGTCGCAGAACCGTTTCTTCGAGGATTTCGTCAAGGTCATGAACGGCGCCGCCGGGACCGTCGCGGGGATGACCCGCGAGGCGCAGGACGGGATGCGCGAGCGGATGAAGGAATGGGTCGCGGGGATGGACTTCGTCTCCCGCGACGAGTTCGAGGCGGTCAAGGCGATGGCCGCCACCGCGCGCGAGGAGGTCGAGGCCCTGAAAGTCCGCCTGGCCGCGCTGGAAGGCGGCAAGGGCCGCAAGTCTGCTTCGGGTGAAGTGAAGCCGCCGCCCGCGGGCGTGACCGGGGTCGAGACCCCCGAGGAGTAAGGCCGCTGGCCCGCGACGATGACAATGCCCCGGAGGAGGAGCGCGACGATGGCGCTCCGATCGAGGTGCTCGAGGCCTATTTCGAGGCCCGCGGCTGGGCGTGCGAACGCTCGGCCGACGGGGAGATCGTGGCTTCCGCCCCCGGCAGCTGGGCGCAATATGAATTGCGCGGGGTGTGGCGGCCCGAGGACCAGGTCCTGCAATTTCTCGCCTTCCCCGACGTCAAGGTCGCAACCGACAAGAAGGCCGCGATCTATGAGACCTTGGGCCTGATCAACGAACAATTGTGGCTCGGCCATTTCGAACTCTGGTCGAACAGCGGACTGATCGTGTTCCGCTACGCCGCCTTGCTCGACGGCGGCGACGAGGACGGCTTGAGCTTCGAGCAGGCCGAAAGCATCGCCGAAGCCGCGCTCGAGGAATGCGAGCGTTTCTACCCCGTTTTCCAGTTCGTCCTGTGGGGCGGCAAGAGCCCGAGCGAAGCCATCTCCGCGGCATTGATCGAGACCGCCGGGGAGGCGTGAGTGCCTTCCCCCTTCCCCTCACCTGGTGGCGGTGCCCCAAAGGGGCGGAGGGGCGCCTCCAGCCGTGCACCAATCCCCCTCAGTCACCTGCGGTGACAGCTCCCCCAGGTGCCCGGGGGAGCGGCAAAGGAAGAATTCATGACCCACAATCTCTTCATCGGCTGCGGCAACATGGGGCAGGCGATGGTCGCGGGCTGGCTCTCGGCAGGCGAGGATCCGGCGAGCTTCACCGCGGTCCGCCCGAGTGGCGCGCAGGTCGCCGGCATCCACACCGTCCGCACCACCGGCGAGGCAGATCTCATTCCCGACCGCATCATTCTCGGCTTCAAGCCCCAGCAATTGCGCGACCTCGCGCCCGAAGTGGCGCGCTGGGTGACGAAGCGAACCACGCTCGTCTCAATGCTTGCGGGCGCGGATCTTGCTACCCTGACCGACCTGTTTCCGCGCGCCCGCGCCATCGTCCGGGTCATGCCCAATCTGCCCGTCGCTGTCCGGCGCGGAGTGCTGCCGCTGTTCGCCTCCGACACCGGCGAGGCGCTGCAGGGCGAGTTGCAACCGTGGTTCTCGAAGCTTGGTTTTGCCCCGTGGTGCGTCCGCGAAGACCAGTTTGCGGCGCTGGGCTTCGTCGCCGGATCGACCCCGGCCTATGTCGCGCGCTTCATCGCCGCCTTCGCCGCGGCGGGCGAGGGCAGGGGCCTCGCGCCCGACCTGGCCCTGACCGCGGCGCGTGAGGCCGTGCTGGGATCGGCCTGGCTGGCGGCGACCAGCGAAGAGCCACTGGCCGAGCTCGCCCGGCGCGTCACCAGCCCGGGCGGGACGACCGAGGCCGGGCTCAAGGTGCTCGATGCAGGGTTGTCTGAACTCGTCGATCGAACGCTTGCCGCTGCGTCGGCGCGATCAACCGAGATGGCCTCGGCGATCAAATCGGCAAGTTGATTTACGCTGCCCCCCTCCGTAAGCGCGGATCGACCTAGGGGGGCAAGAACTGTGAGTTTCGACGACCGCGACGGCTTTATCTGGATGGATGGCGCGCTCAGGCCGTGGCGTGAGGCGCAGGTCCATGTGCTCACTCACGCGCTCCATTATGCCTCCAGCGTGTTCGAGGGCCAGCGCGCCTACGGCGGGACGATCTTCAAACTGAGCGAGCATAGCGAGCGCCTGCGCCGCTCGGCCGAGATGATCGGGTTCGAAATACCCTGGACCGTCGCCGAGATCGACGCTGCCTGCGTCGAGGTCCTCAAGGCCAACGACCTCACCGACGCCTACATGCGCCCGGTCGCCTGGCGCGGAGCGGAGAGCATGGGGGTCAACCCCCAGGGGACCAGGCCGCACCTCGCCATCGCCGCCTGGAATTGGGGCAAATATTACCCGCCCGAGAAGGCCGCCAAGGGCATTCGCCTCGATATCGCGCCGTGGCGCCGGCCCGCTCCTTACACGGCGCCGGTCCATGCCAAAGCCAGCGGCCTCTACATCATCGCCTCCATGTCCAAGGCGCATGCCGACGGACGCGGCTTTGACGATGCGTTGATGATGGACTGGCGCGGGCAGGTGGCCGAAGCGACCGGGGCCAATGTCTTCTTCATCCGCGACGGCGTGATCCATACACCCACGCCCGACTGCTTCCTCGACGGCATCACCCGCCGCACCGTGATCGACCTGGCACGCCGCCGCGGCGTCGAAGTCATCGAACGGGCCATCTGGCCCGAGGAGCTCGAGACTTTCCAGAGCTTCTTCCTGACCGGTTCGGCCGCCGAAGTGACCTTCGTCCAGTCGGCGGGGCCCTATAATTTCGAGATCGGTGCGCTGCAGAAGCAGCTGGCGACCGATTACGACGATCTGGTCTACGGGCGGCTGACGTAGCCGACGCTTGCTCGCAAGCGCATCGTCGGCCTAGTCTTGGACCAAGGGGAGAACACATACCTTGGCCACCACCACTGCAGCAATGCCGCCCGCCCACGTCGTCGATCCCAAGCGCGACCGGCTGGTCATCACCGCCTCGGCGCTGGGCACGGTGTTCGAATGGTATGATTTCTTCCTTTACGGCATCCTCGCCGCCTTGCTCGGAAAGCTGTTCTTCCCGGCCGACAATCCCACCGCTGCCACGCTCGCCAGCCTGGCCGCGTTCGGGGCGGGCTTCGGCGTAAGGCCGCTCGGCGCGCTCCTGTTCGGCTGGTTCGGCGACCGGGTCGGGCGCAAATATACCTTCCTCGTCACCATCACCCTGATGGGCGGGGCGACCGCCGCGATCGGTCTCCTGCCGACCTATGCCAGTGGCGGTCTGTGGGCACCGGCCCTCCTCGTGTTCCTGCGGCTGCTCCAGGGCCTCGCGCTGGGCGGCGAATATGGCGGCGCGGCTATCTACGTCGCCGAGCACGCCCCGCCGAACAAGCGCGGTCAATATACCAGCTGGATCCAGGTCAGCGTGGTCGGCGGCTTCCTGCTGTCGCTGATCATGGTGCTGGCCTGCCGCTGGGCGATGACCCCCGAGCAGTTCGAAAGCTGGGGCTGGCGCATTCCCTTCCTCGCCAGCCTGCTGATGCTCGCCATCTCGCTCTACATCCGGCTCAAGCTGTCCGAGAGCCCGGTATTCAAGGCGATGAAGGAAGCCGGCACGACCAGCCGTAATCCATTTAAGGACAGCCTGACCTATCCGGGCAACATCAAGCGGGTGTTCGTCGCCATGTTCGGGGTCGCGGCCGGGCTCACCGTCATTTATTACACAAGCCAGTTCGGCACCCTCTACTTCCTTCAGGGAACCGCACGAGTGGGGGAAACCGAGGCCCTGCTCTACATGGCGATCGGCGCCATGCTCGCCGCGCCTCTGTATGTCGGCTTTGGCGCTCTGTCGGACCGGATCGGGCGCAAGAAAATCCTGCTCGCCGGCTATGCGCTGTCGCTGATCCTGATCTTCCCGATGTTCAAGCTGATGGCCGACGGTGCCAATCCGGCGCTGGCCCGCGCGCTCGCCGCTTCGCCGGTCACCCTGTCGGTCGATCGCGACTGCGACTTCTCGGTGTTCGCGCCCAGGCAGACGCAGGATTGCGGCAAGGCGCTGGCCTTCCTCGCCAAGCGCGGCATTTCCTATGCCAAAAGCTACGACGGGATCGCCGCCGGCCAGGCGGGGCTGCAAGTGGGCAGCGCGCGCCTCGCGGGATTCGACGAAAAGGCCTGGATCGCCGCGCTCCAGTCGGCGGGCTATCCCGACAAAGCCGACCCGGCGGAAAAGGAGCGGTGGAAAATCATTCTCGCCATTTCGGTGATGGTTGCGCTGTCGGCCATGACGTACGGCCAGGTGGCGGCGATCATGGTCGAGCTGTTTCCGGCCCGCATCCGCTACACGTCGATGAGCGTGCCTTACCATATCGGCACCGGCTATTTCGGCGGTTTCCTGCCGTTCATCAGCCAGTATATCGTGGTCCGCACGGGCGATGCCTATGCCGGCCTCTGGTATACCGTGGCCGTGGTTGTGATGGCCTTCATCGTCAGCGCCATCTGGCTGCCCGAAACCTATCACAAGCAACTCGACTAACCATTCATCCTTAATGGGCTTAAAATTCAGAGATTGTTTGCTTTTCGTCGCCTAGGCCAAGTCGTGGTGGAACCTGTACCAATTGATCCGAAAGCGGTCGATGGCTCGAAGATTCGGGAAGGAAATCTGCGCCTCGCCGAACTTTGCTTCCTGGTACCGCCGCGCGATTGCCTCGCCGCGCAGGTACGCCAGGGGCAGATCGACGCTTTCGTCCGGCTGGTGCCGCTGACCATTGCGGTCAATGTCGGCGCAGCCCTGCTACTGGGGATCGCACTGTGGCACGAGATGCCGCATGGTGAGATTCTCGGCTGGACCGGTGCCGTTGTGGGGCTGTGCTCGATCAGACTGATCCGCATCTTCCGCCTTCGCCGCAACCGCGAATATGCCGCGACGAAGCCGCCGACCATCCGCACCATCATGCCGCCGATCTTCCTGCTGAGCCTGTTCTGGGCCTTTCCCCTGATCCGCTGGTTCGACGGCGCCCCCGAGCATGACCAGATGATCATAATCCTCGTGATGTTCGGACTAGCCAGCGGGGCCAGCGTCACCCTTTCGACGGTGCCCCCGGCGGCGCTGACCTATCTTGCCGTGATCACGGTGGCCGGCCTGTGGAGCCTGTCGCCGCTGCAGCCATTGGTCGTCGCACTGCTGCTGCCGATGTTCGCCGCTTTGCTGTCCTTTGCGGTGCTGTGGAATGCGCGCCAGTTCACCGGGCACCTCGCGGCTTCGCTCGAGCTGCGGGAGAAGGGTGAACTCATCAATCTTCTGCGCGAGTTCGACGCTTCGGGTAGCGAATGGCTGTGGGAATTAAATGCTGACCAAACAGTCAGCCACGTCTCGACCGGACTGGCTGACGCGCTGGGCGTACGGTCGAGCGACCTCATCGGCCGAAGCGCCGTCGAAATCCTCGATCCGGAGGGCTCGGTCGCCAGCGTCTCGACGGGGATGCGAACCATCCTCGACGCACTGATGCTTGAGCGCCCCTTCCGCGACGTCGCCATTCCGGCGCTCGGCGGGCGCGCATGGTGGTCGCTGTCGGGGAAGCCCGTCGCCGATTCTGCCGGCCGGGTCGTCGCCTGGCGCGGCGTGGGCTCGGACATTACCGCCTCGCGGCTCAGCGGCGCCGACAGCATCACGGCTGCGCGTCACGATGTCCTGACCGGCCTCGCCAATCGCCTGCTCATCCGCGAACTGCTGGAGGAGGCGCTGCTGCTGAGCCAGCGTGGACGTGGCAGCTGCGGCTTGATGCTGGTGGATCTCGATCGCTTCAAGCTGGTCAATGACACGCTGGGACATTCGGTCGGCGACGAGTTGTTGTGCGAGGTCGCGCGGCGGCTAAGTGGAATGTCGCCGGACGTTCGGGTCGGTCGCCTCGGCGGGGACGAATTCGCCCTCGTTCTCAACGGCTACGACACGAAGGAAGACCTGGCCAAGCTCGCCGAAAACACCATCATCGCCTTGTCGGCCCCCTATCGCGTGGGCCTGGCCGACCTCAATATCGGCGCGACGGTCGGCATCGCGGTTGCGCCGGATGACGGCAGTTCGCAGGAACAATTGATCCGCAGCGCCGACCTCGCGCTCTACAGCGCCAAGAAGGCGGGGCGCGGCAGCTTCCGCTTCTACGCCTCCTGGATGGCCCAGCAGGCCGCCGAGAATCGCGCGCTCGAGAGCGATCTGCGGGCCGCGCTCAAGGGCGGAGAGCTCAGCCTCGCCTATCAGCCGATCGTCCATGCCCGGAGCCACAAGGTCATCGCGCGCGAGGCCCTGCTGCGATGGAGCCACCCGGTCCGGGGCGAGGTTCCGCCCGACGTCTTCGTCCCGGTGATCGAGGATGCGGGCCTGATCGGTCAGGTCGGCAATTGGGTGCTTCGCGAAGCCTGCCGCGAGGCCGCCTTCTGGAGCGACGGCGCGCGGGTCGCGGTCAATGTATCGAGTGCACAGCTGGCCGCCGGACCGGCGCTGGTCGGTCATGTCATCCAGGCCTTGGCCGCAAGCGGGCTCGAGGCGGAACGGCTCGAGATCGAGATCACCGAGAGCATCTTCCTGGCCCGCGACGTCACTACCCGCGCGACGCTCGCCCAGTTACGGGCGATCGGCGTTCGCCTCGTGCTCGATGACTTCGGGATGGGCTATGCCAGTTATTCATGCCTCACCAATGGTGATTTCAGCAAGATCAAGATCGACCGCAGCTTCACGGTCGCCGCAGCCTTGCCCGGCCGCCCCCCCGAGCGTTCGATCGTCGAATCGATCCTCACCCTTGCCCGCGGCCTCCGGCTCGAAGTGACCGCGGAAGGGATCGAAACGCCCGAGCAGGCCGCGCTGATGGTCGCGCTGGGCTGCGGGCAGTTGCAGGGATTTCTGTTCGGCCGGCCGGCGGCGCCGCTTCCCCGGCCGCAGTCGAGCGGCTGCGCGAGCGTGACCGCTCTCGTGCCGCGTCGCACTCCGCGCGCCGCATAACCCCTATACGCCCGCGCGCCGACCGCTATAAGCCGCCCGCGCACTGGGGCGTCGCCAAGCGGTAAGGCACCGGTTTTTGGTACCGGCATTCGCAGGTTCGAATCCTGCCGCCCCAGCCAAGTCCAGTGATTGGTCCGGGGATCGGGAATCGGTTTGATGATTCAGGCTATGCCCGACACCGCGCTTGGCCGAGCCGTCCGGGCGTGCCGGCGGTATTTTGGCTGGGCCCTGCTGTTCAGCGCGCTCGCCAACCTGCTGCTGATCATGCCGATGCTCTACATGCTGCAGGTCTACGAACGGGTGGTGCCGACCCGCGGCGGGACGACCCTGCTGCTGCTGACCCTCGTCCTGTTGTTCGCGCTCGGGACCATGGCCGTGCTCGACACGGTGCGCTCGCGCCTGCTGGTGCTGGCTGGTGTCCGGCTCGACCGGCTGGTGGCGCGGACCATCCTCGACACCAGCCTGTCGCTCGACGGCGGCGGAGCGGGGCGAGGGGCGCGCCAGGGCGTGCGCGAGTTCGACCTCCTCCGCCAGGCCCTGACGGGCCCGGCGGTTATCGCACTGCTCGATGCGCCGTGGGTCCCAATCTACGTCCTGATCGCTTTTCTGATCCATCCCTGGGTCGGCCTGCTGGCCGCAATCGGTGCATTGCTGGTCATATTGATGGCGGTCCGCACTGAGACCGTCACGCGCGAGAAGCTGCAGCGCGCGCAGGTCGCCGCGGGCCAGACCTATGCCGAGTTCGACGGCAGCGTCACCCAGGCCGACGTGGTCCGCGCTTTGGGCATGCGTGAGGCGCTGGTGACGGGCCATGTCGCCGCGCGCGAAACCATGATCGCCCTCCAGACCGAAGCGAGCCTTGCCTCGAGCGGGCTGTCGGCGGGATCGAAATTCCTTCGCCAATTGCTGCAAAGTCTCGCGCTGGGGATCGGCGCCCTGCTCGCGATCGAAGGCCGGATCAGTCCTGGCGCCATTTTTGCGGCGATGTTCATCGTCGGCCGCGCGCTGGCGCCGATCGACCAGCTGGTCGGCAATTGGCGAACCATCGTGCAGGCCCGCGGCGCTTGGCGGATGCTCCACGACTTGCTCGGGGCCGCACCGCCCGATCTTGCGCTGACTCATTTGCCGCGGCCCGAGGGTCGGGTCGAGGTCGAGCAAATGCACGTCCTGGCCGACGATCGCCGCCCGATTCTCCACAATATCGGCCTGTCGGTCGCGCGCGGCGAGATGGTCGCCGTGGTCGGGCCGAGCGGGGCGGGCAAGTCGACCCTCGTCCGCGCCCTGGCCGGCGCCGTCCGTCCCGCCCACGGCCTGATCCGCTTCGACGGCGCCGACAGCCGCAACTGGGATCCCGAGCGCCTCGCCGAACATGTCGGCTTCCTGCCTCAGGACGCGGCCTTGTTCGCGGGCACGATCAAGGAGAATATCGCGCGTTTCCGCAACCGGCTCGGCGAGGAACCGCAAGCGATCGACGAAGCCGTCGTGGCAGCGGCGCGCGAGGCCGGCGCGCATGACCTGATACAGCGGCTCCCGGGCGGGTACGACCAGTTGCTCGGCCCCGGCGGGCGCGGGCTGTCGGCGGGCCAGGCGCAGCGAATCGCGCTCGCCCGGGCCTTGTTCCGGGCACCCGCGATCCTCATCCTCGATGAGCCCAACAGCAATTTGGATGCCGAGGGCGACCAGGAACTGGCGCAATGCCTGGCGCGGCAGAAGCAGCTTGGGACGACAGTGTTCCTGGTGGCGCACCGGATGAGCCTGTTGCCGATCGTCGACCGGATGCTGGTGCTGCGCGAGGGTCGGATCGTGGCCGATGGCCCCCGCGACGAGGTGCTGCAGAAGCTCAATCCGCCGCAGACCCCCCGCGTCGCCGCGCCTGTCGAGGGTGTCGCCTGATGCCGCCGACGTCGCTCATTCCCGCGCGTGCGATCGACGGCGAAAGTCACGCCCTCCTCGGTCAATCGCCATCCGAAAATCCGGCGCGCGACATCCGGTTCGGGGCCGCCGCCGCATTCCTGTTCTTCGTGGCCTTCCTCGGCTGGGCCCTGTTCGCGCGGCTTGATGCCGCGGCTTTGGCGCAAGGCCGGCTGGTCGTGTCGGGCCAGCGCCAGACCGTCCAGCACCGCGAGGGCGGGGTGATCGGTGAAATCTTGGTCAAGGAAGGCGAAAAGGTCGCGCGCGGCCAGATTTTGCTCCGCCTCGCTGCGGCCGATGTCCACGCGCAGGAGCGGGCGCTGAGCGGGCAGGCGATCGGCCTGCTGGCCCAGCGCGCCCGGCTCCAGGCCGAGCAAATGGGTCGCGGTGCGATTGTCCAGCCGCGCGAATATGCCGCGCTGACCAGCACCGAGGACCGGGCCGACGCCGCGCTCGCTCTTCGGATCCAACAGGCGCAGCTGCGCACCCGCCTCGCAGTGGTGCAAGCCAAGCGCGGGGCCTTTTCGGAACGAATGTCGGGGGCCGGTAACCAGGGTCAGGGATATCGCGCGCAGGTCGCCGCCATCGATGCGCAGATCCGCTCGCTCGACGAGGAACTGGCGTCGCTTCGCGGGGTGGCGGAAAAAGGCTTCGTCTCGCAGAGCCGCCTCCGCGCGCTTGAGCGGGCGCGGGCAGACCTCCAGGGTCAGCGCGGGCAATATGCCGCCACCGTCTCCCAGTCGCGCGACCAGGCCGGGGAAGCGCAGCTCCAGTCGCTGGAGGCGCAGAGCAATTATCAGGAACGAGTGGCGAGCGAACTGCGCGACGTCGAAGTGGCGCTGAGCGATGTTCTGCCCAGGCTCGACGCGGCGCGCGACCAGCTTGCCCGGGTCGAGATCCGCAGCCCGGCCAGCGGGACCGTCGTCGGCCTCCAGGTCTTCACGCGTGGCGGGGTGATCGCGCCCGGCCAGAAGTTGCTCGACGTCGTGCCCGACCGCGTCCCGATGACGATCGAGGCCCGCCTTGCGCCGACCGACGGCGACGACGTCGCGCCCGGCCAGCGTGCGTTCGTCCGCTTCACCGCCATCAGTGATCGTGCGCTGGCGCCGCTCGAGGGGCGGGTGACCCGGGTCAGCGCGGACAGCTTTACCGACGAGCGGACGCAGGAAAGCTATTTTACCGCCTCGGTCGAAGTCAGCCCGGCCGAGCTTGCCAAATTGAAGGCGGTACGCGGCCAGGCCTTCGAGCTTCGGGCGGGCATGCCGGTGGCGGTGGAGATCCCGGTCCGCAAGCGCACGGCGATGCAATATATGCTCGAACCGCTCACCTCGACCCTCCGCAAGGCAGGTCGGGAGCAGTAATATCCTGCCATCCGATGGCTGACCTGGCGGAGCTGATCGCCCGGTTTTGGCAACAATGTCGACCAAGCCATTCACTAACCAAAGATAAACATCGGTTTGACTCCTCGGCAATCGGGCCTAGCTTCCCGACTTAGTTACCGAGTCGTAAATGCGCTCGGCGGAGAGGCGTGGGGCGCTTCCGGGGCATGACTACAGGGGGAAAAATGGGCAATTACGGGGCATTGATTCTTCTTGCGTCGGTCGCGGTCGTCGCAGGGCCCGTGGCAGCGCAGACGGCGCCTCCACCGCCCGCGCCCGCCGGTTCGGTGCCCAGCCGCGAACAGGTCGAGCAGCCGGCCCCCGACGAACGCGAGCGTCCCCGCCTGCGGATCGACTCGCAGCGCGCCATCGCCACTGCGCCCTGTCCCCTGCGCTCGTCCGACCTCAAGGTGAGCATCAGCCGCCTGGCCTTCACCGGACCGGCGGGCGCCCCGCTCGCCCCGCAAATCCTGGCCCTGCTGGGCGACATCGCGCCGCCCGCCGGCGGCGAACGCGAGATCGCCGTGGTCTGCGACCTGCGCGACACCGCCAACGCCCGGCTGCAGCGCGCCGGCTACATCGCTTCGGTCCAGATCCCGCCCCAGGCGATCGAGACGGGTGAACTCAAGCTCGAAGTCATCACCGCCAAGATCGTCGAGGTGCGGGTGCGCGGCGACGCGCCGCCTTATCGCCGGACGCTCGAAGGCCGGGCCGAGCAATTGAAGTCGCTCGATCCGCTAAACCAGCGCGATGCCGAACGCATCTTGCTGGCCGCCGGCGACATTCCCGGGCTCGACGTCCAGCTGTCGCTCAGCCCGGCCGGGACCAAGGTCGGCGAAGTGATCGGCGAATTGAACGTGATCTACCGCCCGTTCTCGGTCATCGCCAACGTCAACAACGCCGGCTCGCGCGAACTCGGCCGTGAGATCGGCTACGCCCGGGTCGAGGCCTATGGCCTGCTGCGCAACCAGGACGTCACCTATTTCGGCGCGTCCGCCAGCCGCGACTTCAGAGAGCAGCGCGTGCTCCAGGCCGGACATAGCGCGGCGTTCGTCGGCGGCACCCGCCT
>JANPKL010000272.1:0-1794 GCA_031425975.1 Sphingomonas sp.
CAGCAGCAAATTGAACAAGTTCACCGCCAGCGCCGAGGCCGCGAGCGGCTGCGCGCCGAGCCTGCCCAGCATCAGCACGTCGGTGGTCGTGATCGCGATCCCCGCAAGGTTCGCGAGCACCAGTGGCCAGGCCAGCCGAAAGGTGGCACGCAGCTCGTCGCGGGCGGAAGCGGGGGCGGTGGCGAGCTCGGGCATGGCGGCGGCGTTACGGCGGCGGCCGCCGGGCGGCAACCCGACGACACCCTTCCCCTCACCCGCGCCCTCACCTATCTCCAAACCAGCTCACCCCCTCCCGAGGATCACCATCATGCGCGTCGCCAAGGCCATCTGGGGCCTCCTCGTCGGAGTGAAGGACGCGCTCGTCCTCCTGTTCATGATCCTGTTCTTCGCCGGCCTCTACGCGTTGCTCAGCTCCCGTCCCGCGCCGACCGTGGCCGATGGCGTGCTTCTGCTCGACCTTGGGCGCGGGGTGGTCGAACAGCCCGCCGAGCAGCAGATCTCCGCGCTTGCCGGCGGCGGTTCCGCGCCCAGCGCCTATGCCTTGCGCGACGTTCGCGCGGCGCTCGCCGAGGCGGCCGACGACGACCGGGTCAAGGCCGTCGCGCTCGACCTCGACGGCTTTTCCGCGGGCCAGACCATCGTCGCCGACCTTGGCGATGCGCTCGCCGAGGTCCGCCGCAAGGGCAAGCCGGTGCTCGCCTATGCCACCGGCTATACCGACGACAGCTATCAGCTCGCCGCCCATGCCGGGGAGATTTGGCTCAACCCGTTTGGCGCGGTGCTTCTGACTGGGCCCGGCGGCAACAACCTCTATTTCGCCGGCCTGCTCGAAAAGCTCGGAGTGACCGCCAACGTCTACAAGGTCGGCACCTACAAGAGCGCGGTCGAGCCCTTCCTGCGCTCCGACATGAGCCCCGAGGCGCGCGAGAATGCCTCGGCGCTCTATGGCGGCCTGTTCGAGACCTGGCGCGACGACATCCGCAAGGCCCGCCCCGCCGCCGCAGTCGAGGCGCTGGTCCGCTCGCCAGCCCAGCTGGTCGCGGCCAATGGCAATGATTTCGCTCGCGCTGCTTTGGCCGCCAAGCTGGTCGACAAGGTCGCCGAGCGGCGCGTGTTCGAGGCCCGCCTGGCCGAGCTCGGCGGGGCCGATGTGAAGGCCCGCGGCGGCTACAAGCGCATCCCGCTCGCCCGCTATGTCGCCGCCGAAGTCGATCGCAGCGAGACGGGGCCGATCGGCGTGGTCACGATCGCGGGCAACATCGTCGACGGCAAGGCGCCGCTCGGCACCGCCGGCGGCGACAGCATCGCGGAGGCGATCGAAAAAGGCCTCGCCTCTGGTGACTTGAAGGCGCTGGTGGTGCGAATCGACAGCCCGGGCGGTTCGGTGCTGGCGTCCGAGCGCATTCGCCAGGCCCTGCTCGCGGCGAAGGCGAAGAACATCCCGATCGTCGCCTCGATGGGCAATGTCGCGGCATCGGGCGGCTATTGGGTCGCCACCGCCGCCAGCCACATCGTCGCCGAACCCGCGACCATCACCGGCTCGATCGGCGTGTTCGGGATCCTGCCGAGCTTCCAGGGCAGCCTGCAGAAGATCGGGGTCAATGCCGACGGCGTGAAGACCACCTCGCTGACTGGCGAACCCGACCTGCTCAAGGGTCCCAGCCCCGAAGCCGCGCAATTGCTCCAGATCGGCGTCGGCAGCACCTACGCCAAATTCCTCGGGATTGTCGCCGAGGCGCGCCGCAAGAGCCCGCAGCAGATTGACGCCGTCGGCCAGGGCCGCGTCTTCACCGG
>JANPKL010000273.1:0-13388 GCA_031425975.1 Sphingomonas sp.
AGCTACATTTGTGGCGTCTGCTACATTTGTAGCTTCGATACAAGCCTCCTTCACTGCCGTTCGTCGATTTCTTACCGTCGATGAACGGCGGTCGGCGAGGCGCGCGAACGTGAGCCTGGAGGTGGACGCCGCCTCGACCGAAAAACTACAAAGCCCTCGCTTGGAGATTGCACCACTCCTGAGTGTCCGTTTTGGGGTTTGCTACTGACGCCCTTAGATGACCGTCGTGGGCACAAAGCGGACCCTGCAGAACGCCTTTGTGTAGGCCGGGGACTGCTCCCTTGACCTCGTAACTAGATGGAAACACGGTCACCGAGGAAACCGCCAATAACTGGCTCGTGAGTACAGAAGGTGTGTACAAGGGCTACAAAGCCGCGCACGGCAGAATTGCAGTTTTCCGGCCTTCTGCTGAGTAGAAGATCCTCTCATAGGGGTCACCAGCGCGCTTCATTCTTCCGCGAGAGCCAGTCCGCGCCCAGTCCGATCGCCAGCTTCGATTCCGGCGCGGCAAAGGCATAGAAGCCGTGGATCATGCCGCCAAACACCTGCAGTGCGACGTCCCCGCCGGCGCCGTGCAGCGACCGGGCCAGGGCGCTGGCATCGTCTCGAAGCATCTCATGCTCCCCCACCTGGATCAGCGTCGGGGGGAGATTGCTGAGGTCGTCGAGCAGGATCGATACTCTGGGATCGGCGGAATCGACATTCCCGCGATAGGCGGCGGAATCGCGGGCCAGACCTTCGGGGTTGAGCACCAGGTCGACCTCACGAGAGGCCGCGATGCTGGCCGCCGTCAGCCGGTGGTCGACCCAGGGTGCCAGCAGCATCAGCGCATAAGGCAGCGTTGCTCGTCCGCGCAGACGGCAGGTCGCGGCAAGCGCAAGCCCGCCCCCGGCACTGTCCCCGATCATCGCAAAGCGCTCGGCTTCCAGCCCCAGCGCTTCTGCCGCGGCAACGCAATCTTGGATCGCCGCTGGAAACGGGTGTTCGGGCGCGAGCCGGTAATCGATGGCGTGAACCCGCATGTCGGCGGCCAGCGCAACGCGCGCCGCGAGCCCCGCATGCGTCTCGGGGGAGCCGAGCACGAAGGCACCGCCGTGTAGGAACAGGCAATCGCCGCTGCCGCCGGCCGCAGGCGCGACGATGCGGGTGCGAATTCCGCCGAGACGATGGTCCCGCATGACCACGCCGTCGGGCAAGGCCCGGCTGTCGGCAAACGCCTGCATTCCCGCGCGGCGCTCGGCGTAGGAGAGACCGAGATCACCGCCGCGAGCCGTCAGCATCTGACGAATCGCTGCGACGGCCGCCAGACCTTCCTCGGTCGCCGGATGAAAGGATTCCTTCAGACTGTCACCGGACTGCTGCGGCGAACCTTGATCCAACGCGTGACCCTTTCCTGGATTGCCCGCATTTCCGGCGGGTTGAGATTGCGGGTGCCGGCGCGGCCATAATGATAGACCATCGCCGCGCGGCGGCCGCGGCCTTCATTGTCGACCGATTTGTGCAGCAGATAGCTGTGGAAGACGAGCAGGTCGCCCGGCTCCATCGTCACCGGCACCGCCGCGCTCTCGTCGATGCCATGCACTTCCAGATAGCCCTGGTTGGCGCCGGGCCGGACATCCGGGACGTGGGTCTCGATCGCCCGCCGATGCGATCCCGGCAGGACCAGCAGACAGCCATTTTCCAGCGTGGCCTCGCTGATTGCCAGCCACAGCCCGATCTGCGGCTGATGGTCGAAGTTGAAATAATAGCTGTCCTGGTGCCACGGCTGTCCCCACGCGCCGGGGTTCTTGAGGATGAACATCGACTGGAAGACATCGATGTTCTCTCCCAGCAGAGACGCCACGACATCGGCCGCCTCCTTGCCGACGGCAAAGTCATGCGCCGCTCCGGAAAGGTGCGGATTGAATACCTTGGCGACATAATCCTCCGGCCCCTCGGCATGCTCCGGGACCTTGCCCTCGGGCTGGATCAACAAACCGTCGGCAAGGACATAAGCGGGTTCTCCAGGATGCGCGGAAGGCGGATCGGCACGGATTGCGCGAATCGTTTCCTCTGCCATCCGCTGCCCGATGGCGGGATCGGCAAAGCCCCTGAGGATGACGAACCCGTCTCGTTCGAAGGCTTCTTTCTGCGAAATATCGAGCATCATGGCTGTAATCCTGACCGTGCGGTCAATTTATATTGTGCCGCGGGCCTTGTGACAAGGTGCGCGCAATGCGCTAACCGCCGGACCTCATGAACAAGCCTGTCGCTCACGCACCGCGCACCAATCTCCGAGGCCGCAAGGCACAGGGCCAGATCCTCGATGCCGCGGTCAAGTTGTTCGCCGAGCGCGGCTATGCCGGGACATCGCTGTCGGAACTGGCGCTGGTGGCGGGCGTGGCCAAGCCCACCCTCCTCTACCATCATCCCGACAAGGACAGCCTGTGGAAGGCCGCGGTCGAGCATCTCTGGGTTGAGGTCGATGCCTTCTTCGAGGAGCGCTGGCCGCGCGACACCCCGCCGTCGCGCGCCCTCCTCGAACGGATCTTGCTGCTGTTCGTCGAGGCGGCGGTCACCTGGCCGGCCTATATCCGCATTCCTTTCATCGAAGGCGCGACCCCTTCGTGGCGATCCGAATGGCTGGTCGATCGGCATTTCGGCGCGCATGTCCAGGTTACCGGCAGGATCATCCGGGCGCTCCAGCTCCATGAAGCGCTGCCGCCTGGCGACCCGGCTTTAATCCAGGCAGTGCTGACCAGCGCCATCAATACGATCGTTGCCCAGGTTGCCATGTGGGAGCGGGCGTTCGGGACCGATTTTTCGAGCCGAGAGCGATTGGCCGAGCTGGCGATGCTCACCCTCGATTGCCTGTTTCGCAAGGAAATAGACCGTTCGGTCAAATAGTCTTGTCAACAAACCGTCATTGCGCGTAGCATCACCTCCTCGCCGCTGATTGCGCGAGGCCTTGGAGGGGGTTTGACATGATATCGAACAGGCTGTCGCTTGCATTGGGAGTGGCCGGTAGCGCTCTCATCCCCTCTTTGGCACAGGCGCAATCGGCGCCGCGGCCAGTTGCTCCAGAAACGACCAAAGACGATTCGCTATCGGCTGATCCGAACGATATCGTCGTGACCGCGCAGCGCCGCGCCGAGCGCCTTCGCGATGTCCCGCTCGCGGTCAGCGCTTATGCCGGCAACGCGCTCCAGCAACAGCAGATCACGACCGTCACCGACCTGCGCCAGGTCAATCCCAGCCTTAATTTCACGCCCTCCGCCAATAGTCGCGGCGAGGGGTTCGCCATTCGCGGCGTGGGCACCGCCATTTTCTCCGACACCGTCGAGCAGAGCGTCGGCGTGGTCATCGACGGCGTGGTGCTCGGGCGCTCGGGACAGGCGACGAGCGACCTGCTCGACGTCGACCGGATCGAAGTGCTGCGCGGCCCGCAGGGCCTGCTATTCGGCAAAAATGCTTCCGCGGGAGTCATCTCCATCACCACCCGGCGGCCGCAGCTCGGTGTCACCTCGGCCGATCTCTTCGCGAGCTACGGCACCCTCAACGAGGTCAAGGTCAGCTCCGCAGTCAATCTTCCGATCGGCGACAAGGCTGCCTTCCGACTCGCGGTCGGTCATCAGAGCGCGGACGGCACGATCGACAACATCGCCCGCAACGAGGACGTCAACAACCGCAACGAACAGAATTACCGCGCCAAATTGCGCGTCGAGCCCGCCGCCGGGATCGACCTGGAACTGCGCGCCGACTATCTCAAGCGTGACAGCAGCTGTTGCGCCTGGACCGCATTGTCGGCCCCGCTCACCACCCCGTTCGGCGCGGCCAATGCCGCCGTCGGAATCGTCCCGCGCCGGGGCAATGACGAAATTGCCGCAAACCGCCGCTTCTTCCAGGACGTCGATGCCGGTGGCGTTTCGGGCGAGGCCAATATCGAGCTGGGCTTTGCCACCCTCACTTCGATCACCGCCTGGCGCAGCTGGGTCAACAGCGACAATAACGACCCTGATCTGCTGACCCTCCCGATTCTCGAGATCAACAAGGGCACGTCGCGCCTCCGGCAAATGTCTCAGGAATTCCGCCTCGCCTCGCCGGGCGGCGGCACGGTCGAATGGGTCGCCGGCCTCTTCTATTACAAGCAGCGCAACATCACCGCGAGCGAGCAGACGGGCACGCTAGGCGCCGTCTCCCTGCCGACCCAGCTCGGTACCACGCTCGACACCAACACCAAGAATCTGAGCCGCGCCGTCTTCGGGCAGGTGACGGTGCGGCCGGCCCCGGCGATCAAGCTGATCGGCGGCCTGCGCTACACCAAGGAGGATGTCGACCTCGTCTTGACCCAGCTCAAGTCACAGACTGCGGCCGCCACCATTCCCGGTCGCTTTTCGGGCACGATCAACGGCAACACCGGCGCCAACAATTGGTCCTACCGCGTCACCGGACAGGTCGATGTCGCGCCCGAAGTGATGGTTTACGCGACCCACGCCCGCGGTTTCAAAGGCCCCGGCATCAACACGCTGGGCGTCACCACCAGCGTCACCGAAGTCATCCGCCCCGAAATCCCGACGACTTACGAGATTGGGACGCGCGGCAGCTTCCTCGACAATCGCCTCGGCTTCGCGGTCGCGGCCTTCCGCACCGACTACAAGAACTTCCAGGCGCAGGTGTTCGACCAGGGCGTCGTGCCCGGTCGCTTCCGCGTCACCAACGCCGGCGAACTCAATACCAAGGGTGTCGAGGTCGAGCTCAACGCCCGACCGGCAGAAGGGCTGACGCTACGCGCCAATGGCGCTTGGCTCGACGCGAAATATGGCGAGTTCGAGAATATCGCCTGCTTCACCGGCCAGCCGATCCTCGCCTTCGGGACGGTTCGAACCTCCGATCGGCAGTGTATCCGCTCCTCTGCGGCGGCGGGCGCGACCGCGGTCACCAACGGCACCGGCAATCGCCTGTCCAACGTGCCAAAGTATAATTACTCGCTATTCGGGCGCTACGAGGCGCCGGTCGGCGACCTTAAGGCCTTTGGCCAAGCCAATTGGAGCTGGCGCAGCAAGGTCAGCTTCTCGGCTGCGGGCGATCCCAATCTGGTCGAGAAAAGCTATGGCCTGCTCGGCGGCAGCATCGGCATCGGCGCTGCCGACAATCGCTGGACGGCCACGCTCTGGGCGCGCAATCTGCTCGACAACTACTATGCCACCAACATCATCAGCCAGCCGGTGCTGAACGCCGTCGGAGTCTATTCGCAATTCTATGCCCCCGACTCGCGGCGACTGATTGGGGCATCGCTGGCGTTGAAGTTCGGCCAGTAAGTGACAGGACTGGCGGCAGCGGCGGCGGCGGTGGCAGCGATCACGCTCGATCCGTCGGCGATGCCGTCGGTGGGCACGGTCGATCCGCACTTCCAATCCTATAATATCGAGATGGTCGAGCTGACCGGCGGGCGCTTCTGGCGCGACTATCGCCTGCTCGGCCCGATCCGCACGCCTGAAGACCGCTACGGCTACCGACCCCCGATCGACCTCGGCAACAAGCGACTGCGCCAGCTCGCCCGGGCGCTCGGTCCGGCCTATGTCCGGGTCAGCGGAACTTGGGCCAACACCAGTTATTACGCTGGCCGCTCCAACGCGGCGCGGCCAGCCGGATTTGCGCAGACGCTCACCCACCGTCAATTGCGCGGTCTCGCCGACTATCTTCGCCATACCGGCGGCAGCCTCGTCACCAGCTTTGCCGGGAGTGCCGGCACCCGCGATGCCGCGGGACGCTGGCAGCCCGACCAGATGAAGCTGTTCCTGCGCGATGCCGCCGCGCTCGGTATCCGCGTCGTCGGCGCCGAATTCGTCAACGAGCCCAATCTCATCGCCGCGACCGGCGCGCCCGATGGCTATACCCCGGCCGACTGGGGCCGCGACCATGATTTGTTCGTCCGTGAATTCCGAACTGCCGCGCCGGGCGCCCTGGTGCTCGGTCCAGGTTCAGTCGGCGACGGCACCCTGACCGAGCGCGCCGCCGCCGCCGCGGGGGTCAAGCTGCTGCCGTCCGATCGATTGCTGGCCGCCCAGCGCGCGCCGATCGACGTGCTGTCCTATCATTATTATGGCGGGGTTTCGGAACGCTGCGCTACCAGCGGCCCGCTTGCGGTCAACGAGGCGCAGGCGCTCGACCCCGACTGGCTCGCCCGTTCCGACCGCGCCCTGTCCATGTACCGCGTCCTGCGTGACACCCACGCGAGCGGTCGTCCGATCTGGTTGACCGAGACCGCGCAGGCGGCGTGCGGCGGCAGCCGCTGGGCCTCGGGCTTCCGCGACACCCCGCGCTATGTCGACCAGCTCGGCCGTCTCGCTCGGCAAGGGGTACAGGTAGTGATGCACAATACGCTTGCGGTCGGCGAATATGCGTTGCTCGACAATGACAGCTTCGCCCCGCGCCCCAATTACTGGGCGGCGTTGCTGTGGTCGCGACTGATGGGCGAGCGGGTGTTGAATGTCCCGCAGGCGGATCCCCTGCTCCGCCTTTACGCGCATTGCCTCAAGGGACAGCCGGGGGGCGTTGGCCTGGTCGCGATCAACTTGGCGACGCAACCCCGGCTTTTCGGGGCCGGAGGCAAGGCATCGGTCCTGACGCTGACCGGATCTTCCGACCTCAGGCAGGCGCTGGTCAATGGCCGGCCGCTTGCGCTCGGGCCGGGCGACCGGATGCCGTCGATGCAGCCGATGGCGGTCGACGGGACCGTAACCGTGCCAGGCGGCGCGATCGCCTTTCTTGCCGTCCCCGCCGCCAATCCGGCCTGTCGATGAGCGGCGGGGTCGACCGCCGCCAGATCCTCGCCGGAATTGGCGGGGGACTGCTTTCAGGTGCCGGCACGGCGCAGCCCGCCGCCCGCACCCGGCCCAACATCGTCCTCGTCTGCGCCGATGACCTTGGCTGGGGCGACCTGTCGTGCATGGGGTCGCCATTCATTCGCACGCCCACCATCGACCGCCTCGCCCGTCGCGGCGTGCGGCTGACCGATTTCTACGCCTCGGCAAATGTCTGCACGCCGTCGCGCGCAGGGCTGCTGACCGGGCGCTATCCGATCCGTACCGGGCTCGCCCACGAAGTGATCCAGGCCAAGGATAACAACGGCCTGCCCCTATCCGAGATCACCATCGCGGAGATGCTCAAGCCCGCCTATGCCACCTTGCTGGCTGGCAAATGGCACCTCGGCCACGCCGCTCCGGCCTGGCCGCCGATGCGTCACGGTTTCGATGAGTTCGTCGGCATCCCTTACTCCAACGACATGCGGCCGCTGCCCTTTTACCGCAGCCGACAGGACGGCAGCCTCGCCGAAGAACCGGCGGTCCAGGAGCGCCTGACCCGCGACACCTTCGATGCCGCGATCGCCTTTGCCGAGCGCCCGCGCGACCGGCCCTTCTTTATCGCCATCATGCCTGCCGCGCCGCACATCCCGCTGCGGCCCGCGGCCGACTTCGCCGACCGCTCCGAAGCCGGGCGCTACGGCGACGTGGTCGAGGAGCTCGACGCGCATGTCGGGCGACTGGTGGCCTCGCTGGCCCGCAGCGGCAAGCTTGCCAATACCCTGATCCTCTTCACCAGCGACAATGGTCCCTGGTTCGAAGGCTCGGCCGGCCCGGCCCAGGGTCGCAAGGGCGGTGCCGGCTGGGATGGCGGCTATCTGGTCCCGCTGATCGCGCACTGGCCGCGCGGGCTCGCGCCGCGGGTGAGCGACGCCATCGGCATGAACATCGACCTCCTCCCGACCATCGCCGAGGTCGCCGGAGCCACGCTTCCCGCAACGACCATCGACGGCCGCAGCCAACTGGCCACGTGGCGGCAAGGAGGCCCCGGCCCGCACGAGCAGCTCCTCCTGTTCAACAACGAACGGGTCGCCGCCCTGCGCACCGCGCGCTGGAAATATGTCGGGCGCACTTATTATCGAAGCTACAATGTCCCGCTCGCCAAGCTTGGTTTTCCGTTGCTGTTCGACGTGACGCGCGACCCCGGCGAGACGGTCAATCTCGCCGCCCGGAATCCACAGGTAGCCAGCGACCTCGCCGCCCGCTTCAAGGCGGCGGTCGATCGGTTCGAGCCGCTGGGCCTGCGCCAGGTCCCCGATACCCTTCCCGTTGCGAGCTGAGCCATGACCTCCATCACCGACACGCTCGCCGCCGCCACGCTCGAGGAAAAGGTCGGCATGATGTCCGGACGCGGCTTTTTCGCTGCGTTCGGCGAGGATGGCGGCGTGTGGGGCGCCCGACCCTACCGGGCGGGCGGGGGGATCGAGCGCCTCGGTATAGAGCCACTCTATTTCACCGACGGGCCACGCGGCGTCGCGCGCGGGCAGTCGACGTGCTTTCCCTGCTCGATGGCGCGCGGTGCGTCCTTCGATGTCGATCTGGAACGACGTATCGGCGAAGCAATGGGCAAGGAGGTTCGGGCACAGGGCTGCAACCTGTCGGGCGCGGTATGCATCAACCTCCTGCGCCATCCCGCCTGGGGCCGCGCGCAAGAAACCTATGGCGAGGATCCGCATCACCTCGGTCGGATGGGGGCAGCGCTGGGCCTGGGCATCCAGGCGCATGGCGTGATTGCGACGGTCAAGCATTTCGCGTTGAATTCGATGGAGAATGCGCGCTTCACGATCGACGTGAGTGTCGATGAGCGCAGCCTTCACGAAATCTATCTCCCGCATTTCCGGCATGTGCTGGACGCTGGCATCGGCAGCGTCATGAGCGCTTACAACAAGGTGAACGGCGAATATTGTGGACAGGACCGCCGCCTGCTCACCGACGTCCTGCGCGGCGAATGGGGCTTTACCGGCTTCGTCCATTCCGACTGGGTGATGGGGGTGCGCGAACCTTATGGCGCGGCCGCCGGGCTCGATATCGAAAATCCCGAGCCGATCGTGTTCGGCGAGCGACTGGTGAAGGCGGTCGAAAGCGGCGCGATCGAACCCCGGGTGATCGACCTCGCCTGCCACCGCATTCTCGCCACCCAGGCGGCAATCTGCGGCCGCGAACTGCCGCTCGAAAACTATGGCGAGGAACTGGTCGCCTGCCGCGATCACCGCGCGCTGGCGCTCGAGGCGGCAGAGAAATCGGCGGTGCTGCTGGCCAATGACGGAGCGCTGCCGTTAGACCGGGCGCGCATCGGCAAGCTGGCCGTGCTCGGCCGACTCGCTGCGCTCGACAATACCGGCGACCTGGGTTCGAGCCGGGTGCGAGCGCCCCAGGTCGTGACCGCGCTGGCCGGTCTCCGCGCCTTTCTGGGCGATGACGCGGTGCTGGTCGGCGACGAGGATGATCTCGATGCTGCCGGGCAGGCCGCCCGCGCCGCCGATGCGGTGGTGGTGATCGCCGGCTACACCGCCGAGGAAGAGGGCGAGTATATCCCCTCGGACCTCGCGCTCGGCCAGGCAGGCAGCGAGCATGTCCCCGAAGTTCTCAAGGAAGCGCGCAAGAACAGCCCGCCCCGTCCCAAGTCGATCGGCGGCGACCGGCTCGACCTCGGCCTTCCCGCAGCGCAGCTGGCGCTGATCGACGCGGCCATCGCCAGCGGCAAACCGGTGGTCGTGGTGCTGGTCGCCGGCTCGGCAGTGCTGGTCGAGAGCTGGCATGACAAGGTCGCCGGCATCCTGCAGACCTTTTACAGCGGCATGGCCGGCGGGACTGCCCTTGCTCGCCTGTTGTTCGGCGAGGTCAGCCCCTCGGGCCGCCTGCCCTTCACCGTCGCCAGGCGCGCCGAGGATTATCCCCATTTCGATCGCGACGCGACTGCGATCACCTACGATTACTGGCACGGCTATGCCAAATTGCTGCGCGACGGGGTAGCGCCCCGCTACGCTTTCGGACATGGCCTTGGCTACGCGCCCATCCAGAAGCGTGCCCTGCACGTGCGCCGTGCGAATGACCGCCTGCAGGCCAGCCTGACCGTCCGCAACGACGGCCAGCGCATCGTCGACGACGTCGTCCAACTGTTCGTCTCCTCTCCCGGCGAAATCCAACCGCGCTGGCCGCGCGCGCTCAAGGCCTTTGCCCGCGTCGCCGCGCTCCACCCCGGAGAAAGCCGCCAGCTGTCGCTCGACATTCCTCTGGCGGATCTGATGTGGCGCGATCCGGCGACCGCCTCGTGGCGGCTCGAGCCGGGCCTGTATCGCATCGAGACGGGCGCCGATGCGACCGACATCGATCTGTCGGCGGAGATCATGCTGTGAGCCTCGATCGCCTCCCCACCCGCACCCGGATCGGCTACGGCGTCGGCGATTTCGGGTTCAATCTCTTCTTCACCACCGCCAGCCTGTTCCTGATTTTCTACTATACCGACGTGCTCGGCCTGCCGCCGGCCGCGGCGGGCTGGGTGTTTGCAATCGCCTTGATGTGGGACGCGATCTTCGACCCCTACATGGGCTATCTCGCCAATCGTACGCGCACGCGCTGGGGCCGCTACCGTCCTTATCTGTTGTTCGGCGGGGTCCCGCTGGCGTTGAGCTGGGCGCTGATGTTCCTGCCCGTACCGCTCGAGGGCACGGCGCTCCTGCTGTTCGCCATCGCTACGCACATGCTGTTCCGGACGCTCTACGCGGTGGTCGGCATGCCCTATCTCGCCTTGTCCGCGACCATGACGGGGGACGCGCAGGAACGCGGCATTTTGGCCTCGATCCGGATGGTGGCGGCGACCAGCTGCGGGCTGTTCGTGGCCTTTTCGACATTGAAGTTCGTCGCCTTGTTCGGCGGCGGGCGCGAGGGCTTCTTCTGGACCGCGCTTCTCTATGGGGGCCTTGCCAGCCTCGTCTTCGTGATCGTCTTCGCCACCGCCCGCGAGGAGGCGCCGGCACCCGACGAGCATCATCCCACGATGCGTGAGATGGTCGCCATGCTCCGCCGCAACCGCGCTTTCTGGATCGTCTGCCTGGCGATGCTCGCAGGGGCGTTCGGCGGGACCATGTTCTCCAAAACCCTCCCTTATTATTGCAAATATGTGCTCGGGCGCGAGGATCTGATCCCGCTCGCGCTGACCGCGCTGACCGCCGCCATCGCTTTCTCGATGCCGCTGTGGACCGCAGTGATGAAGCGCACCAGCAAGCGGGTGATGTGGATGAGCGGCGCGCTGATCGCGGTCACGGGCTTCCTCGGCCTGTTCCTGCTGCCCGTCTCGACCGGCCTGTTCCTGCCGCTGATCGCCATGATCGGCCTCGGTACCGGGGCCACTTATCTGGGCTTCTGGTCGATGATGCCCGACACCGTCGAATATGGGGAGTTCCGCACCGGCATCCGCTCGGAAGGGGCAGTGTTCGGCTTCGTTTCGCTGATCCAGAAAGCCGCGCTCGGGCTCGCCGCCGCGGCGTTGGGCGAATTGCTCGGCTTCTTCGGCTATCGCGCGAACCAGCCCCAATCCGCGCAGACGCTCGAGGCGCTGCGCGCGATCATGCTTGTCGGTGGCGGCACCTTCGCGCTCGTCGGGGTCGCCGTAATCTCTTTCTACCCGCTCCATGCCCGGCTGCACAAACGGCTACGCCGCGCGATTGCGTGGCGCGGAACGCGGAACTCGGCCAGATCCGTCGGACCGCCATCCTGATCGGGGCCGTCTAGAGCACGTAGCGGATTCGCACCTGCTGCTTCAGCGCCGCCGCCGGCATGGTGAAGCGGATTTCGTCCCATTTGGGCGCGCGCGGCTTCATCGCCGGATTGTTCGAAAAGCCGAACCCCTCGCGCGGGATGCCCATCATCATGTCGAGCTTGCCGTTGGCATTCTCGTCATGGACGATCAGCAGGGCATAGGCCCCCGGTCGCACCCGGCCGAGGTCGAACGACTGGGCATGGCCAGCCGCCACCGTGCGCGCCAACGCGCCGCGATCGTCCTGGCATTTAAGAAAGCGCGTCGCGCTCGAGGTCAGGCACAGATGCACCTTGCCCTTGGCGCTGCGCAGGCCGGTCAACTGGACGACGAGGTCGCCTCCGACCGACGCCATCGGCTCCGGCGCCGCAGCGGTCAGCGACAATGCGGCACATGCGATGATCAACCTGTTCATGCCGCCCCTCTGCAGCCTCATTCCCCAACGCTGGCTTAACAGCCGCAGGGCGGGGTCGCCAGCCGCAACCCGCGCCGCTAGAGCCGCGCGGGATGAAGCACGTCGACCTGGTGATCGTGGGAGGAGGACTGGCCGGCGGGCTCTGCGCCCTCGCCTTGCGCCGCGACCGGCCCGCGCTCGATATCGTGCTCGTCGAACCCGGCGCGACCATCGGCGGCAATCACCTCTGGTCCTTCTTCGACAGCGACGTCGCGCCCGAACACCGCTGGCTGGTCGAGCCGCTCGTCGGCCATCGCTGGCAGGGCTATGACATCGCCTTCCCGGCCCATGCCCGTACGCTCGACGCCACCTACCAGACGATCGAGAGCGAAGCGCTCGACCGCGCCGTCCGCGCCGCGCTTCCGGCTGAGGCCATTCTGCGCGCCGCAGTAAGCGAGCTCGGCTCGACCCAAGTCGTCCTCGCCGATGGCCGCCGGATCGAGGCCGGTGCCGTGCTCGACGTGCGCGGCGGCAAGGCCGAGGGTCTCGAACTCGGCTGGCAGAAATTCCTCGGCCAGCTGCTGACCATCCCGCAAGGCCATGGCCTGACCCGCCCGATCGTCATGGATGCCACGGTCGAGCAGCTGGACGGCTACCGCTTCGTCTATTGCCTACCCTTTTCACCCACCGAGTTGTTCGTCGAGGATACCTATTACAGCGACACGCCCGACATCGACGCCGACACATTGCGCGACCGCATCGGCGATTACGCGGCGCGCTTCGGCTGGCAGATCGCGCAGCGCAGCCGCGAGGAGCAGGGCGCGCTGCCGGTCGTGATGGGCGGTAACTTCGATTGTCTCTGGCCCGAGCGCGACCCCGTTGCCCGGGGCGGAGCGCGCGGCGGGCTGTTCCACCCGCTGACCAGCTATTCGCTGCCCGACGCGGTCCGCTTCGCCGCCTTTCTGGCGAGCGAGGCCCCGCTCGATACGACCCTCGGCGCGGCCACCCGCAAGCGCGCGCAGCGCCATTGGAAGCAAGGCGGCTACTACCGCCTGCTCACCGCGATGCTGTTTCGTGCCGCCGAGCCTGCGCGACGCTACAAGGTGCTGGAGCGCTTCTACCGCCTTTCCGGCCCCTTGATCGGGCGCTTTTATGCCGGTCAAAGCACCCTATCTGACAAATTGCGCATCCTGAGTGGCAAGCCGCCCGTGCCGCTGCTGAAAGCGCTCAAGGTTTTAAGGACGTTTTTGTGACCACCCCACTCAAGTCCGCGATCGTCATCGGGGCAGGCTTTGGCGGCCTCGCCCTCGCCATCCGCCTCCAGTCCGCGGGAGTTCAGACGACGATCGTCGAAGCCCGCGACCGGCCCGGCGGCCGCGCTTATGTGTGGGAGAAG
>JANPKL010000274.1:0-3075 GCA_031425975.1 Sphingomonas sp.
GGACGTTCATGGCCGCTGCCAGTCTTGCGGTCCTGCTGCTACCGACAAGTGCCATGGCGCAGGTGTCGGGCTCGCCGCTCGATCCCAATGACCAGGACCGTCGCTCCGGCACGAGCCGGGATCGCAACGGGCAAGACCGGACATCGGAGCGGACCTCGGGCGACGCCGCGGAGTCGCAGACCAGCGTCGAGGATAACGGAAGCTCCTATCGCTACGAGGCCGACGAGATCACCGATTCTGACGGTCGGCCGATTAACGAACGCGAATTGTCCGATGCCGAGCGAGAGGAACAGCGCCAGCGTCAGCAGCAGGCCCGATCAGCCCGGCGCCCCACGCCGTTGAGCGAGTTCGAGACCTTTGCGTCCGAGGTAGCGGACAAGCCGATCCGGCGCTTCGGTGCCAATCTACTGGTGCCCGATGCCCGCGATTTCACCGCGCCGCCGACGACCACCGTGCCGCCGGATTACCGCCTCAACGCCGGCGATGAAATCCTGATCGGCCTGACCGGATCGGTCGAAGCGAGCAACCTTCGGCTGACGGTCGATAATGACGGTCGGATTTTCATCCCCCAAGTCGGTGCAGTCAATGTCGCGGGGGTCCGCTACGGCGACCTGCAGGCACTGATTGCGCGGCAGGTCTCGCGGCAGTATCGCAACTTCCGGGTCGCGGTCTCGATCGGGAAGCTGCGGGGAATCACGGTCTACGTCACCGGATTTGCGCGCACGCCGGGCTCCTACACTGTCAGCAGCCTTTCGACCCTGGTCAATGCCGTGCTTGCGGCAGGCGGCCCGTCGGCCGGCGGCAGTTTCCGCTCGATCCAGGTGCGTCGCGGCGGCCGGCTGGTGTCCGACTTCGACCTCTACGATCTGCTGCTGAAAGGCGACAAGAGCGCCGACGTCATGTTGCAGAACGGCGATGTCATCTTCATCGCGCCCGCCGGGGCCCAGGTCGCGGTGCTTGGCAGCGTCAACGTCGAGGCGATCTACGAGGCGCGCGCGAACGAGACCACGCAGGACATGCTGCTGTATGCGGGCGGGGTGAACACGGTCGCCGACAACAGCCGCCTGCTGCTGCTCGACCCGACCAAGCCCGGTGGCTGGCAGGAACTCACCCCGGCCCAGGTGTCCACCCGCACGGCCTCGCGCGGGGAGGTCCTGCGGGTGCTGTCGGCGATCGGCATCGCCCAGCCGTTGGAGCGCCAGGGGGCGCTGGTCACGATCAGCGGCGAAGTGGCGCGCCCCGGCCGCTACTACGTCCGGCCCGGCACGCCGCTCAGCACCGTTGTCGCGCAGGCGGGCGGGCTGACCCGGCAGGCCTATGCCTTTGGCACGGTCTTCACCCGCGACAGCATCCGCCTGACCCAGCGCAAGAGCTATCAGCGCGCGGTCCGCGATCTCGAGCTGACCCTGACGCAGCAGCCGCTGACGTCCGCCTCGCAGAATTACAGCGTCACCGCGGAACGCCTCCAGGCGGTTCAGTCGATCGTCACGCAGCTGGAAGAGCGCGAGCCCGATGGTCGGCTGGTGCTGAATGTGCAGCCGGTCGACGCGGCCCTGCCCGCCGGGATCACGGTCGAGAATAACGACAACATCTACATCCCGCCGCAGCCCATCACGGTCGGCGTGTTCGGTTCGGTACCCAGCCCCAATTCGTTCCAATATGTCCGCGGCGAGAGCATCGGCGACTATCTCCGCCGGGCGGGCGGCGTGCAGAAGCTCGGCGATCGCGGCGCGGTGTTCGTGATCCGCGCCAACGGCACACTCGCCTCGGGCCGAGGCGGGCTGCTTGGGGGCCGCGGCGTGCTTGGCCAGCCGGCGCTTCCGGGCGATCTGATCTTCGTCCCCGTCGATGCCGCGCGCGGTGAATTCTGGGCCCGGCTGCGCGATATCTCCTCGGCCCTGATCCCGCCGCTGGTCGCCGGAGCGGCACTGACGCGATGACCATCGTCCGGAACACCATCGTCTGGGTTCGCATCCCCTGGTACCGGCGGCTGGCCTATCTGGTCGCGGGGCTGATCGCGGCGGCCCTGATTTTTTTCCCGCGGCCCTATCTGGCGCGGGCCAGGGTCGTGCCCCAGGACACCGGAGCTACCGCTGCCAGTACGACGGCGCTGCTCGGCCAGCTTGGACCCGGCACCCAGAACATCGGCAGCCTTCTGGCTGGCGGGCGGCCTTCTAACGACCTTTATCTGGTCATCGGTCGCAGCGACACGGTCGCGCAAGACGTCATCGAGAAGCTCAATCTCGTCGGGCCCGATCGACTATTCCCGACCGAGCGCAAGGCTCGTTTGTGGCTGAACAAGAAGGTCGCCATCCACATGCTGCTCGGCGGCGTGATGGAGATCGAGGCCAAGCTCTACGATCCGGACCTCGCCCAACGACTGACGACCGCTTATTCGCGGGCGATCAGCGATAGCCTAGCCTCGTTCGGCGAGCAGTTGATCAACAACAAGCGCAAGCTGGTCGAGGTTCGCTTCCGCGATGCGACGGAGCGTGTCGCATCGGCCGAGGCGGCGGTCGACGGCTTCCGCCGCCGCAACAATCTGCCGGAGCCCGAAGCGCAATTCGGTGCCGCCCTGTCGCAACGCACCGGGCTCGAAGCACAAATCCAGGCCAAGCAGCTTGAACTGCGGAGTTTGAGCCAGTTCCGCGGACCCGAAAGCAACGAACTTGCGGCGGCTCAGTCGGAATTGGCAGGGCTCCGGGCGCAACTGGCGCGCGCGGTGTCCCCTGGCCAGGGAGTGGCAAGCCCGAACCTTGCTTCACTCACCAGCGTCCAGTTCCGCTATCTGTCCCTCTATCGCGATCTCCGCTTTCAGCAGGGGATCTACGACATCTACCGGCGCTCGTCCGAACAGATTGCGGTCGAGGAATTGGCAGCGGAAAGCGCGTCTTATATTCAGGTCATCGATCCGCCGGGAATATCGCCCGATCGCCAGTATAACGTTTGGGCGATCGCCGCCTTTGCCTTGATCGTGCTGATGGCCTTGTTCACCGAATGGTATGGCCCGGCCACCGGCCTGTTCCGTCGCTCGGCGCGCGTGGAGAGCCGCACGGTCGAAGTCCAGGCCTGATG
>JANPKL010000275.1:0-4294 GCA_031425975.1 Sphingomonas sp.
AGCAGGGGGCCCAGCAGCGCGAAGATCCGCGCGTTGACTACGTCCAACCCGAACTGCTTTTGGTAAATGGTGCAGAGCATTTCCGCGGCGCGCTTGCCCTCGGCATAGGCCGAACGATGCGAGGAAAGGTCGGGGCCGCCGGCATAATCCTCGGCGACATGGCTGACGTCCCACGGCTGCGCGCCATAGACCGCGCCCGACGACAGGAAGAAGAAGCGCTCCGCCCCCGCCGCGCGGGCGAAGTTGAGCGCTTGGCGGGTGCCGTTCACGACCGTGTCGAACATTCGCAGCGGATCGTTCTCGTTGAGGTCGGCGCTTGCGTCGGTCGCGGCGTGAATGACGATGTCGTACCGGCCCGCTGGCGGCGGCAAGGCCAGCACATCGCCCTTCGCGACCCGGAAGCCCGGATGCGCCGCCAAGTGCGGCGCCTTGCGCGCAAATCCGTCGGGGTCCCGGGACAGGAGGTCGACCGTCACCCCAAGCCCCGTCCGCCGCTCGGCCTCGAGCAACGCCTCGAGCATCCAGCGCCCGATGAACCCGGTGCCCCCGGTCATGAAGATCCGCTTGCCGGCCAGCTTCGGCCAGTCGCCGGCCAGGCTGCCGTGCATCGCGGCCAAGTCGTCGGCGAAGGTCCAGCGGGTCATGAAAGCACCTCGCGGGGAGCGGGCGGCGGAGCCTCAGGGGCATCCCGCCCCGCCAATCCCCAGATCGGCCGCTCTCGCCGCATTGCCCGGTGGAAGGTGATCAAGCTATCGATGATCAGCGCCCACAGCATAATGGCGATGACGCCGGGCCGAATCAGGGCGCCCCACGGCACGACATACTCGGTCACGATAAGCCGCTGGCTGAGCCACGATATGCGCTCGAAATCGAACAACTTCGTGAGTGTGACATCACCGGCGAAGGACATGAGGTAGGCGCAAACAATGGCGATGATAGTGGCGGAATTCTTTGCTCTCTCAGAGAAGACAAGAAAAGAAACCAAGACGAGGGAATAACCCCCTGGGTTCTGACCGATAAATGACTGCATGAGGATAAAAAACACGAGCCTATTGGTCGTGATCGTGCGTGGGTAGAGCCACGCGAGGGCAATGCAGAAGAAAGCGCCCAGCCTTGTAACGAACACATAAATATTGACGAAAAGCATTCCGGCGTCGACATAGCGCTGCTCGACATAGTCACGAACAGGGTATTGCCTCACATCAAGCTGTAGTAGCGGCTTGTAAGTGGTCGTGTACAGCATCTCGTCCCAGATGGTCCCAAGTCGGACCGTGAACCAGTTCTGTAGGTTGGTGGCGATTTCAAATGGAGTGCCCTCACCGATGATGAGCAAGGTGACAAGATAGATACCTAATGATGCAATCGCGCATAGCTCGAACAGCCGCCATTTACGCTTCACCGCCAATTCGAACAGCGGCAAAACCATATACACCTTGGTGTTCGCCATGAAGCCCGCACTAAGGGCGTAGGCGAAGCGACCGCGGACCAGGTTTCCGTAGATTGCAACCATGGAGATGTAAGTGAGCATCAATAGTTGGCCCCGCTCCAAGGCGTAGAGTAAAGGCCCACCAAGAGCGATTGCGATAGTTCGGAATAGCGCGGTCTTAGGATCTGATCGCCAAAGGGCCATCGCCGTCACGACAACACAAGTGACGTACATGAAGATTATGAAACCGATGCCGAAAACGTCGCAGTCACGTGCGTCGTAGGGAGCCTCGGTGTAGCACCGAGAATTCCCGAAAAATTTCGTAATGACGAACGAAAGAGGCAGGTAGATCGTTTGCCAAACGGAGTAGGCGTTGCCATTATGGGCCCAATAGGCCGTGTTGAACCAATCCATAAACGTGTCGCCGACGTCGAACACGAACGGCGCGCTTAGATATCCATTGCTCATGAAGAGCGAGTAGACCCGCAGAAAGGCGAGTATGCTTAGGAGCATCAAGCCCGTTTCAACGATGATCATCGGCCGAACGGGCCTAATCACGGACGCCCTCCAAGTCGGCGCCGGTTGATGGCCCGCTCAGACGGCAGCCAGCGCTCGGGCGGAAAGTTGAGCCTCTCCTCCTCGATCACTAGCGGCATGTTGCGCATCCGCTCGGCCAGGAGGCGGACCTGGTCCCCGATCAGGCCCAGGAACAACAGCACGATCGCGAACAGGGCGAACATCACGGTCAACGCCAGCAGCAGCGGCGAATAGCCGTAGACGATGAAGCGGATGACGGTCACGACCGCCAGGATCGCGGCCAGCAGAATCATGTAGATGGCGGTGACCAGCTGCAGGCGAAGCAGCGACTTGGCCGAAACGCCGACACCCGACAGCGCGAAATTCATCAGCGTCCAGAAGCCGTTACTGCTCTTGCCTCCGGCACGCTCGGGCCGGTCATAGGGCACGACGGCGATGCGATAGCCGCTTTCGACAACCATCCCGCGCACGAACGGCTCGGGCTCGTTCCATGACGCAAGCATGTCGACCACCTCGCGGTCGAACAGGCCAAAGCCCGTGGCCCCGGGAATGAGCGGAGTCTCGGTGAAGCGCCGGAAGAAGCCGTAACCGGTGCGCCGGATCAGGCCGAGCAGCAGGCCAGACTTCTCGGATCGGCGCTGACCGAGAACGACCTGGGCGCCGGCCCGCCATTGGCGCACAAGCTCGCCGATCAGCGCGGGGGGGTCCTGGAAATCACAGCACAAGGCTATGACCGCCTGCCCCTCCGCCTGGTAGATCGCATGGGTCGGCGAGCGCATCTGGCCGTAATTCTTGTTGTTGAAGATCGCCCGGACCCGCGGGTCTCGGTCGCAGATCTCGCGCAACAGGGCGCGGGTCCGGTCACTCGAATCATTGTCGATGAAAATGATCTCGTGATTGGCGGCATGCGTTTCCGCCTCCCGCGTGACGGCCTCGTACATGGCCACCACATTGGCTTCCTCGTTGTAACAAGGAATGGCGAACGACAGTTCGGGAGCCGCCTGCACGGTATCGCCACGGAGCGCGGAAGTGCCCATCAGGCCTGGACTTCGACCGTGCGGCTCTCCACGCGCGCCGGGCGACGGAACAGGCCGGTGGCCGGCCCATACCATTCGGTGAACAGCGCCATCAGCACAATCAATGCCAAGGAAGCGATAGCCCAAACATTATACTGACGGTCGGGAGAGAGACCGGCAGGATCAATGACCTGAATATACGAAGCGCTTTCCGCCGCCATCTCCTCGACGGCAATCTGCTCGGAAGAGCGGCGATAAATGTCGTAAATCCCCTGCTGGAAACGAAGGTCGCGATAGAGGGCAAGATAGCGGAACTGAACATTTGTGAGGGCTGCAAGGTTAGGTCCCGCCGCCCCCTCACCAGGAGCTATAGTGCGTGCAAGCTGAGCACGAAGCCCAGCCAGTTCGTTCCTTGCTGCAGCCAGCTCATTACTCTCTGGCCCGCGGAATTGACTGAGACTCCGTAGTTCGAGTTGCTTGGCCTGTATTTGCCCCTCGAGATCGGTCCGCTTCGATAACGCCGCACCGAATTGCGCTTCGGGCTCGGCTAGATTATTTCGCCGACGAAAACTGTCGATCGCGGCCTCGGCCGATGCGACACGCTGTGTAGCATCACGGAAACGCTCTTCGACGAGCGCTCGCTTATTGTTGATCAGCTGCTCGCCGAACGAGGCAAGGCTGTCGCTGATTGCGCGGGCATAGGCCGCAGTGAGCTTCTCGGCGAGAGCGGGGTCGTAGAGCTTCGCCTCAATTTCCATGACGCCGCCGAGCAGCAAGTGGATATCGATCTTTTTGTCCAGCCACAGCCGGGCCTTGCGCTCCGTCGGGAACATCTGCCCGGGGCCAACCAGCTTCAGGCGCTTGATCACGTCCTTGGCGACAGAGTCGCTGCGGCCGATGACGAGGTACAAGTCGTTGGACGGCCGACCGCCGCTGAGCAGACTGCCAATCCCCTGTGTCCCGGGGCCGAGTTGGCCGAGTAGCGCAGTCGTGCTCGCGGCCGTCGCACCGGTATCCTGCGGGACAATCTTGGCCCGCGCCAGATAGGGCCGCGGGAAGAAGATCAGGACCGCAGCGATCAGCGCGGCAAGCAGATAGGCCAGCCGCCGATACCAGGGGTTCCTGACCAAAATGACGGTGTTATCGACGATCCTCATCGCGTCAGCGCCGCCCCCGCGACCAGCGGCGGGATCAGCGCCGAGGAGATATCGCGCAGCCGGGCCCAGAATTCACCGCGCGCGGCATCGACGGGGACGAAGATCAGATCGCCCGGAAGCGCCGGCTGGCCAAGCACGCCGCGGCCCCCAAGCAGCCC
>JANPKL010000276.1:0-10123 GCA_031425975.1 Sphingomonas sp.
TCAGGCATTACTGCCCGAGGCCGCGCACCTGCCCGCCAGTCACCGCCGCAAATGGCTCTATTTCAAGCTCTGGCCCAATGTCGCCTTCGACATCTATCCCGACCAGGTCGATTTCATGCAATTCCTGCCGGTGTCGGGGACTGAGACCGTGATCCGCGAAATTAGTTACGCGCTTCCAGATCCCCGCCGCGAAATGAAGGCCGCGCGCTTCCTTAACTGGCGGATCAATCGGCGAGTCAATGCCGAGGATACCGAGCTGATCGCGCGGGTGCAGGAGGGGATGCGCTCGCCGACCTATGAGCCCGGCCCGCTCGGGACTTCCGAGGTCGCACTGCGCAGCTTCGCGAGCAAGCTCAGGCAGCTGATACCCCAGGCCCGTCTGCCCGCGCCGCCGCTGGGCTGGTACGGCGGCTGAGCCAGCGCAGCGGCAGTCCAGCCAGCGCCAGTGCGAGGCCCCAGGCGGTGGCCTCGACGCCCGCTCCGACGAACATCGCAAGCGCATAAACCAACGCCAGCGCAGGCACCCACCACCAGCGCGGCGCGGTCCGAAGCTTCAGCGCCGCCGCCGCGCAGACCGCATAGAGCACCAGCGCCGCCACGGTCGAAACCAGCGCGATGAATGCATAGACCTCAACGAAATTCTCCGACCGGCTCGCCAGCACGAGCAAAGCGGCGACGCCCGCGCCGGTGAGCAGCGAGCCGACCGGCGCGCCCGCGGCATTGGTTCGTCCAAACCAGGCGGGGAGATCGCCAGGCAGGCTGAGCGACTGACCGACACCCGCGGCCAGCAGCAGCAAAGCATTGCAGGTGCCAAAGGCGCTGATCGCGGCGATCACCGCCACGATGGCGCCCGCTCCATTGCCCAGGATCGGCGCGATGGCACTGGCAAAGGGCGCGCCGCTGCTCGCCGCAATGGCGCTCGGCAGCAGCAACAGGGCAGCCAGCGTTGCGCCGAAGTAGATGAGGCCGGTCAGCCCGGTGCCCAGGATGGTCGCGCGCGGCACGCTGGTCTGGGCGTCGTCGGTCAGATTGGCGGTCACCGTCGCGGCCTCGAACCCGGTCAGCGAGAAGAGCATCAGCGCCGCCGCGCCCGCGATCCCCGCGAGGCCGACGGGCATGGCCGCCAGCGGCTCGACCTGCCCGGTACCGCCGAAGCGGACCGCGAGGAGGATCACCACCGCCAGCAAAGGCAGGACCTTGATCAGGGTCGCGGCGACCTGCACCCAGCCGGCCGCGCGCGCCCCGCGCAAGTTGACCAGGGTCAGCAATGCGATGGTCCCCAGCGCCACGATCGTCAGGCCGGTCCCTCCCGCCACGCCCGGGAGCACGAAACCGATCGCCCCGCCGACCGCCACCGCGACCGCCGCGACCCCGGTCCATTGCGACACCATGTAGCTCCACAGCGTAAGAAAGGCTGCGGTGTCGCCGAACGCGCTGCGGACATAGACGAACGGCCCGCCGGGCAGTTGTCGTGCCAGCCAAGCGAAGGTCAGCGCGAGCAGCATCGTGCCGGTGATCGTCAGCGCAAAGGCCCAGATGATATTGGGACCGAACGGGGCCAGTGTCGCGGGCAGGAGGTAGATGCCCGACCCAATCATCGTGCCCACCACCATCGCCAGGCTCATCGCCCGGTTAAGGCGCTTGGCGGGCGGCGGGGAAGGGGGGGCGAGAAGGGCCTCGGTCGTCATCGCGGCATTCTTGCGCGGGGCGGACGCGCTTGGCAATCGCCGCGCCCGGGCCTAACCGGCCAGCCAGCTTAGCAAGGGGTTTTCATGCGCGCATTCCTGTTTCCGGGCCAGGGCAGCCAGTCGGTCGGCATGGGCGCCGCGCTGGCCGAGGCCAGCTCCGCGGCTCGCGACGTCTTCGCCGAAGTCGACGAGGCGCTGGGCGCGCATCTGTTCAAGCTGATGCGCGAGGGGCCAGAGGCCGACCTCCAGCTCACCGCCAATGCCCAGCCGGCGATCATGGCGCATGCGCTGGCGGTGTTTCGGACGCTCGGGCCGGACATCGGCAAGGCCGCGTTCGTCGCGGGCCACAGCCTGGGCGAATATAGCGCGCTTTGTGCAGCCGCGAGCTTCGATCTCGCCACCACCGCGCGGCTGTTGCGGCAGCGCGGGCAGGCGATGCAGGCGGCGGTGCCGGTGGGCGAGGGGGCGATGGCGGCCTTGCTCGGTTGCGATCTCGACAAGGCGCAGGCGATTGCCGCGGCGGCGGCGCAGGGACAGGTGTGCACCGTCGCCAACGACAATGACCCGGGGCAAGTCGTCATCTCCGGCCACCGCGCCGCGATCGAGCGCGCACTTCTCCTCGCCAAGGAGCATGGGGCGAAGCGCGCTTTGCTCCTGCCGGTCAGCGCGCCCTTCCACTGCCCGCTGATGCAGCCGGCGGCCGACGTCATGGCCGAGGCGCTGGGCCAGACCAGGATCGCCGCGCCCGCCGTTCCGCTCTACGCCAATGTCATCGCTGCGCCTGTCAGCGACCCCGACCGCATTCGCGAATTGCTGGTCGAACAGGTCACCGGCATGGTCCGCTGGCGCGAGAGCATCGAGGAGATGGCCGCCGCCGGCGTCGAGGAATTCGTCGAGGTCGGCGGCAAAGTCCTCACCCCCATGGTCAAACGCATCGCCCCCGACCGCCACGCGGTGAGCGTGGTGACGATGGCCGATATCGAGGCATTCGCAGGCACCCTCTAACGTCGTCCCGGCGAACGCCGGGACTTCAAGTAATTGTGCGGACGGCCCGGGATCCCGGCCTCCGCCGGGATGACGGAGTGGATATGTTCGATCTCAATGGAATGACGGCCCTAGTAACTGGCGCTTCTGGCGGCCTCGGCAGCGCGATCGCCACGGCGCTTGCGGAGCAGGGGGCGCGGTTGGCGGTTAGCGGGTCCAATGGCGACAAGCTCGAGGCATTTCGGGCCAGCCTGGGCGGGGATCACGTCGCGCTGCCGTGCAATCTGTCTGACCCAGCCGCCGTCGATACCCTCGTTCCCCAGGCGGTCGAGGCGCTGGGCGGCCGGCTCGACATTCTCGTCAACAATGCCGGCATCACCCGCGACAATCTGCTCATGCGGATGAAGGACGAGGAATTCGACTCCGTCATACTGGTCAATCTCGCCGCGGCCTTCCGCCTGATGCGCGCCGCCGCGCGGCCGATGATGAAGGCGCGCTTCGGGCGAATCGTGTCGGTCACCAGCGTGGTCGGCCAGACGGGCAATCCCGGGCAGGCCAATTATGTCGCGGCCAAGGCGGGGCTGGCGGGCATGACCAAGGCGGTCGCGCAGGAACTGGCGAGCCGCGGCGTCACCGCCAATTGCGTCGCGCCGGGGTTCATGACCTCGGCCATGACCGATGCCCTGACCGAGCCGCAGCGCGCCGCGATCCTCGCCCGGATCCCGAGCGGGGCGATGGGCAGCGGCGAGGATGTCGCGGCCGCGGTCTGCTTCCTCGCCAGCCGCGAGGCCGGCTACGTCACCGGCCAGACGCTGCACGTCAACGGCGGGATGGCGATGATCTAGGCGAGGGCCGGGGCGCGCGCCCGCTGCTCGCCCCGGATCCGGCGCAGGGCCATGCCCGCGACCGCCAATGCGCTGAACAGGCCGATCGGTAGCAGCAGATGCTCGGCGAGTTGCCGGGCGACTAGCGGTGAGAACCAGACCAACGCCAGCAGGCTCTTCTCATGCGGAGCCCAGCCCGCCTGTTGCGCGTGGCGCCAGAGGAAGGCTCCAGCCGGAAGCAGGACGACGAAGTCGTAGTCGAAGGCATAAGGCGAGGACAGCAGGACAGCGGCGCAGACCAGGGCATTGCGCAGCGCCGGTTCGGGTCGTCGCCAGCCGACATAGGCGACGGTGCCGATCACTGCGAGGGTCATGCAGGTTTGCACCGCATAAGCGAGCGGGATCGACCCGGTCCACAATCGCACCGCGGCAAAAGCCGTCATCACCTTGTAGAAGCCGGTCGTGCCTTGCTCGACGACCACCTGCTGCGCTTGGGGCAGGCTCTCGAAGAAGGCCGCCCACACCGGCCAACCCCACAGCAGAAGGGTCAGCGCAATCAGGCAAGAGGAGGAAGCGGCCGCGCCGGCGATGACCTTCCAGTGGCGTCAAGCCAACATCAGGGGCGGCAGGATCAGCGCGAACTGCGGCTTGAAGATCAGACACCCCAGCAGCAGCCCGGCCACTAAAGGTCGCCGGTCGAGCAGCCACAGGCCGCCGCCGAGCAGCAGCGCGGTCAGGAAGCCGTTATGCCCATGCATCATGGTGACCGGTGCGGCAAGGGTGAGCAGGAGTGTGTCGCGGCCGGGCACCATCTTGTGCAGCAGCCACAGCAAAGGCAGCGACGTGCCCAGCTGCCATAGGATAAGTGCCGGCAAGTAAGGTAGGGACGCGGGGCTCGAGGCCACCAGCAGAAAGGGTGGCGGATAGATCCAGGCATAGAGGTCTACACTGCGACCATGAACCGCGCGCTGGACCGCGAAATGATCGGGCCAGGACCAGGTCGCGAGCATCCGGCCATCGTTGACCATCAGCCCCGCGGTCCAGATGTTGGAGAAGTCGGTGCCGAGCGGCTGCCCATTAGCCATGAGCGTTCCCGATGATGTCAGCAGCACGCCCGTCACCAGGATGATCGACGTGATGGCGCAGATCATCGCCACGCGGCGGACCCGCGCACTGCCAAGCCATTCTCCAGTCGCCAGGACGTCCATGATCGCTGCCCTAGTGCGACGATGGTAAACAAAGCGCCGAGGTTGTGGCGGCGGGATCGTTGCAATGGGAGGTTATTGCTGGCGGTGGCTGTGCCTTGGACTTCATCCCGTATTGCATTGCTGCAACACCCCGGTCCTTGTCGCCGCTTTCGCCCTCCCTATATCGCCGCCGGAACATGACGCGGACCAGTCTCTCGAAGAGCGGTCCCGGGGCAATTTGAAAGGGAAGCAAACCAATGGCGAAAGTGATCGGGATCGATCTCGGCACGACCAACAGCTGTGTTGCGGTGATGGAGGGCGGCAAGCCCAAGGTCATCGAGAATAGCGAAGGCGCGCGGACTACTCCTTCGGTGGTTGCATTCACCAAGGACGGCGAGCGGCTGATTGGCCAGCCCGCCAAGCGCCAGGCGGTCACCAATCCCGACAACACGATCTTCGCGGTCAAGCGCCTGATCGGCCGCCGCTTCGACGATCCGGTGACCAAAAAGGACACCGAGCTGGTCCCCTACAAGATCGTGAAGGGCTCGAACGGAGACGCCTGGGTCAATGCCGGTGGCCAAGACTACAGCCCGTCGCAGATTTCGGCCTTCACGCTCCAGAAGATGAAGGAAACCGCCGAGGCCTATCTCGGCGAGACGGTCACCCAGGCGGTGATCACCGTTCCCGCTTATTTCAACGACGCGCAGCGCCAGGCGACCAAGGACGCCGGCCAGGTTGCGGGCCTCGAAGTGCTGCGCATCATCAACGAGCCGACCGCGGCGGCGCTCGCCTACGGCCTCGACAAGAATGACGGCAAGACAATCGCGGTCTACGACCTTGGCGGCGGCACCTTCGACGTTTCGATCCTCGAGATCGGCGACGGCGTGTTCGAGGTGAAGTCGACCAACGGCGACACGTTCCTCGGCGGCGAGGATTTCGACGCCAAGATCGTCGAGCATCTGGCGGCCAAGTTCCAGGCCAAGGAAGGCATTGACCTGCGCAAGGATCGCCTTGCCCTCCAGCGCCTCAAGGAAGCTGCCGAAAAGGCCAAGATCGAGCTGTCGTCGACCGCTACGACCGAGATCAACCAGCCGTTCATCACCGCGCGGATGGAGGGAGGCACCACCACACCGCTTCACCTCGTCGAGACGATTACTCGTTCGGACCTCGAGAAGCTGGTCGCCGAACTGATCGACCGCACGCTTGAGCCGTGCCGCAAGGCGCTGAAGGACGCCGGATTGGACGCCAAGGGCATCGACGACGTGGTGCTGGTCGGCGGCATGACCCGCATGCCGCGCGTCCGCGAAGTCGTGAAGGAGTTCTTCGGGCGCGAGCCGCATACCGGGGTCAATCCGGACGAGGTCGTGGCGATGGGCGCCGCCATCCAGGCCGGCGTTCTGCAGGGCGACGTCAAGGACGTGCTGCTGCTCGACGTGACCCCGCTGTCGCTCGGCATCGAGACGCTGGGCGGCGTGTTCACGCGGATGATCGACCGCAACACCACCATCCCGACCAAGAAGAGCCAGGTCTTCTCGACCGCTGACGACAACCAGAATGCGGTCACCATCCGGGTTTTCCAGGGTGAGCGCGAGATGGCCGCCGACAACAAGGTGCTCGGTCAGTTCGACCTGGTCGGAATCCCGCCCGCGCCGCGCGGCGTGCCGCAGATCGAGGTCACCTTCGACATCGACGCCAATGGCATCGTCAACGTCTCGGCCAAGGACAAGGGCACCGGCAAGGAGCAGCAGATCCGCATCCAGGCGTCGGGTGGTCTCAGTGACTCCGACATCGAGAATATGGTGAAGCAGGCCGAGCAGTTCGCCGAGGAGGACAAGAAGCGTCGCGCGTCTGCGGAAGCGAAGAACCAGGCCGAGAGCCTCGTCCACTCGACCGAGAAGCAGCTCGCCGAGCATGGCGACAAGGTCACCCCGGAAGTGAAGACCGAGATCGAGACTGCGATCGCCGAGACCAAGACCGCGATCGAGAGCAACGACGCCGAAGCGATGACCACGAAGGCGAATGCGCTGACCCAGTCGGCGATGAAGCTCGGCCAGGCGATCTACGAGAGCCAGAGCGCGGCGACGTCGGAGACCGGTGCCGACACCGCGGACGCGGCGCAGGCGAGCGATGAAGAAGTGGTCGACGCCGAATATTCCGAGGTCGACGACGACAAGAAAGCCTGACCCGTCTTGGCTCGTGACGGCGGACCGGCGCGAACTGTCGCTGCCGTCACGAGTGCGAAGATTGGAAAGATTCGCGAACCGTCAGCAGGGCGGCTTGGACCTGCCGACGGGGTTAAGGGTGCGAACGAATGAGCGTACACACCGACTTCTACGAACTGCTCGGGGTCCAGCGCGGCGCCGATGAGCGGGCGATCAAGGCCGCCTATCGCAAGCTGGCGATGGAATGCCATCCGGACCGTCATGGCGGCTGCACCGAGCAGGAAGCAAAGTTCAAGCAGTTGAGCGAGGCTTACGATTGCCTCAAGGATCCGCAGAAGCGCGCGGCCTATGACCGCTTCGGGCACGAGGCGTTCCAGAATGGTGGCTTCGGCGGCGCGGGCGGTGGCCATGCCGGCGCGCAGGATTTCTCCGACATCTTCTCATCGATCTTCGGCGAGTTCATGGATGGGCGCGGCGGCGGGCGGCACAATGCGGCGCGTGGCGCCGACCTGCGCTACGACCTAGAACTGAGCCTCGAGGAAAGTTTCGCGGGCAAGTCCTCGACCATCGACATCGAAACCATGGCGCGGTGCGAGCCTTGCGAGGGCGACGGCGCGCGCGGCGCCAGCGTGCCGGTGCGCTGCCAGACCTGCGGCGGCGCGGGCAAGGTCCGCGCGCAGCAGGGCTTCTTCGTCGTCGAGCGCAGCTGCCCCTCCTGCTATGGCCATGGCGTTACCATCGCCGACCCATGCCCGACTTGCCAGGGCGAGGGTCGCGCGCTGAAGCGGCGGACGCTGACCATCGAAGTCCCCGCCGGGGTCGACGAGGGCACCCGCATCCGCGTCGCGGGTGAGGGCGAGGCGGGGGTGCGCGGCGCACCACCGGGCGACCTCTACCTGTTCGTCCATTTGAAGCGTCACCCGCTTTATGCGCGGGAAGGCACCACCTTGATCGCCGAATGCCCGGTCAGCTTCACCGTTGCGGCGCTCGGCGGTTCGATCACCGTGCCCGGCATCGACAGCGAGCCGGTCGAGGTGAAGATTCCCGCCGGCATGCAGTCGGGCGATACGCTGCGGCTGCGTGGGCGCGGCATGAACGTGCTGCAGGGCCGCGGCCGCGGCGACATGGTCGCGCGCATCCTGGTCGAGACTCCGACCCGGCTGTCCGCCAAGCAGAAGGAGTTGCTCTGCCAGTTCCGCGAGACTGAGACCGGCGAGGAATGCCCCGCAAGCAAGAGCTTCTTCGCGCGGATCAAGGATGTTTTGGGCTAACCCGCAGCTTCAGCCGGTTATGCTCGTACTGACGCTCGAAATACACGAGGTTTACGAGCAATTCTTCTCGTACCTTGCCAATACTGTTCCTGAGTCCGCGTAGAAAAGCGCTGTCCCAGACCGAAGGCGGTGGATTGCTGGCAAGCAATCCCTCGACTTGTGGAAAGCGCGCTTCGAGCGCAGTGATCTGATATTCGAGTTCTGAAATTTTTGCAGAGATTCTGACCTTGGGCTTGCCCTTTTCAAGATCAGCAAAGGCTTGATCAAGATCTGTGAGGATTGACCGTGCGATCAATTCCTGAGTGCGCGCGTTTGCTTGAATTTCATCGGCTTGCCTCTGCAAATTAAGGTCTTTCCATCCAGGAAGCATGTGACCATCCCCACGACCTAGCGCAGGATTGCCAATCTTGCTGACTTGAGGCGCCAAAAGCGACGGAGAGTGTGATTGGATCGGAGCCTGCACAGTCAGCGCTAGCGAAAGAAAAAACACTGTAAGCATGATTGTCTGATGTTACGTCATTTCTAAACAAGGAGAAATACCATGCGTCGCATCGCCATATTGCTTGCCGCCACCCTCGTCACGCCGGCCGCCGCGCAGCAGGACTATTCCAAGGTCGAGATCAAGGTCGAGCGTGTTGCACCCGGCGTCGCGGTGCTGTTCGGCGCGGGTGGCAACATCGGGCTGAGCTATGGCGAGGACGGCAATGTCCTGATTGACGACCAGTTCGCCCCGCTGGTCCCGAAGATCGAGGCGGCGGTGCGCAGCGTCGATCCCGACCCGATCAAGTTCGTCATCAACACCCACTGGCATGGCGATCATACTGGCGGCAACGAGGCGTTGGGCACTGCGGGATCGGTGATCGTCGCCCATGAGAATGTCCGCCGCCGGATGAGCAGCGACTTCGTTTCAAAGCGCTTCAATTCGACGCTCAAGGCCAGTCCCAAGGCCGCGCTGCCGGTGGTGACCTTCACCCGCGACCTGACCTTCCACCTCAATGGCGACACGCTGCAGGTCATCCATGTCGCCAACGCCCACAGCGACGGCGATTCGCTGATCTACTGGACGGGTGCGAACGTGGTGCACATGGGCGACACCTTCTTCCATAAGGCGACTTTTCCCTTCATCGATCGCGAGAGCGCGGGGTCGATCGATGGGATGATCCGCGCGGCCCAGCGCGGGCTGTCGCTCGTCAAGCCCGGCGGCAAGGTCATTCCGGGCCACGGACCGGTCGCGACCCGCGCCGAACTGCAAGCCTATCACGACATGCTGGTGGCGGTTCGTGCTTCGGTCGCCGCCGGCATCCGCGCCGGCCGCACCAAAGCACAGGTCGTCGCCGCCCGCCCGACCGCGCGTTTCACCGAAGTTGCAATCGATGGCTTTATCAAGCCCGACGATTTCGTCGGGGGGATCTACGACGAATTGCGCAGCGCGAGGCGGCGCTAGGAGCGCCCGAATACCCGCTCGAAGATCGTGTCGATCTGGCGGAAGTGGTAGCCGAGGTCGAAGCTTTCCTCGAGCCGCGCGGCAGGCAGCTTGTCGGTGACTTCCGGATCCGCCTTGAGCAGGTCGAACAGCGACAAGGCGCCGTCCGACTCCCAGACCTTCATCGCGTTGCGCTGGACCGCGGCATAAGCGGCCTCGCGGCTCAACCCCGCCTGGGTCAGCGCCAACAGTACGCGCTGCGAATGAATGAGCCCGCCCATCGCGTCCATGTTGCGCTGCATGCGCTCCGGATAGACCAGCAATTTGTCGATCACGCCGGTCAGCCGGTGCAGCGCGAAGTCGAGCGTGATGGTCGCGTCGGGACCGATGTAGCGCTCCACGCTCGAATGACTGATGTCGCGCTCATGCCACAGCGCGACATTCTCCAGCGCCGGGGTGACCGCGCTGCGGACCATGCGCGCCAGGCCGGTCAGATTCTCGGTCAGCACCGGATTGCGCTTGTGCGGCATCGCGCTCGAGCCCTTCTGGCCGGGCGCGAAATATTCCTCCGCCTCGAGCACTTC
>JANPKL010000277.1:0-4408 GCA_031425975.1 Sphingomonas sp.
ATCGAGGTCGATCAGCAAACCGTCGCGCGAAGCCCCGGGCAGCGCCATTGCGCTGATCGCGGGAATGCGCTCGACTTCTCCGGCGAGCACCACTCCGCCGACCGCGATCACCCCCTCTTCCAGCATGTCACGGAGGCCGGAAATGCGCGGCATGGCGTCGCGATGTGTGGCGCATGTCAGTGCCGCCGCCATGCCCGCCACCGCCGGCAGGTTCTGCGTGCCACGGCGATAGCCTTTCTCCTGCCCGCCCGAGGGGGCAAGGGTGGCAAGATCGCGCACCAGCAAGGCGCCGATGCCCGGCGGCCCGCCGAATTTATGCGCGGAGATGGCGATGAAATCGGCGTCGGGCAGGTCGATCTTGCCCGCCCCTTGCGCGCTATCGGCGAGCAGCAGCCCGCCCGCTGCCCGTACCCGGTCGCCAATCTCGCCGAGCGGCTGGAGCACTCCGGTCTCGTTATTGACCTGCTGCACCGCGACCAGCGCCGGCGCGCCCTCCAGCGCAGCCATTAGCGGAGTCATCATCACCCGGCCCGCGCCGTCGACCGCAAGCACGGTCGCCGCAGCGCCCATGTGGTAGGGCACAACCTCATGCTCGCTCGCACCGACCAGACGACGCGGCGGAAGCGCACGGGCGGCGACCATCCCGACCGCTTCGCTCGCGCCACTGGTAATGAGGACGTCATGCCGCCAGCCCAGCGCATCGGCGATTTCGCCTCGCGCCCGCTCCAGCGCCGCCTTGGCTGCACGGCCCTCGGCATGCGGGCTCGACGGATTGGCCCAGCGCGCCATCGCCTCGACCATCGCCGCGCGGGCCTCGGGCAGGATGGGCGTGGTCGCGGCATGGTCGAGATAGATGCGGTCGCGGGTCACATGAACTCGTGATTGCCTGTGGGAAGAGGGTGCCTATATAGGCGCCACGTCATTCTTTCCCCAAATTCCCATGCGAGGCTCATGCCCGAAGTCATCTTTCCCGGCCCCGAAGGCCGTCTCGAAGGCCGCTTCCACCCCGGTTTGCGCCCGCGCGCGCCGGTTGCGCTGATCCTTCACGCTCATCCCAATGCCAATGGCACGATGAACAACAAGATCGTGCAATTGCTCTACCAGACCTATGTCCGGCGCGGCTTCGCGACCCTGCGGTTCAATTTTCGCGGAGTCGGCAAGAGCCAGGGGACGTTCGACAATGGCATAGGCGAATTGAGCGATGCGGCGAGCGCGCTCGACTGGGTGCAGCAGATCCATCCCGAGGCCGAGCAGACCTGGGTAGCGGGCTTCGGCTTCGGCGCCTGGATCGGTATGCAATTGCTGATGCGCCGTCCCGAGATCAAGGGCTTCGTCTCGATCGCGCCGCCGGCCAACATGTTCGACTTCGGCTTTCTCGCGCCCTGTCCGTCGAGCGGGATCATCATCCAGGGCGAGGCCGACGAGGTCGTCACGCAAGGCGCGGTGCAGAAGCTGGTCGACAAGCTTCGCACCCAGCGGCACATCACCATTCACCACGACACCATTCCCGGTGCAAACCACCATTTCGCGAGCGAGCTCGACCTGCTGATGAAGAGCGTCGATGGCTATCTCGACATGCGGCTGGGGCGGTAGATTGCCGTTCCCCTGCGTACGCAGGGGCCCGGATTTCTTTTAGAGGCAACGGCTTCATCTGAAGAAGGCACTGGGCTCCTGCTTTCGCAGGGGAGCTAGACCACCCAGATCAGCACATTCCCCACCAGAATCGCCGCCGTCACCATCATCAGCAAACCCTGCTTACGATGTTCGGTCCCACGCGCGAATTTGGCGCCGAAGCCGAGCAGCACGAATGCCGCAAGCATCACGATCGACAGCAGAAGCGCGGCGGTCTCGCTCATATTTTCTCCCGAAACGCTCTCTTAACGATCGATCGTCTATCACGCGCCCCATGATCCGGGCCGACAGCCAAGACAAGCTTGCCGATGCGTTCGAGCGCATCGAGGGCACGATCCTGCCGTGCATCGCGATGATGCTCGAGACTTTGCTCGACGCCTCGCGCGACCTCGAGGCGAGCGACCCCAAGGCGCTGGTAGCCGAATTGCAGATCCTCGCCGCCGAGCTCGAGGAACTCACCCGCAGCGTCGAACTCTGTTCGCCGAGCCAGCTCGATCCCGGCAGCTACCGGACCAGCGCCCGCAACTAGGCGACCCACTGCGCGTGCAGCTCGGGGTCCATATTGCTTCCCGTCAGCATCACCATCGTGCCAGGCATGGGCTCCACCTTACCCGCCAGCAGCGCGGCCAGCGCGGCCGCGCCGCCCGGCTCGATCACCAATGCAAGCTCGTGCCAGGCGAAGTGGACCGCCGCGCGGACCTCGGCCTCGCTGACCGCCAGCCCGCGAGCGCTCGCCGCCTGCAGCACGCCGAAGGTCAGTGGGGAGACGAGCGGGGTCTGCAGTGCATCGCAAGCGGTCGGCGGCGGGTTGGGCCCGACCGGCTCGATCTTACCGGCGGCGAGGCTGCGGGTCATGTCGTCCCAGCCTTCGGGCTCGACCACCCATATTTCCGCGTCGGGACAGGCGAGCGCCAGCCCCGCCGCGAGCCCGCCCCCGCCGCAGCAGGTAAGGATCCGCCGCACGGGCTCGGGGCATTGCGCGGCCGCCTCCAGCCCGGCGCTGCCCTGGCCGGCGATGATGTGCGGATCATCGAAGCTGGGCACCAGCACCGCGCCGCGCTCCGCCGCCAGCGCCGCGGCAATGGCGATGCGATCCTCGTGTCGCCGGTCGTAGAAGATCACCTCGGCGCCGTGGGCGCGAGTTCCGGCGACCTTGGGTGCGGGGGCGTCGGAGGGCATGACGATGGTCGCCGACATCTTTAGCCGGGCCGCCGCGATCGCCACCCCCTGCGCGTGATTGCCGCTCGAGAAGGCGACTACGCCGGCCCGCCGCTCGTCCTGCGTCATGAGGGCCAGCCGGTTGCTCGCTCCGCGCAATTTGAACGACCCACCAGTCTGGAGTGATTCGCATTTCAGCCACAGGTTGTGGCCGCCGAGCCGCGATCGGCGCAAGGGCGTCCGCTCGACCAGCCCCTCGATGCGCGCGGCGGCCGCAATCACGTCACTGGACGTCGGCAGATCTTGCAAGTAATTCATAGGCTTGGCCGAACCGTCCGATTGCTGCGCTCAATCCACCGATTGTGACATATCGGTGACCCGAAAAACCTTGCGTTCATCTGCACGGGTTATATATCGCCCTCTCGCTGCCCCATGGGACTTCCAACCGCAAGGCAGTGGTTCGTTAATCGTTGCCGAAAGGCACTTGGAGGTCCCTTGCATTGGCTGAGCACAACTTCGCGCTGGGGCTAGCGTTGCCCCGTGACATCGCTTCGCAGTCGAACGTGGCTGGCGGAGCGGCTGACATCATCAAGCTGAAGCCGGTCCAGCCGGTCACGCTGTTGCGTCCGCATGCCGCCGAGGCTGCGGCCCGCTTCTTCGTGGAGAAATTCCCCGGCAAATCGCTCTATGCGGTCAAGGCGAACCCTTCGCCCGACCTGCTGCGGGTGCTGTGGAGCGGCGGCATCACCCATTATGACGTCGCCTCGATCGGCGAGGTCCGGCTGGTCGCGGAAACGCTGCCGGGCGCGACCTTGTGCTTCATGCACCCGGTCAAGGCGGTGGAGGCAATCGCCGAGGCCTATCACACTCACGGCGTGCGCACCTTCAGCCTCGATTCGCTCGACGAACTCGACAAGATCGTCGAGGCGACCGCGACCGACGGCGTTGCCGCGACCGATTTGAACCTGCTCGTCCGCCTGCGGGTCTCGTCGGAACATGCCAAGCTCAGCCTCGCTTCCAAGTTCGGCGCCGATCCGGCCGAGTTGAAGGCGCTGCTGATGGCCGCCCGCCAGGCGTCCGACGCGCTCGGACTGTGCTTCCACGTCGGTAGCCAGGCGATGACGCCCGCCGCTTATGCCGAGGCGATGAGCCGCGTTCGCGACGCCATCGTCGAGGCCGCGGTGACGGTCGACATCGTCGATGTCGGCGGTGGCTTCCCCTCCTCCTATCCGGGGATGGAACCGCCTCCACTCGAGAATTTCTTCGCCGTCATCCACGAGGCGTTCGAGAAATTGCCGATCAGCTATTCGGCCGAATTGTGGTGCGAGCCGGGCCGCGCGCTGTGCGCCGAATATGCCAGCGTGCTGGTGCGGGTCGAAAAGCGCCGCGGCGATGAATTGTTCATCAACGACGGCGCCTACGGCACCCTGTTCGACGCCGCGCACATCGGCTGGCGCTTCCCCGTCCGGCTGGTCCGCGACGAGGACAGCGACGTCCGCCCGCTCGGCTTCAGCTTCTACGGCCCGACCTGCGACGACCTCGACCATATGGTCGGGCCGTTCAACCTGCCGGGCGATGTCGGGGTCGGCGACTATATCGAAATCGGCATGCTCGGCGC
>JANPKL010000278.1:0-1990 GCA_031425975.1 Sphingomonas sp.
CGGCGGGGTCGAGGCAATGTGCGAGGCCAAAGGCGATGACGGCGCCCTGCTGCTGCGCTTTGCCGGGGAAGAGCCGGTCGAAGTCTTGCTGCACCGCGCCGGGACGATGCCGCTGCCGCCCTATATCGCGTCGAAGCGCGCCATCGATTCAGCCGACGCGTCAGACTATCAGACCATGTTCGCGGAACGGGACGGGGCGGTGGCCGCGCCGACCGCCTCGCTCCATTTCACCCCGCGGCTGATCGCCGCGCTCGACGCGGCAGGAGTCGCGCGCGAGACTTTGACTCTGCACGTCGGCGCGGGCACATTTCTGCCGGTCAAGGTCGAGGACACCGCCGACCACAGGATGCACGCCGAATGGGGCCGGATCGACGCCGCGGCGGCCGAGCGACTTAACATTGCGCGAGCGGCCGGTGGGCGGATCATAGCTGTCGGGACGACAGTGCTGCGCCTGCTCGAGAGCGCCGCCGACGCCGAGGGGCGCATCCACGCCTTCGAGGGCGACACCGCCATCTTCCTTACTCCGGGCACGCCAATCCGCTCGGTCGACGGACTGATGACCAATTTCCATCTCCCCAAATCGACCTTGTTCATGCTGGTCTCGGCATTCATGGGGCTGAAGACAATGCGGCGCGCTTACGCCCATGCGATCGGGGGCGGCTATCGCTTCTATAGTTACGGGGATTCGAGCCTGCTGCTGCCCCAGCGTCAGGCGAGCGCTTCCTCCACCAGCTGAGCGGCGCGCGCGGTGCCGCCTGCCGCGTCCAGCGACTGCCCGACCGCCCGGCAGCGCGCCCGCATCGCTTCGTCGGCGGTGAGGCGCCGGATCTGCTCGGCAATGGCATATGTCTTTCGCAGCGGCTGCAGTGCTTCGCCGAGGCGGTGGTGGCGCACGCGGCCCAGATTGCCCGGCTGGTCGAAGCTGACCGGACGCACCAGCAACGGAACGCCGCAGGCCAGCGCGTCCAGCACGGTGTTGCTGCCGCCATGCGTGATGCACAAGGTGGCGTGGCGCAGCACGGCGCGATAAGGGAGGAAGGCGGCGGCGTGGTGGACGTCGAGGCTCGCCGCATCGGCCGCGTCGAGCCGTCCGCCGTGGACCAGCACCAGCGCCACCTCGGCCTCGCGCGCGGCCTCGGCCAGCGCCCGCCACAAGGCCATCTCGCCGCCGAGCAACGTGCCCATGCTGGCGAACACCAAAGGGCGATCGGTCGGGAGGGCGAAGGGCAAGGGCGCGTCGGCCAGTTCCTCGGGCCGGCGGAGTGGGCCGACGGGAACGAAGGGGAGGGGCTCGGGCCGGGGAAAATCGAGCGCGGGGACCATCTGCGCGAGTTGCACTGCGCCGAGGCAGTCACCCAGCGAAGCGTGCGGCGGCAGGCCAAAGCGTTGCGCCCAGTCGGCAATCACGCGGTTCTGCCTGGCACTCAGCCAATGCCCGATTCGCGCGGTCCGGCGGTGCTTACCGGTCGCATCCGGCTCATAAGGCCAGTCGAGGAAGGGCAAAGGCACACCGGGCGCGGGGTCGATCGGGACGGCGCAGGCAAGGCCGACGAAAGGTAGGCCGAGCCCGCGTGCGAGGAGGTAGCCGGCGGGCTCCATCTGGTCGCCGACGACGAGGGCCGCGCTTTGCGCATCGAGGATCGCCTGTCCGCCCGCGCACAGCTGATCGGTCATCGCAGCGCTGTCGGCGATGGTCCGCAACGTGCCGCGCAGGCCCGCCGGGCTTTCGGCATTGACGAGGACGCGGGCTGCGTCTGGATCGGACGCGCGGGCGGGCACGGTCAGGATCGGGATCGCACCCGTCCGCCCCTCGGTGCCCGCATTCAGCAGGAAGAAGCAATGGTGCCCGCGCCGCACCAGTTCCTCGCCGAGCGCGCGAAAGCTGGCGAGATGCGCCGCAAAGGGCGGGCAGACGAAGGCGATGACGGCCAAGGGTGGGGTGCTAGAGGCTGAGCTGGCGGCGCTTGGCCGGCAGCCGCCACCAAGGCGT
>JANPKL010000279.1:0-1521 GCA_031425975.1 Sphingomonas sp.
CAAGGTCGACGCCCCCGCCGACTTCGCCGCGAGCCTCGAATCCTGCCGCCGCGAGGCCAAGGCCAGCTTCGGCAATGATGACGTGCTGCTGGAGAAATGGATCACCTCGCCCCGCCATATCGAGGTGCAGGTGTTCGGCGATGCCCACGGCAACGTCGTCCACCTGTTCGAGCGCGACTGCTCATTGCAGCGCCGCCACCAGAAGGTGATCGAAGAAGCCCCCGCCCCCGGCATGGACGCCGCCACCCGCGAAGCGATCTGCGCCGCCGCGGTGCGCGCGGCACAAGCGGTCGATTACGAGGGCGCGGGCACGATCGAATTCATTGCCGATGCCTCGGAGGGCCTGCGCGCCGACCGCATCTTCTTCATGGAGATGAACACCCGGCTTCAGGTGGAACATCCCGTCACCGAGGAGATCACCGGGGTCGATCTGGTCGAATGGCAACTGCGCGTCGCGAGCGGGGAGGCGTTGCCGAAGCGGCAGGATGAGCTGTCGATCAATGGCCACGCGATCGAGGCGCGGCTCTATGCGGAGGACCCCATTGAGGGCTTCCTGCCGTCCACCGGTCCGCTCGAACTCTTCGACTTGCCTGAGGAGGATGATTTCGGGCTCGGGCTCGGTCGCCATCGCATCGAAACCGGCTATTCTCAAGGCGGTGCGGTAACGGGCTTTTACGATCCCATGATCGCCAAGCTAATCATGCACGCGGGGACCCGCAAGAACGCCGCTTATGGCCTCGCCAATCTATGCGCGAAATGCCGCGTCTGGCCCGTCAAGACGAACCTTGGCTTCTTGAACCTTGCCTTGACTGACCCCGCCTTCCTCGAAGGCAAGATCGACACAGGCTTCATCGCCGCGCACGAAGATCACATCGTGCCGCCCAAGCAGACCGAAGATCGGGTGTGGCACGGTGCGGCCATAACCTTCATGCGTATGGCCTACGCTGACGGCCAAAGGGCGGATACATGGGATCTCCCCCATAGGCAGGGGAATGTCTGGCGCGAGATGGCAGGGTTCCGTCTCAATGCCGCGCCCAAACTCGCGGTCGCCCTCCAAAGCGGTGGCGAGACTCGCTCGATAGAATTGGACCGCGATTGGCCGGCACAGGAATACCGGCTTCATTCGGCTCAAGTGGACGGCGGCCTCCTGTTCATCGAGAATGCGCAGCCCCGCTTCGTGAGGTTGGCGCGCGGAGGCGGCACCGGCCACGCCTCCGCCGCCGATGGCGCGATCATCGCTCCGATGCCGGGCAAGGTCATCGCGGTCGATGTCGCCGAGGGCCAGACCGTCACCGCCGGGCAGCGGCTGCTGGTGCTCGAGGCGATGAAGATGGAACACGCCCTCACCGCGCCGTTCGACGGGGTGGTCGAGGGGCTGAAGGTCACCGCCGGCGCGCAGGTGCAGGTTGATGCAGTGTTGGTGACGGTGGTGCCTGCGCAGTCCGAATCCTAACCCGTCACCCTGAACTTGTTTCAGGGTCCATTTCGCCCCACACACCTTGGCTCGAAGCCGAAGGATGG
>JANPKL010000280.1:0-3553 GCA_031425975.1 Sphingomonas sp.
GTCGCCGATCGCCCAGATGCCGGGGACCGCCGTCTGGAAGCGGTGGTCGGTCTCGACCTGCCCCTTGGCGTTGAGCGACAGCCCGGCCGCCTCAAGGTTCAGCCCGTCGGTGTTCGGACGCCGCCCGATCGAGACGAGCACGTGGCTGGCCTCGATGGTTTCCACCGCGCCGCCCGTGGCGGGTTCGGTCGTCACGGTGACGCTGTCGCCGTTGCGCTGGACCCCGGTGACCTTGGTCCCGAGCTTGTATTCGAAGCCCTGCTTCTTGAATATCTTGTTCGATTCCTTGCGGATTTCCTCATCCATCCCGGGGAGGATCTGGTCGAGATATTCGACCACGGTGACCCTCGCGCCGAGGCGGCGCCAGACGCTGCCGAGCTCGAGCCCGATGACCCCGCCGCCGATGACGACAAGGTGGCTTGGCACTTCCGGTAGCTCGAGTGCACCGGTCGAATCGACGATCCGCTCCTGGTCGACGGTCACGCCGGGGAGCGGGGTGACCGACGAGCCGGTGGCGATGACGATGTTCTTCGCGCGGACGGCCTGGCCCGCGACTTCGACGCTGTCTTTGCCAGTGAACTTCGCCAGCCCCTTGAGCCAGATGACCTTGTTCTTCTTGAACAGATATTCGATGCCCTGGGTCAGCCCCTTGACCGCGTCGACCCGGCCCTTCTGCATGGTCGGGATGTCGATCCGGAATTCGCCGGTGATGCCCCACTTCGCCATGTGGCCATGCGCCGCTTCCTCATACAGCTCGGAGGCGTGGAGCAGCGCCTTGGACGGAATGCACCCGACGTTGAGGCAGGTCCCGCCAAGCGTCTGGCGGCTTTCAACGCAGGCGGTCTTCAGACCCAGCTGCGCGGCACGGATGGCGGCGACGTAACCGCCGGGGCCGGCGCCGATCACCAGGACGTCATAGTCGTATGCGTTGTCGGTCATTTCACCCTCGTCGTCCCCGCGATGGCGGGGACCTCAGCGTATATAGCTACTCTTGCCGCCAGGGATCCCTGCTTTCGCAGGGACGACGGCTACAAATCGATCAAAAGCCGCGTCGGATCCTCGATCGCTTCCTTGATCCGCACCAGGAAGGTCACCGCCTCGCGCCCGTCGACCAGCCGGTGATCGTAGCTCAGCGCCAGATACATCATCGGCCGCGCGACGATCTGGCCGTCCTTGACCACTGGCCGCTCCTCGATCCGGTGGAGGCCGAGCACCGCGGACTGCGGCGGATTGATGATCGGGGTCGACAGCAGGCTTCCGAACACCCCGCCGTTGGAGATGGTGAAAGTGCCGCCCTTCATGTCCTCGGCGGTCAGCGTGCCGGCCTTGGCCTTTTTCCCGAAGCCCGCGATGGCGGTCTCGATCTCGGCGAAGCTCATCCGGTCGGCGCTGCGGACGACGGGGACCACCAGGCCTTTGGGTGCCGACACCGCGACCGAGACGTCGAGATAGTCGTGATAGACGATCTCCTCGCCCTCGATCCGGGCATTGACGCTCGGCACATCGCGCGCGGCCAAGGCCGCCGCCTTCACGAAGAAGCCCATGAAGCCCAGGCGGATGCCGTGCTTCTTTTCGAACAGATCCTTGTAGCGGGTGCGCGCCGCGATCACGGCGCTCATGTCGACGTCGTTGAAGGTGGTCAACAGTGCCGCGGTATTCTGCGCTTCCTTCAGCCGCGTCGCGATGGTCTTGCGCAGCCGGGTCATCTTGACCCGTTCCTCGGTCCTGCCATTTGCGTCGTCCGCGCGAAGGCGGGGACCTCCGGAAGCTGGCGCTTCACTGCCTGGCGTCTCCGCCTGTGCGGGGACGACGGGGGCGCTCTTCGCCTGCGCCACATCCTCCTTGGTGATCCGCCCGTCGCGTCCCGAACCTGTCAGCGCGGCCGCATCGACCCCGCTCTCCTGCACCGCACGCCTGACGCTCGGGCTCAGCCGCAGCGCCTGCGCCTCGTCATCGGTCACTTCGCTCCCCCGCGAAGGCGGGGGCTCAGTATCTTCTGCCTTCGCCAGCGTCGGAGCAGGAGCGGAAGAAGACTGGGCGCCGGTCAGCGCCGGAGCGCTGGCAGCGCCCCCCTCGCCGACCGTCGCGATTACCGCGCCGACATTGACCGTCTCGCCCTCGGCGACCTGGTGCGCGCCCATCACGCCCGCGACCGGCGAGGGCACGTCGACGCTCACCTTGTCGGTCTCGAGGCTGGCGACGGGCTCGTCGAGTGCGACCGCGTCGCCGGGTTGCTTGAGCCAGGCGCCCAGCGTCGCTTCGGTGATGCTTTCGCCCAATGCGGGGACTTTGACTTCGCTGCCCATGATGCTCCTCAGGCGTTGGCCTTGCCGGCGTTCTTGACCGTGTCGATCGCAAAGTCGGCCGCCGCCGGTGCGGCCGCCCCGGTGCCGAGCGCAGCGGTGATCAGCGCGGTTTGTTCGGCGACGTGGCGCTTGGCAAGCCCGGTCGCCGGCGATGCGGCCGACACCCGCCCGGCATAGATCGGCCGGAAGGCCTTGCCGGCGGTGCGGGCGGCCTCCTCGAGGAAAGGCTCGACGAACGACCAACTGCCGTTGTTGCGCGGCTCTTCCTGGCACCAGACGATCTCTTGCAAGCCCGGCATCGCCGCCAGCCGCTTGACCAATGGCTCGCTCGGGAAGGGGTAGAGCTGCTCGATCCGCAATATCTCGATGTCGCCCGCGCCCGCCGCATCGCGTGCCTCGATCAGCTCATAGGCGATCTTGCCCGAACATAGCACCAGCCGCCGGGTCGCGCCCGGTGCGGGCGGGTTCAAATCGCTCAGGATGCGCTTGAAATGGCTCTCGCCGGTGAAGTCGGCGACGCTCGACACCGCCAGTTTGTGCCGCAGCAGGCTCTTGGGCGTCATCACCACCAGCGGCTTGCGGAAGTCGCGCAGCAACTGGCGCCGCAGCAGGTGGAAGTAATTGGCCGGCGTGGTGCAGTATGCGACCTGGATATTATCCTCGGCGCACAGCTGCAGATAGCGTTCCAGCCGCGCCGAACTATGCTCCGGCCCCTGGCCCTCGTAGCCGTGGGGCAGCAGCAGCACGAGCCCGCTGGCGCGCAGCCACTTGGCCTCGCCGCTGGCGATGAACTGGTCGATGATCACCTGCGCGCCATTGGCGAAATCGCCGAATTGCGCCTCCCACAGCACCAGGGTGCGCGGATCGGCGAGGCTGTAGCCATATTCGAAGCCGAGCACGCCGAATTCGCTCAGCGGGCTGTCGCGCACCTCGAAGCGCCCGCCTTCGATCCCCGTCAGCGGCACGAACTTGTGCCCGTCCTGCTGGTCGGTCCACACCGCATGGCGATGGCTGAAGGTGCCGCGACCGCTGTCCTGGCCCGACAGCCGGACATTGTGCCCGTCGCCGATCAGGCTCCCGAAGGCCAGCGCCTCGGCGGTCGCCCAGTCAAACCCGCTGCCGGCCTCGAACATCGCTTTCTTGGCCTCGAGGATGCGGCCCAAAGTCTTGTGGATATTGAGATCGGCGGGGACCGTGGTCAGCTTGGCGCCGAGCTCGCGAAGCTCGTCCTCGCCGATCGCCGTGCC
>JANPKL010000281.1:0-6238 GCA_031425975.1 Sphingomonas sp.
CGGAGGAACTGCTCATAGCTTTCACGCTGAACCTCGATCAGGTTCGGCATCTCGCTGATCTCGTGGATGTTACCGAAGATCTTGCGGATTCGGCGCTGCTTGGTGCTGCTGACCTTGGCGGCGCGGTGCGGAATTTCGATCGACTTCGTGGCCATGATGATCCCTGCGCTGCGGCGAAACCGTCATGGGTCCCGCCATGGCCCCGCGGACGCGAGACCCAGTGAATTCGTGCCCCCGCTCGCGCGGAAGCTGATATTGCGGAGCGCCGCCCTGCTTGTGTCCTCTCCACTTCGTGCGGCCCGCGCGCTGTTCGGGCCCTGTCCCGGAGAGGGCAGGAAAGGCCCCAGACGCACGGAGAGACCCGTGCGGCGGAGGCCATATGTTGTCGGATACGAACGGCGTATAGCGAAGCGGACGACAAAGCCAAGAGGCAAAGCAACCATATTGCTACCGGGGAATTGAAGCGGGGACTGCCTGTCGTCCCGCCGGAAAGACCCGATATGCGCCTGCTGCTCATTTCTCCCGCCTTCGTCCTGCTTGCCGCCTGCGGGTCGGGCGGGGAGGCCGGCAAGATTATGCTGAAGGCCACCGGGCAGATGGACGGAGCCGCTGCTGCCGCGGGGCGAAATGCGGTGGCGGCAGGCACCGGCAGGGATACGCCTGCCAACGGCAATTAGGTCGCGGACTTCGACGCCTGCTGGCCTTGCAGCGAAGCACGAAGTGACTGGGCTCCTGCGTTCGCAAAAGAACAGGAAGGAAGTGCCGCCGAAAATTCCTGCGCGCCCGGTAACCATCTGGTGACGCCCGCCCGCTAAGCCCGGCGTCCTGAGGCGCCCCAATTCAAGCGGGACGCGGGTTGGGGACGAGCGGACGCATGACCAGCGACACCATGAGCGGCGGTTGGCGGCAGGCGATGCGCGGGCTGTCGCGCGCGCCGAGCGCAAGCGAGATGTTCGCCACCGACGGGCTCGATCGGCATGGCCGCGCGCTGCAGGCGGGCGCGGCACTGCTGATGGCCGCCGTCATCGCTTTCTCGACCAGCCTGTTCCTTGACGGCGACACCGGCTGGCACCTTGGCGCGGGCGACTGGATCCTTGCCAACGGGCGGGTGCCGATAGTCGATCCGTTCAGCCACAGCATGCCGGGCAAGGCCTGGACCGCGCACGAATGGCTCGCCGAACTGGTGATGGTCGGCGCGCGCGGCATTGGCGGTTGGGCGGGACTGACCCTGCCCTTCGCCGCGGCGATGGCGCTGACTGTCTGGTTGCTGCTGCGCGAGGCCAATCGCTTCCTTCCCGCGCGCTGGGCGATCGGCCTCATCATCCTGGCGACGGGCATCCTGTCGTCCTTCTCGCTGGCCCGGCCGCACATGCTCGCTTGGCCGCTGCTGGCCGGCTGGACGATCATCCTGCTGCGCGCCCGAGAGCGCGACCAGGCGCCGCCGCTGCTCGCCGCCGCGCTGCTGATCGTCTGGGCCAACCTCCACGCCAGCTACATCGTCGCCTTCGGGCTTGCCGGATTGTTCGGGCTCGAGAGCCTGATGGCCAATCGCCGCAATCTCACCCTGTTCGGGCGCTGGTGCCTGTTCGGCGTTGCGATGCTCGCCGGGTCGCTGGTCACGCCCTTTGGACCGAGCCACTTTCTTTATCCGTTCGAGGTCAGCGGCATGTCCGCTTTGTCGATCATCTCCGAGTGGCGACGATCGGTCCCGACCATCGACGGACTGTTCTATTTCTGCCTCGCGCTGCTGGCGCTGCTGATCGCGCTGCGCTGGCGGCGGATCCCGCCACTGCGCCTGCTGCTGCTGATTGGCCTCGCCACGATGGCGATCCTCCACGCGCGCCACCAGATGCTGTTCGCGATCATCGGCACGTTGGTGATCCTGCCTCTGATCCGTCCCGACTTTGTGCCGAAGCCGACGCTGAGGGCGACCCGCTGGCTGGTCCCTGGCCTGGCCGCCTTAGCCGCGGTGCGCGTGCTCGTGCCGTTCCAGCCAGAGGACACCGGAGCCTATCCGATGGGCCTGCTCGCCCGCGTTCCAGAGAGCGTCAAGCGCCAGCCCGTGATCAATGAATATAGCCAGGGCGGCCCCCTCGTCATGCTCGGTTACAAGCCGTTCATCGACGGGCGCGCCGACATGTACGGCGACGCCTTCACCTTCCGCGCCAAGGCCATTTCCAAAGGCGACATCATCGCTTTCCGCGAGGATGCCGAGCGCTACCGGATCGGCTGGGTGCTGCTGCAAGCGGAGAACGGGCTGGTCCGCAAGCTCGACCGCGAGCGCGGCTGGCGGCGGCTGGTCGCCGACAAGCATGCGGTGGTGTTCGTCCGCGCTCGCTGAGAAGCCCGCACCGGCGCAACGGAAAAGGGCGACCCCTTACGGAGCCGCCCTTCCCGATCACAGGCGCTTCAAGACACCTGCGAAACTCTTGCCGACCCCGCCTGACGCGGGACCTGAAGCTTACTTGAGCTCGACGGTGCCGCCAGCGGCCTCGATCTGAGCCTTGATCTTCTCGGCCTCGGCCTTGTTGATGCCTTCCTTGACGGCCTTCGGCGCGCCTTCGACCAGCGCCTTGGCTTCGCCGAGGCCCAGACCGGTGATCGCGCGGACTTCCTTGATGACGTTGATCTTCTTGCCACCGTCGCCGGTGAGGATCACGTCGAACTCGGTCTTCTCTTCCTCGACCGGGCCGGCAGCGGCAGCGGCGGCAGGAGCCGCGACGGCAGCGGCGGCCGAAACGCCCCACTTCTCTTCGAGGGCCTTGGCCAGCTCGGCGGCCTCGAGAACGGTGAGCGCCGACAGCTGGTCGACGAGGTTGTTGATGTCAGCCATTTTAAACTCCTGTGCGGGGCGCTTGGGCCCCTGATTTGTCGTGCGAAAAACTTAAGAAAACGAAGAACCTTAAGCGGCTTCCTGCGCTGCATAGGCACCGAACACGCGGGCGAGCATCGCACCCGGCTCGGCGACGGTCCGGGCGATCTTGGTCGCCGGAGCCTGCACCAGCCCGATGAGGGTCGCACGCAGTTGATCGAGGCTCGGCAGCTCGGCCAGTGCCTTGACGCCGTTCACATCGAGAACGGTGTCACCCATCGCTCCCCCAAGAACCTCGAACTTGTCGGTGGTCTTGGCGAAGTCGATCGCAACCTTGGCGGCGGCGACCGGGTCGATGGACGTGGCAAGGGCGGTCGGGCCCTTGAGCAGCTCGCCGATCGGCTGATAGCGGGTGCCATCGAGCGCGATGAGGGCGAGACGGTTCTTCGCAACCTTGAACTGGGCTCCAGCGTCGCGCATCCGCAGGCGCAAGTCGGTGGACTGTGCCACCGACATTCCGAGATTGCGGGTGATGACCACCACGCTGGTCTCGGAAAAGACCTGCTTCAGTTCGGCAACCAGATCCGCCTTTTCGTTGCGATCCATGCCAACTCCAAACAAATGGTCGCTAGTCCCCGAAGGGACGTGGCGACCGGCTTCATGGCCCGCCGGGCCGATGCCTGGCGGGAGCTCATGTCCGTGGGGTTGGGAGGACGTGCGTCACGACGCACGACGGGCGAGGGCGAACCCACGCCGAAAATCTCTCTTCCCCGTCTCGGTCGGCAATTAAGCCTGCGAAAACACAGGCACCGACGGTCTCGGACGGCGCCCCGGCAAACCGGGACGAGGGGCGCATAGCAGATTTCGCGATGCGATCAACCGTTACCGGGCCGATCGAACATGCCCAGCAGATTGGAGAGAATCGCATCGCCGTAAGTGGTGAGGATGCTTTCGGGGTGGAATTGCAGCCCGACCTGCAGCGCGGCAGGATCGCTGAAGGCCATCGCCATTCCGTCGACCTCAGCATGAACAGTAAAGCCGGGGGGCAGGTCGCGGGTGCACAGGCTGTGGTAGCGCCCGACCCGGACCGGGCTCGGTAGGCCGGCGAAGGGCCCGGCGGCATCGTGGGGCAGCAGCATCGACTTGCCGTGGACGGGGTCGGTCGCGCGGGCGACGGTCCCGCCGCCGGCCTCAGCCAGCGCCTGGTGGCCGAGGCAGATCCCGATCACGGGGACGCGGCCGCGAGCAAGGGCGATAAGCTCGAGGCAGCAACCGGCTTGCGCCGGTGCACCGGGGCCGGGCGAGATCATGATGAGGGAGCCGGTCCGTTCGGCCTCGGCCAGCGCCCCGCCAGCGGCGATGCTGTTGCGACGCACCGACACCGCCACGCCGAGCCGCTCGAGGCTCTCGACGAGATTGAAGGTGAAGCTGTCGAGATTGTCGATCAGCAGGACGGGCCGGGTCATGCGCCCAGCACTCCAAGCAGAGCCGAGGCCTTGGCGCGGGTTTCCGCGGCCTCCGCCTCGGGCACGCTGTCGTGGACCACGCCCGCACCGCTGCGGACCGCGGCCTCGCCGCCGCGCACCAGCGCCGAGCGGATCACGACCGCCGTGTCCATCCGCCCATCTCCCGCGATCCAGCCAACGGCCCCGCCATAGGGACCGCGCCGCGTCGCCTCGACCGCGCGCAGCAATTGCATGGCGCGGATCTTGGGCGCACCCACCAGCGTCCCGACGTTGAGACAGGCGGCGAGCGCGTCGAACGCGTCGAGCCCCGGCCGCAGCGTCCCGGTAATCGAGGAGACGAGGTGCATGACGCGCGCGAAGCGCTCGACCGTCAGCAGTTTCGCGACGCGGCGGCTGCCGCTCAGCGACACGCGGGCGACATCGTTGCGGCCAAGATCGACCAGCATCATGTGCTCGGCCAGTTCCTTGCCGTCGAGCCGCATTTCGGCTTCGAGCCGATCGTCCTCGTCGGGGGTGGCCCCTCGCGGGCGCGTGCCGGCGATCGGCTTGACCTCGACCGTGCGGCCGGCGGGCCCGCCCTGGGTCAGGCGAACGCTGGTCTCGGGGCTTGCGCCGAGCAGGGTGAAATCGTCGCCGCGCAGGTAGAAGCGGTAGCTGGCGGGCTCGGCCACGCGCAGCCGGGCGAAGGCGGCGAGAGGGTCGGGGCAGGGTCCGCGAAAGGTGCGGCTGGGAACGATCTGATAAACCTCGCCTGCGGCAATCTCCTGCTTGAGGCGCGTGACGAGCCCGGCGAATTCGGTGTCGTCGAGGTCGGGGGGGAACATATCCTCCCCGTTCGCGCAGCGAACGGGGAGGGGGACCGCCGCTTCTACCTCCCCATTGCTGCGCGACGGGGAGGACGACAAGGCCGCCAGCCCCTCCTCCAGCCGCCGCGCCGCGTCATAAGCGTGGCGGTCGTCCGAGCCGAAGGCGGTGCACAACAGCCGCGCGGCGCCGCTCGGAGCGATGGTCAGGAGCGTGTCGGGGACGAAGAACAGAAAGTCGGGAAAGTCGGGCTCGGCGGCGTCCGGCATGGTCTCGCCCCAGGCCGCCAGGTCGAAACCGGCGATGCCGAGCAGCAATGCGCCGAAGGGCTCACCCGCCGGCGCGGCGGCGGCGGCGAGGAGCGCGCGCAGGGCGTGCAAGGGCTGGGGGCCGAGCAGCCGCGCCTCGGCCTCGTCGGTGTCAGGCAGCGGATAGTCGAAGCCGGCGGACCCCGATGCCCCATGGACCAGGAAATCGCCGTTCAACTGACCTAGCAGCGCTTCGCCATTGGGGTTGAGTGCCGCGATGTGCACCCGGCCGCCGCGCGCCTCTGCTCGGACGCAGGCCCGCCCCATCACCAGCACCTGCCCGTCTGGCGCCTCGAACATGCCGGTGGCGGGGGCGTCGGCGGCCAGCGCGCAAAAGGCGGCGAGCGGGTTCTGTCCGCCCGCAAGGCGCCGCCCGAAGACTTGCGCCGTCACCCTCACAGGCTTCGCCCGACCGCCGCGGCGACCGGCGCAAGCGCCGCCATCAGCGCCTCGAACTGCGCCGGATACAGCGACTGCGCGCCGTCGGACATGGCGACCGCCGGATCGCGGTGGACCTCGATCATCAGTCCGTCGGCTCCAGCCGCGGTCGCCGCCAGGGTCATTGCCGGGACGAGGTCGCGGGCACCGGTGCCGTGGCTCGGGTCGACGATCACGGGGAGGTGCGAGCGCAGCTTTACGTAGGGCACAGCGTTGAGGTCGAGCGTGTTGCGCGTGGCGGGCTCGAAGGTACGGATGCCGCGCTCGCACAGGATCACCTGGGTATTGCCGGCGGCCATCAGATATTCGGCCGCGAGCAGCCATTCCTGGATGGTGGCGGACAGGCCGCGCTTGAGCAGCACCGGGCGCCCGGCGGCGCCGACCGCGCGCAGCAACGCGTAATTCTGCAT
>JANPKL010000282.1:0-15106 GCA_031425975.1 Sphingomonas sp.
GACGAAGGTCAACGCCAGCAGCGCCGCCGCCGTGATCGCGTATGCGCGCTTTTTGGCCATCAGATGGTATCTGTTGAGAACGATTCGCAAATCCAGGCACATGGACCGGTAGCGGATGGGATAGTTTGCGATGCCGAACAGGCTTGGTTTGCTTACCTCCGCCGAGGCTGCGGCGGCGAGGTCGAAGCGTTCGTCGCGTGTGAGCAGGCGCCCGAGCCTGTGCTGCGCTTCGCCAAAGCGGCGCAGGCAATTCTCGACGATGATAACCGCGCCGTCGACGATCAACCCGAAGTCGAGCGCGCCCAGGCTCATCAGGTTGCCCGAGGTGTTGGAAGCGACCATCCCGGTGATCGTCATCAGGAACGACAGGGGGATCACCGCCGCCGTGATCAGCGCGGCTCGGATGTTACCGAGCAGCAGGAACAGCACCGCGACAACGAGCAGCGCCCCCTCGGCCAGGTTCTTCTCGACCGTGAAGACCGTCGCCTCGACCAGCTTGGACCGATCGTAGACCGTGTTGACGACAACCCCGCCTGGCAGCGACTTGTTTACGATCTCCAGCCGCTCCGCGACGGCGACCGAGACCTCGCGGGCATTCTCGCCGACCAGCATGTAGATCGTGCCGAGCACGACTTCCTGCCCGTCCTTGGTCGCGGCGCCGTTCCTGATCTCCGATCCGATCTGGACGTCGGCGACGTCGGCGATGCGGATAGGCGTATTCTCGCGATAGGCAACGATGATGCTTGAAAGGTCGCGCTCATTCTCCGCCTGGCCGGGAACGCGTATCAGATATTGCGAGCCGGACTGTTCGATATAGCCAGCACCAACATTGGCATTGTTCTTCTCCAGGGCCGCGACCAGGTCAGCCGCGGACAATCCGAATCCAGCAAGCCGCTCCGGGATCGGCGCGACGACGTATTCCCGCCGAAAACCGCCGACCGAATTGACTTCGGTAACGCCTGGCACGGTGCGCAGCTGCGGGCGAATGACCCAGTCGTGCAGCGTCCGCAGATCCTGCGCGGTGTAGCGCTTGCCCTGATCATTGACCGCTCCGGCGCGCGCCTCGACCGTGTACATGAAGATTTCGCCCAGGCCCGTCGCGATCGGGCCGAGCTCGGGCTCGATGGACGGGGGCAACGCGCCGCGCACGCCCTGCAGTCGCTCGTTGACCAGCTGTCGCGCGAAATAGATGTCGGTTCCGTCCTCGAACACCACCGTCACCTGGCTAAGGCCGTACCGAGAGACCGATCGAGTATATTGCAGCCCCGGCAGCCCCGCGATCGCGGTTTCGACCGGGAAGGTGATGCGCTGTTCGGCCTCCAGCGGCGAGAAGCCGGGGGCGGCGGTGTTGACCTGCACTTGCACGTTGGTGATGTCGGGCACAGCGTCGATCTTGAGCTGTGAGAAAGCCCAGACTCCAAGCGCGATAAGCATCGCCGCGACGGCCATGACGATGAAGCGCTGTCGGATCGACAGCCGGATGATGCGTTCGAGCATGGCTGGTCGATCCCTAGTGGTCGTGGCTGGCGCCGGACTTGTCGATGTCGGCCTTGATGATGTAGCTATTCCTGGCGACGTAGGTCGTGCCGGGCTTCAGGCCGCCGAGCACCTCGGTCCATTCGGGACCTTCCTTGCCGAGCTCCAGCATCCGCACCTCGTAGGTGTCGCCGATCTTGGCGAAGACGACGCGGAAGTCGCGGAACTGCTGGATCGCCTCCGTCCGCACTGCGAGCGGCACCGTCCGGCTGTCCACGGTGATGAAGCCGCGAACCGCCATGCCAGGGCGCCAGAAGCCGCCCGGATTGGGCAACAACGCGCGGGCGGTGACCGTCTGGGTCTGCACCTGCGCCAGAGGCAGGAAATCGCGGATGACCGAGCTCTGCGCCCGCTCGCCCTCCAGCGCCTTGATCTGCACCCCCTGCCCCGGCCGCACCCGTTCAATGTCGCGCGGGAAGATCGGGAACGTCGCCGTCGTGCGCGACGGATCGGAGATGACGAACAAGGGATCGCTGTCCGCGATGTCGCCGACATTGGTGTTGCGCTGCGTGATCACGCCGGAAATCGGCGAGAAGACCGAATAGGTCTGGAGCGAATAGCTGCTCTCGACCCGCGCCAGCAGCGTTCCGCGCGACACCCGGTCGCCCACGTTGCGGAACACGGCCATGACCGGGCCGGGGTATTTCGCACCGACGTCCGCGTTGGCCGACGGATCGAGCTCGACGCGGCCGACGACCTCCAGCCGCTCGCTGATGTCGGCGGGTCCGGCCGCGATCGTCTCGATGCCCGCCGCCCGCGCGGCGGCGTCGGCGATCGTCGTGCGGCCTTCATAGGAAGGGAAGCGCCACTGATGGCGGCGACCGCCCTCGGTCGCGGTCACGGCGACGTCGAAGCTGTGCGGCTCCACCAGCGTCGCATCGCCGCGCAGATAATCCTGTTCGGGCCGAAAGCCGAAGGTCGTCGCCTCGCCGTCGAGCCGGCGCACGGTGACGCTCGCCCTGACAGCGCCCGGCGGCAGCGGCTTGTCGTCGCGATACGCGTACAGCCGGTATTCGGGCGGAATGCCGTCCTCGAAGACCGTCAACTCGAGCGCGAACTTGCCGTCGCGCAGCATCCGCCCGTTGTGCGGGCCGCGCTCATACTCGCCCGCGGCAGGCGCTTCCGCTTCGGCGGCGGCGACCGTGGTTTTCGGACCCTCGCCGCAACTCGCGAGGGGCAGAGCCAGGAGCATGGCGATCGAAAGCGTGCGCATCAGTTCATGTCCTGTACGAGCGGGGCGAAGCGGCCGGTCAGGCGGTCGAGCTCGACGCGCGCTTCGTGGTGGCGGGTGGCGGCGCGGACCATGCGCGCGCGCGCCTCGTGCAGTGCGATCTGCGTCATCGAGACGTCCATGAAGGTGAAGCCGCCGCGATTATAACCCGCACGAACCTCGGCGAGCGTCCGCACGGCTCCAGGCACGACCTTGTCGCGCACCGCCTCCACCTCGTGCGCGGTTTCCGTCACCTTTTCGGCGGCGAGCGCGATCTGCTGTCGGCGCCCGAACAGATCAAGGGCCAAGTCGGCGTCGACTTGCCGCGCCTCGGCCTCCGCGCGGGCGATGTTGGACCGGTTGAGGCCGCGGTTGCGGAGCGGCAGCGAAACGCCCGCCACCACTGCAATGTCGCCGGTTGCGATCAGCCTGGGTCCGCCGGACACGGTGAGGTCGGTGCGCGCGCTCGCCCGCTGCAGCGTCAGCTCGGCCGCCGCGCGCCGCCGCCGCGCCTCGAACACGGCGACGTCCACCGTCGCCGGCTGCAGCGACGCGGACGCTTCCTCGACATCCAGGAAATTGCCACGGTCGACTGTCAGCTGTCGCGCCGGTTCGCCCAAGAGCAGGGCCAAGCGCGCCAGGGCTGCGTCGCGAGCGTGTTCTGCGATCTCCAGGTCGACCCGCGCCTCGGCGAGCTGGGTCCGCGCGCGTGTTCCGGCGAACAACGGATCGCGGGCGGAGGCGACCCGCCGACCGACCTCCCGCGATAATTGTTCGGCGATCTCGACCCGGTCGCCTGCGATGCCGACCGTCGCCGCCGCCGCCATCGCCTCGACGTAGAGACGCTGGACCGCAGTCGCGATCTCCAAGCGCCGGATCAGAAGCTCCGCGCGTATCACCGCGATGTCGGCGTCCACGGCCCCGACCCGGGCCGCACGCTTGCCGCCGCGCTCGAGCCGCCGGCTGTAAGTGCCGGTGAGCTGTATCTGCCGATTAAGGTCCGACCCGCCGATCCCCAGATTCTCGATCATCACGTCGACCGTGTCGGTCGGACGCGTGTCGGCGCCCTGCCGTACGGCGTTCAGCGTATCGAGTCGCGCGGCGCTCGCGGTGCCTTGCGGCGAGGCAGCGACGGCGCGCGTAATCGCGTCGTCGAGCGTCAGCGACTGGGCCCGGACGGGGCTAGCCGACGCCAGCGCCGCCGCCAGCCCGGCGGCGCGCAATATGGATGACATGCTTCATCTCCTGATCTTCACGGAACGTCGGCGAACGCCGGCGCGAGCGCGAGATCAGGCGGAAGGCGGCTCCAGCAGTGGCGGAACGCCGCGCGATACAAGTTCAGCGACGGCGAGCGGACGCACGGTCAGGCTGGATGCGACGGGTGCCAAAGCATCAAATGCCTGCAGGTCCGGCAACGCGGCGACCACATGGACGTGGGTCACATGCCCGACATCCGACCCGGGTTCATCCGAGTTGGAAGAAAGCGGATGCAGGTCTTCCGCGGACACGGTCTCACCATGCGTATCGTGGCCCTGCGCGTCGTGATGGTCGGCATGGGGCGCCGCGGCACCAATGCTGCCATGCGAAAACATAAGCATGCAGACAAGCAGCAAGGCGAGGAGGCGACCCATTGACGGCTTCGCTACCAAGCGCGTCCGGCCGGCGCAAGCCGCGATGCCGTCGACGACCGTCGGGTTTCTCCGGTGTTCGCCGCAACTTCTGGCCGCGAAAGGCAACGCGCGGGTCTTCGCCCCTTACAGAACCCCGGCTTGCGGAGCCGTGGCGATGCTCGACAGATCGGTCGTCGCGTCGATCGGTTGTCCGACCTCCTTCCGTTCCGAATAGCGATCGACGAGCTGGACGGCGTGCGGGCGCAGCAGGACGGTAAACCGCACCAGCTCCTCCATCACGTCGACGATCCGGTCGTAGTAGCTGGACGGCTTCATCCGTCCGGCTTCGTCGAACTCGTTAAACGCCTTGGCGACGCTCGACTGGTTCGGAATCGTCACCATCCGCATCCAGCGGCCGAGCAGGCGCAGCGTGTTTACGCTGTTGAACGACTGCGACCCGGCCGACACCTGCATGACCGCGAGCGTGCGGCCTTGGGTAGGGCGCATCCCGCCCATGCTCAGCGGCAAATGATCGATTTGCGTCTTAATAACGCCGGTAATCTGACCGTGGCGTTCGGGAGAGCACCACACATGTCCTTCCGACCACATCGACAGCTCGCGCAGCTCGTGGACGGCCGGATGATCGTCGCCGGTGACCTGATCGGGCAGCGGGAGCCCTTGTGGATCGAAGATTCGCGTTTCTGCCCCGAAGAAGCGCAGCAGCCGTGCTGCTTCCTCCACGCACAGCCGCGAGAACGACCGCTCGCGTAGAGAACCGTACAAAAGTAAAATGCGTGGTGCAGGGTCGAGCGGACCCAACCCAAGCGCCGGACGCTCGCCCGCGTACAGCGGATCAAGCGCCGGCAGATGGTCGGCGTCGAAGAGCTGGCGAAGCGGCATTAAAGAGCCTTGATAAGGTAGGCGGTGCACGCCGGGCAGAGCGCGGCGAACTCCCGCGAGGCGACGATCGGTGCTGGCGCTGTCGTTCGATCGGCCGCGGCGTGCCCGTTCGCGGCGAAGAACGGAGCCCCCGTGTTGGTCAACAGATGAAGGCGGGCCACGCACAGCTCGCGCGCATATGTTTCGAGCAGCCCGAGCATCGTGCGGCCGAGCCCGGCGCCGCGACGATTGGGAACGACGACGAGCGAGCGTAGGAGGCGATCGGGGCCGTCGCCTTCCATGCCGCCGAAACCGGCGAGCGCCCCATCGTTGAACCGCAGGAACAAGCGACCGGGTTCGGCCAAGTCCGAGAGCGGCAGGCCGGCGGCGGCAAGCACATCGGCCAGCCCGACCAGATCCGCGGGGTCGAGTGCAGCGGCGCGGAGCTCCGTCATGCCGGCGCGCTCGCCGGGAACCAGCGACGCCCGAGCCGCAGCGCGACATGGACGAGCAGGAGCAGCACCGGCACCTCGACCAGCGGACCGATCACGGCGGCGAACGCTACCGGCGAGGCCAGCCCGAACGCGGCGATGGCGACCGCGATCGCGAGTTCGAAGTTGTTGCCCGACGCGGTGAAGGCGATCGCAGTGGTGCGCGGGTAGTCGGCTTCGATCATTCTTCCCATCGCGAAGCTGACGAGGAACTGCACCACAAAGTAGATCGTCAGCGGTATGGCGATTCTGATCGCGTCGAACGGCAGGCGCACGACGTCGCCGCCCTTCAGGCTGAACATGGCGACAATCGTGAACAGCAGCGCCGCCAGTGTGATCGGCGCGATGCGGGGGAGGAACTCGCGTTCGTACCATTCGCCGCCGCGGCTTACGGTCAGTACGCGCCGGGTCAGGTAGCCTGCGAGAAACGGAACGCCGAGATAGAGCGCGACCGCTTCCGCGATCGTCCAGAAGCTCACGTCGACGACGCTGCCTTCCAGGCCGAACAGCGGCGGCAACACCGTCAGGAACAGCCAGGCGTAGACGCTGAAGAAGGCGATCTGGAAGATCGAGTTGAACGCCACCAATCCGGCGACATACTGGTTATCGCCCTTTGCGAGCTGGTTCCAGATCATGACCATCGCGATGCAGCGGGCAAGGCCGATCAGGATCACGCCCGTCATATATTCCGGCTGATCGCGCAGGAAGACGACGGCCAGCACGAACATCAGCACTGGGCCGATGATCCAGTTCTGAATGAGTGACAGCGCCAGCACGCGCCGGTCGGCGAACACGCGGGGCAGTTCCTCGTAGCGAACGCGCGCGAGCGGCGGGTACATCATCAGGATCAGGCCGATCGCGATCGGAACGTTGGTGGTGCCGATCGACATGCGATCAAGCGCCGCGGGCAAACCGGTGAACGTCGTCCCCAGCGCGACGCCCAGCGCCATGGCCGCGAAAATCCACAGCGTCAGGTAGCGGTCGAGAAAGGACAGCCGTTCCGGCTTGGGTGCGACGCCCGCGATGCTTGCCATCAGATGCGTGCTCCAGTCTCGTCGACGACGCGCTCGCCGTCTTCCTTCGTGAATTTGCCTCGCTGCGCCATGGGGAGCAGGTCGAGCACGGCGTCCGAAGGGCGGCAGAGCTTCACACCCGCGGGCGATATGACCAGCGGACGGTTGATGAGGATGGGATGCGCAATCATTGCGTCGACCAGCGCGTCGTCGGTCAGGGAAACGTCGCCAAGGCTCAGCTCGGCATAAGGCGTGCCCTTCTCGCGCAGGAGATCGCGCGGTGCCATGCCAGCGCGGTCGATCAGCTGCGTCAGCAGCGCGCGCGAAGGCGGCATCTTCAGATAATCGATCACGTGCGGCTCGATGCCGGCGTTGCGGATCATCGCCAGGGTGTTCCGGGACGTCCCGCAGGCGGGGTTGTGGTAAATGACGACATCGGTGGCCATGAAGCGCCCTTTCAGCGACAGGGGGTGAGTTCGGCGACGAGCGGCCCACACAGCTCGGCCGAACCCGCGCAGCAGTCCTTCACCAGGAACATCATCAGGGCGCGCAGACCGCCAAGATCGGCGCGGTAGATGATCGAGCGGCTGCGCCGCTCGGACCGGGCCAGCCCCCCGCGCGCAAGAATGGCGAGGTGCGCCGACATTGTGTTCTGCGGCACGTCGAGTTGGCGGGCGATTTCGCCTGCGGCAAGGCCTTCGGGTTCAGACCGCACCAGTAGCCGGAACACGTCAAGGCGCGTGCCTTGCGCCAGCGCGCCAAGCGTTACGATCGCCGATGTACTTTCCATATATCCGGCATACACGATATATGAGGCAGCAATCAAGCTTGCCCGTGGCAGCAAAACTACGCCCGTAATGCCTTTCGGGACGAAATATCGTCAAAGGGTGCGCGGAGCGGCCGTGACGATGCACGCGAATGCGTGGCGGCGACCACATTTTATCGCAACAAAGCGAAACGGCTGTAATTCGCCAAATACCGTCGGTAGCTTCGAACGATCCGTGACAGAACCTTCAGGAGCTATCGCCAGCGTTCGCGGACGGAGTTTACGTTCGTGCCAGTTGGAGCCGCCGATCACCGCCGTCTGTACTACCCTTCACTCCCACTCGATCGTGCCGGGGGGCTTGCTCGTATAGTCGTAGACGACGCGGTTGATGCCCGCGACTTCGTTGACGATGCGGGTAGCGACCCGGCTGAGGAACTCGCTGCTGAACGGGTATACGTCGGCGGTCATGCCATCGACGCTAGTGACGGCGCGCAGTGCGCAGACATGGTCGTAGGTACGCGCGTCGCCCATCACGCCGACGGTGCGGACCGGCAGCAGCACCGCGAAGGCCTGCCAGATGGCATCGTAGAGCCCGGCATTGCGGATCTCCTCGAGGTAGATGGCATCGGCCTTCCTGAGGACGTCGCAGCGCTCCTGCGTGACCTCGCCCGGGATGCGGATCGCGAGGCCCGGTCCCGGAAACGGATGGCGGCCGACGAAGGCGGGCGGCAGACCCAGCTCCTGGCCGAGCACGCGCACCTCGTCCTTGAACAATTCGCGCAAGGGCTCGACCAGCTTCATGTTCATCCGCTCGGGCAGGCCACCGACATTGTGATGGCTCTTGATCGTCACCGACGGCCCGCCGGTGAAGCTGACGCTCTCGATCACGTCGGGATAAAGCGTGCCCTGCGCGAGGAAATCGGCACCGCCGAGCTTCGCCGCTTCGGCCTCGAACACTTCGATGAAGGTCTTGCCGATGAATTTGCGCTTCAATTCGGGGTCGGTGAGCCCGGCGAGACCGGACAGGAACAGCTCCTCGGCACGGACGTGGATCAGCGGGATATTATAGGTGCCCCGGAACAGGGCGACGACCTGTTCGGCCTCGGCGGTGCGCATCAGCCCGTGGTCGACGAACACGCAGGTCAGCTGTTCCCCGATCGCCTCGTGGATCAGGACCGCGGCGACCGCGCTGTCGACCCCGCCCGACAGGCCGCAGATGACCCTGCCCGCGCCCACTTGCGCGAGAATGTCGGCGATCTTGGCGTCGCGATAAGCGGCCATGCTCCATTCGCCCGAGCAGCCGCAGATGTGGCGCGCGAAATTGGCCAGCAATTTGCCGCCGTCGGGGGTGTGGACCACCTCGGGGTGGAACATCAGGCTGTAGCGGCGGCGGGCCTCGTCGGTGGCGATGGCGAAGGGCGCGCCCTCGCTTGCGGCGACCACTGAGAAACCCTCGGCGAGCGTCTCGACGCGGTCGCCGTGGCTCATCCACACCTGATGCTTTTCGCCGACCGCCCACAGCCCGTCGAACAGGGCCGAGGGTGCCATGACCTCGATGAAGGCGCGGCCGAATTCCTTGTGGTCGGAGGTGACGACGTTGCCGCCGAGCTGGGCATGGAGAGTCTGCTGGCCGTAGCAGATGCCGAGCAGCGGAAGGCCGCTGTCGAATAGGCACTGCGGCGCGCGCGGGCTGTCTTCCCAGGTCACCGACGACGGGCCGCCGGACAGGATGATGCCGCGCGGGGAGAGGCGCTCATACGCTTCCTGCGCGGCGTTGAAGGGCGCGATCTCGCAATAAACGCCGGCTTCGCGGATGCGACGGGCGATGAGCTGGGTGACCTGGCTGCCGAAGTCGACGATCAAGATGGTTTCGGCCGGTTGGACGGTCACTGATGAAGCCTCGCGGAGCATAAGAAAGGGCGCCGCAGCCCTATGGCCGCGGCGCCCTCCTGTCCACTTTCGTGGGGCCTTGCGATCTACCTAGGTGCGGCGGATCTTGAGGTCGCTGATCCGGCCGTTACGCTCGAACTTGCAGTTGAAGCTCAAGTTCTGCGCCTGCTGCTGATAGCCACCGTAGGGCTGGTTGTAACCGCCATAAGTCTGATTGTAGCCGCCATAAGGCTGGTTGTAGCCGCCCTGGTTGTAACCGGAGCCGTAATTGCCCTGATAGGCGGTGTTGCTCAGCAGGCCATACACCCGCATGTTGCCGTTCTTGGTGCGGTTGACCCGGTCGATCTGGACGACGCGATAGGCGCCGGCCTGCTGGTAGCCGCCATAAGGCTGGCCGTAGCCGCCATATTGCTGCCCATAACGCTGGTTGTAGCCGCCATATTGCTGGTTGCCACCGCTGACGCGCTGCTCGGCGGCACGGGCGCACTGGTCGACCGCGGTCCGCTCCAGATTATAGCTGTTGGTACCATAATATTGGTTGTAGCCGCCCGGGTTCTGGCCGCGCAGGATCGAGTTCAGGATGGTGCCGGTGATGATGTCACCGATCCCGCCGCCGCCGTATCCGCCGCCGCCGGGATAATATTGCGCCGCGGCCGGGGCCGCCGCACCTAAAGCGATCGCCGCAACCGCGGCGCCGCCGATGAGGTTTTTCGAAACAGCCTTCATGGCCACTGCCTCCTGATATACGCGAAACGACATGTTTCCTCGTGTCCAGAACGCCTCTGAACCTGTTGCGCTGCATCCTCACTGAATGCGGCCGTCGGCTGCCGTTCATAAAGGCGACCCGCGGTCAGCGCGCGATGATCAGCCCGGTCGTCAGGCGCGCGGCGCCGAAACTGCGACCCGGGCGCTCGAACGCGGTCCAGCCACCGCCCACTTCCACCGCGATCCCGGGCAGGAGCTTGTGCTTGCGCTTGAGCGCGATGCTGCGAAATTCCCCAATTACCTTTGACGGCCGAAAGTCATGTTCGTGAAGCGAACTGCCCGCGCCCAGGTTGAGCGTGAAGCCACCCAGGCGATCTGCGATCCCGGCCTCGATGCGATGAATGAAGCCACGCGGCATGCCCCCTCGGGCGCGATAGGCCGCGAGGCCATAATCCAGGCGGACAGCGCCGAGTGCGGCCTTGGCCCCGGCATGAAAGCTCGGGACACCGACCCCGCCGCCATAGCGCGACAGCCGCGCCCCGCCGCGAAATTCGGTCGCTCCTAGCTTGAGCGAAACCTCCTCGCCAATGGCGCTGGCGGCGAACAACGGCCCGACTTCACCACGCGAGGCGTAGGTGCGTCCGCTGAGGCGGCCCGCCAGCTGGTGGTCGAACGCCAGGCTGAGATTTCGCCCGCTGAGGGCGACCGTGCCGACCTTGCGCTCGCCAATCGCGGCCGCGAGCGTCAGTGTGCCGACGCCCTTCACGGGCAGGCGGGCTGTCGCCTGAAGCATTGAGCGCGTGCCCATGCCGCCGGTGTAATTCTGGTGGTCGGCAACCACCGAGATGCTCTGCGGCCCCCCCTTGCTTGCCACAGGCGGAGGTCCCGCCGGAATAGCTGCGCCTCCCGCCACCGCGGCCACGGCGGCTGCGCTTATCGTCATCAACATATTGCCCGCTCCCATCTGGCCGTTCCTTCCCGACCGGCAGCTGCGATCCTGGAGAGGCAAGCTTTGCGACGCCTTGCAGTTGCGTCGAAAACGGACAGGGAAAGCGCTGGTTTTTATGCTTGACAGATGCGTCGGGTTCATTTTCGTGGCGAGTGAATCGGGAACCCGTTGGCGCCGAGGCACGTTTCCTCACCAAACGGAGACACTCGAAATGAAGCGCTTAGCAATCCTTGCGGCGGCCCTGGCCGTCGCGGTCGCGAACCCGTGTGCCGCGGCCGAACTCGCTCCCGATGAAAGCGGCAGCGCCATTCTCGCGGCCTCGGCGGCGGTAGTCGATGCCCGCGAAGAAGCCGCTTCGGTGCTTGCCAGCCGCACGCTCAAGCCCGGCGGCTATTGGTGGGACACGAAAGCCATGGCTTCGGCCAGCGGCGACACCGAAGTGGTGGTCAGCCTCGAGGACCAACTCGCCTTCGTCTATCGCGGCGGGCAGATGATCGGAGTCTCGACCATCTCGAGCGGCAAGCCGGGCAAGAACACGCCGGTCGGCATCTTCCCGATCCTCGAGAAGAAGCGCAGCCACTTCAGCCGCAAATATGACAATGCCCCGATGCCCTTCATGCAGCGGCTCGACAAATGGGGCATCGCGCTCCACGCCGGGGTGATTCCGGGCCGCCCCGCCAGTGCCGGCTGCGTCCGGCTCCCCGCCGCCTTCGCCGCCAAGCTGTTCGGCATGACCGACGTCGGCGACCGAGTGGTGATCGGGTAATATCATCCTCCCCGTCGCGGTGCGATGGGGAGGATGAGTTCCCTACTTCACTTCCAACCCCGTCGCCTTGGCCAGGAACGCCGCCACGTCGCTGGCTTCCTCGATCACCTTGTCGGTCGGCTTGCCCGAGCCGTGGCCGGCGCGGGTCTCGATCCGGATCAGCGCCGGGGCCCCGCTCGGCTGGGCATGCTGCAAGGCGGCGATATATTTGAAGCTGTGTCCGGGCACGACGCGATCGTCGGTGTCGGCGGTGGTCACCAGCATCGCGGGATAGCGCACGTCGCTGCGGATGTTGTGATAGGGCGAATAGGCCTTGAGGATCCCGAAATCGGACTCCTTGTTGGGATAGCCGTAATCGTCGACCCAATAGCGCCCGGCGGTAAAGCGATCAAACCGCAGCATGTCCATCACGCCGACAGCGGCATTGCCCGCCGCGAACAGGTCGGGGCGCTGGTTGACCACCGCGCCGACCAGCAGCCCGCCGTTTGACCCGCCCTGGATGGCAAGACCACCGCGCGGGGTCACCCCGGACGCGATCAGCGCTTCGCCCGCGGCGATGAAATCGTCGAACACATTCTGCTTGTTCGCCAGGCGGCCGGCGTCGTGCCACGCCTTGCCATATTCGCCGCCGCCGCGAATGTTCGCCAGCACCCAGGCACCGCCCTGCTCGAGCCAGGCGAGGCGGGTCGCCGAGAAGCTGGGCGTCAGCGAGATGTTGAACCCGCCATAAGCATAAAGCAGCGTCGGCACGGGGCCGGTGATGCCCTTCTTGCGGACGATGAACATCGGCACGCGGGTGCCGTCCTTGGACGCGAAGAAGCGCTGCTCGACCGCGAAGTCATCGGGGTTGAACAAGAGCTTGGGCTCGAACCATGCGGTGGTGGCGTTCGACTTCACATCGTAGCGATAGACGGTCGAGGGCCGGTTGAAGCTGGTGAAGGAGAAGAAGGTCTCGGGATCGTCGAGATCGCCCGAAAAGCCCCCGGCGGTGCCGAGGCCGGGGAGCGTGATCACCCGCTCGCGCGCGCCCGCCAGATTGTGGACCCGCACCTCGGTCGCGGCATCCTTCAGATAAGAGGCGACTATCCTGCCCCCGACCAGGCTGACGCCGTCGAGCGTCTCGGCCTGCTCGGCGATGATCGTGCGGCGGTTGGCGGCGCGCGCGTTGACGTCGATCGCGACAACCTTCAGCCGCGGCGCGCCGTCGTTGGTCTGGAAATAATAAGTCGAGCCACGATTGCCGACATAGCTGTAATTATGAGTGAAACCGGGGATCAGCACGCGCGGCTTCGCGCCTGGCCGCTGCCAGTCGAGCAGGGTCACCTCATAGCGGTCGTCGGTCCCGCTCGAGGAGGTAATGACGAGCGTCGATCCGTCGTCGCTGACGGTCGCGCCGTGGCTCAGGTCAGGCTTGCCGGGGGTGGCGAACATCAGGCGGTCGGCGGCCTGCGCGGTGCCGATTCGATGATAATGGACGCTCTGGTTCTTGTTGAGCGACTGAAAGTCCTGACCTTCGACGCTTTCGGGAAAGCGCGAGTAGAAGAAGCCCGTGCCGTCCTTGGCCCAGCTGAGGCCGGAGAACTTCACCCACTTGATCTCGTCGCCGATCGGCTTGCCGGTGGCGACGTCGAGGACGCGCAGGGTGCGCCAATCGGACCCGCCGTCCTGGATCGCGTAGAGGAGGTAGCGGCCGTCCTCGCTCGGCGCCCATTCGGCGAGCGCGGTGGCACCGTCAGCGCTGAAGCTGTTGGGGTCGATCAGCAGCCGCTCGGGGCCGTTGACACTGTCGCGCACATACAGCGGCGACTGGTTCTGGAGGCCGCTGTTGCGCTGATAGAAATAGCGCCCGCCCTCCTGTCGGGGAACGCCGACGCGCTCGTAATTGTAGAGCTCGGTCATCCGGCGCTTGAGGATGTCGCGGCCGGGCAAGGTGTCGAGATAGGCGTCGGTGACCTTGTTTTGATCCGCAACCCAGGCGGCGACGGCGGGGTCCTTGCGCACGTCATTCTCGAGCCAGCGATAGGGGTCGGCGATCTGCTGACCGAATTGGGTCTCGACCACAGTGTCGCGGCGGGTGGCGGGATAAGCGAGCACCGGCGTGTCGGGTGCCGACGCTTCGGCCGAAGCTGCGACCGGCACGGGCACATTGGCATCGGCCAGCGGCGGAGTGGTCGAACAGGCGGAGACGATCGGAAGGGTCATCAGGATCAGGCTCTTGCGCATGGCGGTATCCGGATACGGGGACAAAGGATGGGCGCGACGCTAGCAGCGCGGCGAGGAGAGGCAAGCCATGCCTTGCAACGGCTTGCACTCCGCCCCCAAGAGTCGCATTTCCAACCCATGACCCTCCTCAACACCGACTTCGCCGCCGCCGCCGAGGCCGAATTCCCCGCGATGATCGCGCTGCGCCGGGCGATCCACGCCGATCCGGAGCTCGGGCTGCACTGCACCCGCACGACGCAGAAATTGAAGGCCGCGCTGGCCGGGCTGCCGCTCGACATCCGCGATTCGACCTCGACCAGCGGCTTCGTCGCGATTCTGCGCGGCGCGCGACCGGGGCGGACCGTGCTGCTGCGCGGCGACATGGACGCGCTTCCGATCCACGAGGAGACCGGACTCGACTTCGCCAGCGCCACCGGCGGCAAGATGCACGCCTGCGGACATGATACGCATTCGGCGATGCTGGCGGCGGCGGCGCGCATCCTGTGCGCGCAGCAGGCGAGCCTTCAGGGCACGATCGTCTTCATGTTCCAGCCGGGCGAGGAAGGGCATCACGGCGCGCGCTTCATGATCGAGGACGGGCTGCTCGCCGATCCCGCGCCCGATGCCGCCTTTGCGCTGCATATCTGGCCGACCATGACCGGCGGGCAGGTCGCGACCCGCGCCGGACCGCTGCTCGCCTCGACCGACGCGCTCAATGCCACGATCCGTGGGCGGGGCGGCCATGCGGCCATGCCCTATGATGCCGTCGACCCGATCCCCGTCGCCTGCGAGGCGGTCGGCGCACTGCAGCACTATATCGCGCGTCGCGTGCCTTTCTTCGACGCCGCGGTCATCTCAATCACCCAGATCCACGCCGGCACCGCCTATAACGTCATCCCCGAGACGGTGGAATTGAAGGGCACGCTACGGACCCTGTCGGACGAGCGCCGGACGGACGGCAAGGCGGCGTTCGAGCGCATTCTGAAGGGCGTCGCCGCGACCCATGATTGCACCGCCGAGGTGCGGATCGACCTGGGCTATCCCGCCACCGTCAACGATCCGCGCGCGGTGGCGATGGTCGAGCGGCTC
>JANPKL010000283.1:0-8543 GCA_031425975.1 Sphingomonas sp.
GCGCTGCTGGCGGCGGAGAAGAAGCAGACGTTGGTCACCTTCATCTTCTTCGCGGTGGTGACCGGGGTCGGCGGGGGGACGATCCGCGACCTGCTGATCGGGGCGCCGGTGTTCTGGGTGCAAGGCAATTATGTACTGCTGATCTGCTTTGCGGCAGCGCTGATGGTATGGCTGGGCGGACGAAGACGGTTCGACGGTGGCGCCCTCTTGTGGTTCGACGCCGCCGGTATCGGCAGTTATGCCACCTACGGAGCCGCCAAGGCCTTGGCCTTTGGCATCGCTCCGGTGCCCGCCTTTGCGATGGGCGTGCTGACCGCCTGCGCGGGCGGGATATTGCGAGACATGCTGGCGGGGCGGCCCTCGATCCTGATGCGGCCCGAGCTTTATGTCACCGCCGCGGCACTGAGCGCGGGCCTGCTGGTCGGGCTGACGCTGGCCGGGATAAGCGGCTGGGGTGCGGCGCTGGTCGCGGCGGTGGCGGGGTTTGCCCTGCGCGGGCTGGCGATTGCCAAGGGGTGGAGCCTGCCGGGCTATCGGGGATAGGTTCCGGCAGGCTCCGTTTCAGCTCAGGCGTCGGTCGTTTCGCGCGCTTCGGCCAGAGCCGCGAGCAGCGCCTCGGCAGCCGGTTCGCTCGAGGCGGGGTTCTGGCCGGTGATGAGCAGGCCGTCGCGCTGGACGTAAGGCTGGAATGCCGCGCCCTTGCTGTAATTGCCGCCAAGCCGCTTGAATTCGTCCTCGATCAGGAAGGGCACGACGTCGGTCAGGCCGACCGCTTCCTCCTCCTCGTTGGTGAAGCCGGTGACCTTTCGGCCCTTGACCAACGGGCTGCCGTCGGGCGCGGTGACGTTCTTCAGTACGGCGGGCGCGTGGCAGACCAAGGCGACCGGCTTGCCGTCGGCGAGCTTGCCTTCGATCAGCGCGCGCGACTGCGGATCCTCGGCCAGGTCCCACAGCGGGCCGTGGCCGCCGGGGTAGAAGACGCCGTCGAAGGTGGATGCGTCGATCTCACCGAGCTTGTGGGTGGCGGCGAGTAACTGCTGGGCGTCCGGATCGGCCTTGAAGCGGCGAGTGGCGTCGGTCTGGGCGTCGGGCTCGTCGCTCTTGGGATCGAGCGGGGGCTGGCCGCCCTTCGGGCTGGCGAGCGTCAAGGCGTGCCCGGCGTCCTTCAGCACATAATAAGGGCCGGCGAATTCCTCGAGCCAGAAGCCGGTTTTCTTGCCGGTGTCGCCCAGCTGGTCGTGGCTGGTGAGGACCATCAGGATGTTCATGGTGTCGCTGTCTCCATTGCCCCGCCCGGAGCGGCAGATAGGGAGCGCAGCGGCGGCTTGTAAGGCTTGCGAACAAGGCAGGCAGAACCGGCCGAGCCCGGGACAGGATCAATCGGCCTTGTTGCGGTGCGCGACGGTGACCCGGGTGCCGGGAGAATTTTCGGCGGTCTCCACCGTGGCTTTCAGCTGCCGGGCGAGCGCCTGGACGATGCCGGTGCCGAGACCGGGTTTGGCCTCCGCCTCGACCTTCATGCCGCTGCCGTCGTCCGCGACGATCAGCGTCCAGCCGGCCGCATCACTGGCGTAGCTGACCTCGATCCGGCCCTTCTGGTTGCGCCCAGGAAAGGCGTGTTTCAGCGCGTTGATGACCAATTCGGTGACGATCAGCCCGAGACTGACCGAGACGTTCGGGTCAAGGACCGTGTCATCGGCATGCGAGGTCAGGGTGATCCGCTTGGCATCATCGATCATCGATGCGCCGATGCTGCGGCACAAATCGGCCAGATACTGGCCGAGCGCGACCCCGTCGCTGCTCTTGATCGCCAGTTGCTTCTGCAGGGTGGCGATCGACATCACCCGATTGTGCGCGTCGTGGAGGTGGAAGCGGGTTTCCGCCGACTGCACCTTGCGCGCGCTTTGCATGAGGACGCTGGCAATGATCTGCAGACTGTTGGCGACGCGATGCTGCAATTCCTGCAGCAGCACCTGGTTCTTCTGGACCAGATCGTCCTTGTCACGATCGACCTGCCGGGCCGCGGTGGCGTCGGTGACCGCGAGCATGACCCGCGCGGGCTGGTCCCGCCCGTAATTGAGCTTGTGCGCGCTCAGCAACAGGCAGGCCAGCGGGTGGCCCTCACGCTTCAGGTCCATCTCATAGGCGTCGATGGCGGCATTGCCGGCAAAGGTCGCGCGGAGCAGCGAATCGAGCTGCGGGACATCCCACTCGCCATTGCCGAGTGCCGACAAGCTGGTTCCGGCCACCGTCCGGGGGTCGATCCCGAACGCCTCGCAGAACGAAACGCTGGCGCCAGTAATGGTCAAGTCGTCGGCCAGCAGCAGTAGCGGCTCGCGCGAGGACGCGACCAGCGCTTCGGCCAGGGTCGCATCGGCAATGGGGAGGTCCGGCGGCGGCGCATTCATGTCGAGAAAGCCTTCGGCGGCCGGGACTCGCTCGGGCCGAGCGGCTGTCCGACAGACCGACGATCGCGGCCTAGGAGCCAGCGGGGCTTATCGCCTGATCGTCGTGACTTGGCCCTCTAACGCATCGGCGCGCAGATCGGGCAACAATTCGCCCGATCGAACATGACCAGTCTCGTCTCGCTTGATGCTGCGCCTGCGAAGCGGCACAAGCGCAGGATGAACAAAGATTTCTACCGGATCCAGCGCCTGCCGCCCTATGTCTTCGCCGAGGTCAACGGGATGCGCGCCAAGATGCGGGCGGCGGGCGAGGATATCGTCGACCTGGGCATGGGCAATCCCGATACGCCCCCGCCGGCGCATGTCATCGCCAAGCTGGCCGAAGTCGCCGCCAATCCGGGTGCGCATGGCTATTCGGCGTCGAAGGGCATTCCGGGCCTGAGGAAGGCCCAGGCCGCTTATTACCAGCGGCGTTTCGGGGTCGAGGTCGATGCCGAGAGCGAGGTGATCGTCACTTTGGGCTCCAAGGAAGGGCTCGCCAATCTGGCGCAGGCGATCACTGCGCCGGGCGACGTGGTACTGGCGCCCAACCCGAGCTATCCGATCCACAGCTTCGGCTTCATCATCGCGGGCGCGGCGATCCGCTCGATCCCGGCCGCCCCGGGGGACGCATTCTTCGAGCGGCTGAAGATGGCGATGCGCTACACCGTGCCGCGGCCCAAGGCGCTGGTGATCGGCTATCCGAGCAATCCGACGGCCTATGTCGCCGACTTGCGATTCTACGAGAAACTCGTGGCCTTCGCGCGCGAGCACGAAATCTGGATCATTTCCGACCTCGCCTACGCCGAAATCTACTTCGGGGACGTGCCAACGCCCTCGATCCTGGCAGTGCCGGGGGCCAAGGAGGTGGCGGTGGAGTTCACTTCCGTGAGCAAGACCTATTCGATGGCCGGGTGGCGGATCGGCTTTGCGGTCGGCAACCGCGACCTGATCGCGGCGCTGACGCGGGTGAAATCCTATCTCGATTATGGCGCGTTCACGCCGATCCAGGCCGCCGCGGTGGCGGCGCACAACGGCCAGCAGGACTTTATCGCCGAGACCCGGGCGATGTACAAACGCCGCCGCGACGTGCTGGTCGAGAGTTTCGGGCGGGCCGGCTGGGAGATTCCGGTGCCGGAGGCGAGCATGTTCGCCTGGGTGCCGATCCCCGAGCGTTTCCACAATCTGGGCAGCGTCGAGTTTTCCAAGCGCCTGCTGAGCGAGGCCGGGGTGGCGGTGGCGCCCGGCGCGGGCTTTGGCGAGGAAGGCGAGGGCCATGTCCGCATCGCCCTGGTCGAGAACGAGCAGCGCCTGCGCCAGGCCGCGCGGGGCGTGAAAAAGCTGCTGAGGGGCTAGAAGATCAGATAGCCAAGCACGTAGCGCGCGACCAGCATGGCCATGAGGATTATCGCCCAGCGACGGTCCCTGACCAGCATCGCCAGGACGAGCAGCACGGCGAGCAGCGCGGTCAGGCCGAGAGGGAGCGGTCGGAACAGTCGTGCCGACATTTCGGGAATCGACGCATACCAGCCGATCTGCACGGCGAGCAGGATGAGGAGGATGCCGAGCACGATCCTGCGGACCCGGAAGAAATGCTCGTCGAGCGACTGAAGGTCGGCGGTGTCGCGCGGAAAGACCAGCCGCGCGGCCATGTAATAAGCGCTGGCGAAGGCGGTGACGAGCATCAGGCTTTCTCCCGACACCCTGACGAGGCTGCGGACGACCCAGGCCGAACCCCAGAAGCTCAGGAGATCGAGCAGGACGAAGGCCGCAAGCAGCGGCGTCAGCCAGCCGATGCGCCAAGCGGGTCGAGGTTGCAGCCGCTCCTCGATGCTGCGCGCGGCCCCGCCGAGCACCTCGGCGATCGACAGGCCGAGCAGTAGCCCGAACAAGGCGAACATGAATTCAAAATCGTTCATGACTGCGGATTGTGCGGGACGTCTCCGGGTTTGACTAGAGCGCCGTGGCTTCGCATGGCGAGCCATGCCGAAGATGCGCAAAAAGGCCGACCTGCCGAGCAAAGACTGCGCGTCGTGCGGGCTGCCGTTCGCGTGGCGCAAGAAGTGGGCGCGCGACTGGCCGGAAGTGCGCTATTGCTCAGACCGCTGCCGCGCCGCCGGACCCAAGGAGCTCGATGTTGATTCCCGCCACTGACGATGCCTCGATGGTCGCGCGGATCATCGGCCAGGCGGTCGCCCCGGTGTTCCTGCTGGCCGGGATCGGGGCGTTCCTCAACACGCTGACCGGCCGGCTGGCCCGGATCGTCGACCGCGGCCGCGCGATCGAGCCGCGGCTGCTCGAGGCGCTTGGGGCCGAGCACGACCGCCTGGTGCGCGAGATCAACACAGTCGACCGGCGGATGCGACTGATGAGCAGCGCGATCACCTTCACCGTCACTTCGGCGGTCCTTGTGTGCACGGTCGTGGTGCTGCTGTTCGCGGCGGCGCTGATCGACCTTCAGGCCGGCACCGCCATCGCCCTGCTCTTCATCGGCGCGATGGTCACGCTGGCGCTGGGCTTCTTCATTTTCCTGATCGAAACGCGGGTCGCCGCGCGCGCCATCCGCGTGCGCAAGGCGCTGCTCACGCACGAGGTGGACGAGGCGGCCGGGGACGAGTGACCCGCTAGCGCGGCAGGCCCGGCGGAAGGGGCACCTCGGCGCCGGCGGTCTGCCATTGCTGCCACTTGCCGTTCTTGCGCATTCCAGCGCGGAAGGCGTGGTCGGCCGGCTGTAGCACCAGCCACGCCTCGCCCGAGCGGGCCCGGGTGACGAGTAGCCGCCCCTCCTTTGCCAGCGGGGTCGAATCGCCCATCTGGTGGCGGAAGGCGGCGGCGTCGGGGCCGAGGGTCGAATCCACGTCGACGATCACCGGGCTGTCGACGAACAAGCCACTTTCGGACGGGTTGCGGCCAACCATGAGGTTCAAGTCCGACCAATCGCCCGGGGTCTCCGACATGGTTGCGAGGTCGGGCAGGCTGTTGCCGGGAACTTCCTCCTTGTCGCAGGCCGCGATGGGCAGGAGCAGGGCGGCGATCAGGATGGGGAAGCGCATGGCTGCTCAACGCACCTCGCCTTGTTCCGGGGCCGGGCTTGGCCTAGCGCTTGGTGCAAGACAGCCCAGGAGTGAAGCATCCGTGATCGCAGCCAGTAACGTCCTCGACCGCGTCCTCGTCCTCGAGATGGTTCGGGTGACCGAGGCGGCGGCGATCGCCGCGTCGAGCCTGATCGGACGCGGCGACGAAAAAGCCGCCGACGCCGCCGCGGTCGAAGCGATGCGCGCAGCGCTGAACGAACTGCCGATGGACGGCACGGTGGTGATCGGCGAAGGCGAGCGCGACGAGGCACCGATGCTCTATATCGGCGAAAAGGTCGGCTCCGAACAGAATGGCGGGCCCAAGATCGACATCGCACTCGACCCGCTCGAGGGGACCACCATCACCGCCAAGGCTGGCCCCAATGCGCTGGCGGTGCTGGCCATCGCCGAGTCCGGCGGCCTGCTCAATGCGCCCGACGTCTACATGGAGAAACTGGCGATCGGGCCGGGCTATGCCCCGGGCACGGTCAGCCTCGAACGCTCGCCGGGCGACAACGTCCGCGCGCTGGCCAAGGCCAAGGGCGTCGACCCGGCCGAGATCATCGCCTGCGTGCTCGACCGCCCGCGCCATTCGGCGATCATCGCCGAATTGCGGGCGCTGGGCTGCGGCATCATGCTGATCCCCGACGGCGACGTCGCGGGCGTGATCGCGACCACCAATCCCGACACCACGGTCGATATCTACATGGGCTCCGGCGGCGCGCCCGAGGGCGTGCTCGCGGCGGCCGCGCTGCGCTGCGTCGGCGGCCAGATCGAGGGCCGATTGCTGTTCCGCAACGACGACGAGCGCGGACGCGCGCATCGCTGGGGGATCGAGGATCTGAACCGCATCTACCGGCTGGAGGACATGGCCGCGGGCGACTGCATCTTCGCCGCCACCGGGGTCACCGACGGCTCGCTGCTGAAGGGGGTCAAGCGCCGCCGCGACTGCATCACCACCGAGAGCATCGTCATGCGCGCCAGTTCAGGAACCGTGCGGCGCATCTCGGGCGAGCATCGCAAGGGGTTCATTTGAGCGCCGACCTTTCTATTCCGGACACCCCGGAGGAGGCACCGCTGCAGCCCGTCGAGGCGGCGTATGAAAAGGTCATTCGCGCGCGCACCCTGATCGGCTGGCTGCCACCGGTGATCGGGGCCGCGGTGTTCGACCGGATGGTGCTGGCCGATACTCCGTGGGCCTGGATCGTTCCATTCCTCGCGGCCCTGCTTGCGCTTGGCGCGGTGTCGGTCGCGCCGCGGCGAATCTGGTCGCGGCTAAACTATGCGCTGGAACCGCGGATGCTGCGGGTGGTGCGCGGCTGGATGTGGCAGACCGATACGCTGGTGCCGCTGGCCCGCGTCCAACATCTCGATATCGCCCGCTCGCCGCTCGATAAAATGTTCGGGACGGCCAGCCTGGTGGTCCACACGGCAGGCACGCACAACAGCGTGGTCGCGCTGCCGGGCCTGTCGCCCGAGCGCGCGGACGCAATGGCGACGATCATTCGCGGACATGTGCGTGACGATCTCGACTGAGGGCGGAGCGGCGTCGCCGGTGGTGGCAGGCCCTCCCCCGGCCCCTCCCGCAAGCGGGCGGGGAGAAGAGGACGCCCCTCCCGCAATCGGAAGGGAGCAGGTCGGCGCCGCTCCTGCGAGCGGGGAAGTCAGCGAACGCCTTCACCCGATCGCGCTGCTGAGCGGACTGGGCAAGGCTCTGCGCAACATGGTCGGGGGGTTGCTGGCGGGCGGGTTCGTCGCCTTCCAGGGCAAGCCGATGCTGGGCCTGCTGATCCTGGGCGGAATTATCGTGTCGACCACCATCGGCCTCGCCCTCCACTGGTGGCGCTTTTCCTTCCGGGTCGGCGGCGACGCGCTACGGATCGACAGCGGAATCATCGGCCGCAACCATCGCACCATCCCGTTCGACCGGGTGCAGGACGTCAGCATCGCGCAAGGGCCACTGCAACGGCTGGCCGGGGTCGCGACGGTCACGCTGGAAACGGGCGGGTCGACCGCGGGCAAGGAAGAGGGCGTGCTCGGCGGGATCGGACTGGCCCGCGCCGAAGCCCTGCGGGATCTGGTCCGGGCGCGGCGCGGGTCGGCTGGGGTGCAGGCCCCGTCGACTCAGCTCGGGACAGGTTCCGCCGGGACGACGCAGGAAGTCGACGCAGCCCCTCCACTGTTCGGCATGGAGCCGCGGCGACTGGTCGCGCTCGGCCTGTTTAACTTCAGCCTGGCGCTGTTCGCGGGGCTGTTCGGGGCCAGCCAGACGCTCGGCGACCTGGTCGGATTCGATCCGTTCGAGCGCGATTTCTGGCGGCCGATCCTGTCCGACACCGGCCTGGGCGCGTGGCTGTTGGCGCATCAATTGATGCTCGGGCTGGCCGGCGCGGCGGTACTGGTCGTCACGGGGATCGTGACCGGCGTGATCCGCACCTTCCTGCGCGAATGGGGCTTCCGGCTCGACCGCACATCAGGCGGGCTACGGCGACGGCGCGGTCTGCTGACCAGGACCGACGTCTCGCTGCCCATGCGCCGGATCCAGGCCGGCATGATTGCCACCGGACCGATCCGCCAGCGGCTCGGCTGGCGCGCCTTCTCGGTGCAGAGCCTGGCCAGCGACCAGACCGAAGGCAGCGGCGGCGGCGACCATGTTCTTGCTCCGCTCGCCCGGGAGGACGAACTCGAGCGGGTCGTGGCCGAACTCGGCTGGCGGCTGCCCGACGAGGCGACGGTCTGGCGGCCGATCTCCTTTGCCTATGTGACGAGCTTTTGCCTCGCCATGCTGCCGTTGTTCCCCTTGCTGATCCTGCTCGCCCCGCTGCGCTGGCTCGAATGGAAGCGCACCGCCTTCGCGCTCGAGGACGAACGCCTGCTGCTGCGAACCGGCTGGTGGCAACGCCGCCTGCTGGTCCTGCCGCTGGCCAAGGTCCAGAGCGTCGATGTGATCGAGACCAGCCTGTCGCGCCGCTTCGGTGTGGCGAGCCTTGCAATCGGGACCGCGGGCGGGCGGTTATTGGGGCAT
>JANPKL010000284.1:0-4456 GCA_031425975.1 Sphingomonas sp.
TGAACGAGATTGCGGAGCTGCGCGGTTTCGACGACTAGCATTGTCATGACCGCTCCCAGTCTCGCGTCCGTGATCGCTTCCTTAGGTGCCGCAAGCGACGGCTTCACCCTCGATGCCCCGCCGAGCTGGAGCCAGGGGCGCACGCTGTACGGTGGGATGAGCGCGGCTTTGGCCTGGGCGGCGGCCACTCGTGCCTTCGCCGATCTGCCGCCGCTGCGGTCGGTCCAGGCGGCGTTCGTCGGGCCGGCGGCGGGGTCGCTGACGCTGGCGCCGACGATCCTGCGCCGCGGCAAGAGCGCGACCAGCGTCGGGGTCGATGTCATCGGCGAGGCCGGCTTGGCCGCGCGGCTGACATTCTTCTGCGGCGCCGCGCGTGACAGCCGGGTCACCCACCAGCGCGTTGCCGGGCCGTCCGCGCCGGCCCCGGCCGGACTGCCATCGGTGTTGGGACCCGGACAGGGGCCGACCTTTGCAGCCAATTTCGACGTCCGGCAGATTTCGGGCGGGCTCCCGCTGGGGGGCGGAGAGCCCGACTATTGCATGTGGGCAAGGCTGCGCGAGGCTGATGGCTGCGATCCCGTCGCCGCACTGCTGGCGCTGGCCGACGTGCTCGCTCCGGCCGCAATGGTCGTCTTTCCCGAGTTCGGGGTGATCAGCACCCTCAGCTGGAGCTTCGATCTCGATCGCCTGCCAGTCGATCCGGGCGCCTGGTATGTCTGCCGCGCATCTTCCGAAAGCACCGCAGATGGCTATTCGCGCCAGGCGATGGACCTGTGGGACGCGGACGGCCGCATCCTAGCCGGACGCCAGACGGTCGCGATCTTCGTCTGAGCTTGCAAAGCGGATGTTACCTTGTAACATCCAAAAGCTCGAGGGAGCCCGTCGATGCGTAGACTGTTGTTAATCGGGACCGCGATGATTGCGCTGGTCGGGTGCGGCCAGAGCCAGGAAAAGCGAGCGGCCGAGGACCTCAAGACCTTCGATGTCCAGGAGGCGCCGCCACCCCCAAACTATGCCGCTCCCCCACCCGTGGCTCCAACAGCGCCGCCACCGCCGCCACTGGTCAACAGCCGGGCACAAACGGAGAGCGCCGATGGGTCCGTGCCCAATGTCAGCGTCACCGCAGCGCCGGGCGTCGCCTTCAACTATCGCTACGCCTATCGCCTCACCAATGCCCGCATCCAGGCCGCGCAGGAAGCCCATGCGCAGATGTGCGAGAAACTGACCATCGCGCGCTGCCGCATCACCGGCATGCGCTACAGCCTGACCGGCGAGCGTGACATCAGCGCCAGCCTCGAAATGAAGCTCGACCCGACGCTTGCCCGCCAGTTCGGCAAGGATGCGACCAGGGTGGTGACCGACGCCGAGGGGATGCTGGTCGACCAGCAGATCAGCGGCACCGACATGGCCCCGACGATCGAGGGCGCCAATCGCGGGCGGGCCGAACTGCAGGACCAGCTCGACCGTCTCAACCGCGAGCTTGGCCGGCCCGGCCTCAGCAGCGCGGTGCGCGAACGGCTGTTGTCCGAGGCTTCGCAAGTGAATGCGGAGATGCGTAGCCTTTCCAGTCAGCGCCAGGCGGCGGAGGACAGCCTCGCGACTACGCCGATCGCCTTTTATTATGGCTCGGGCGAGACCGTGCCCGGCTTCGACGACCAGCGTCCGATCGTCACCGCGCTTCAGACTGCAGGCGACAATTTCCTCGGCGTGATCGGCTTCCTGATCGTCGCGCTGGGGACATTGCTGCCGATCGCCCTGCTGGCCGGGCTGGCGATCTGGCTGTGGCGGCGGCTGGGCGTGGGACGCTGGCTCGCGCGCAAGAGCGAGCAGAGCTACGCCAAGGAGGCGTGATCGGGGAACAAGGTCCGAACAGGTGGCTTGCCTTCGTTGCCACTCGCTCCACCCGCGCCTATAGGATCGGCCCGCCGCATCTCCAGCACAAGGACCGCTGAATGGCTCGTCGCCGCCAGATCTACGAAGGCAAGGCCAAGATCCTCTACGAGGGTCCCGAGCCCGGCACGCTGATCCAATATTTCAAGGACGATGCGACCGCCTTCAACGCGCAGAAGCGTGGCACGATCAGCGGCAAGGGCGTAATCAACAATCGGATTTCGGAGCATATCTTCACCGCGCTCTCGACTATCGGGGTGCCGACGCACTTCATCCGGCGGCTGAACATGCGCGAGCAACTGATCCGCCAGTGCGAGATCGTGCCGATCGAGGTGGTGGTCCGCAACGTCGCCGCTGGTTCGCTGTCCAAGCGCCTCGGGATCGAGGAGGGCACGCAGCTCCCTCGCACGATCATCGAATATTATCTCAAGGACGATGCGCTGGGCGACCCAATGATCGCCGACGAGCATATCGCCTGCTTCGGCTGGGCCGCGCAGGAGGAGATGAACGACATCGCCGACATGGCGATCCGGATCAACGACTTCATGGCGGGACTGTTCGCCGGGATCGGCATCCGGCTGGTCGACTTCAAGCTGGAGTTCGGACGGGTGTGGGAGAATGATTTCGCCCGCATCATCCTGTGCGATGAGATCAGTCCCGACGGCTGCCGACTGTGGGACATGCGCTCGGGCGAGAAGCTCGACAAGGATCGCTTCCGGCTCGACATCGGCGGCGAGGCCGAGGCCTATCAGGAAGTCGCGCGACGCCTCGGCCTGCTCGAAGGGCAGGAAGGCGAGAATGCGGTGCTCGATCTTGAAAGCCATCGCAAGAAGCGCGGTAAGTAACTGTTATAATAACGGCCGCCCTGATGCCGCCTTCTATCTGAACAGCTGTTCAGAATACCGGCACTGACATGAACAATCATGCAGAAAGCGTAACTCTTTTGTTACGCATTCGTATGCGGGCGGCTTCTCCTGCTGCTTTTATCAGATCTGACGCTTGGAACGCGCGGGCGGCATCTTAAGTGCTGGCTCGGGCGACCAACTCGTCTTGCCCGATACAAAAAGTATTAGGAGAAGTTTCGTGAACAAGTTTGTTGCGCTTACCGCCGTTTCCCTTGCCGCGCTGGCTGCCACTCCGGCGCTGGCCCAGGCCCCCCAGGGACCGCGCGTCGAGGCGCTGGTCGGCTACGACGTGGTCAAGGTGGATCTCAACAGCGCCGGCGTCGATGACAATTTCAAGGACGAGGGCGTGCTTTACGGCGTCGGTGCGGGTTACGACTTCGCGCTCGGCAATGGCGCGGCGCTCGGCGTCGACGTGGAAGCGACCGACTCGACCACCAAGGAGAGCGCCGCCGGTGCTGCCGTCAGCACCGGGCGTGACCTCTACGCTGGTGGCCGGGTCAGCTTCGGCCTCGGTGCCGATGGCAGCAACGTCTATCTGAAGGGCGGCTACACCAATGCCCGCTTCAGCGTGACCGACGGCCTGACCCGCGAGAGCGGCAATGCCGACGGCTATCGTATTGGCGGCGGCGCGCAGTTCGCCATCGGCGGCAAGGCCTATGTCGGCGGCGAGTATCGCTACAGCAACTACGAAGGTCCGCTGGAGCGTCACCAGCTCGCCGCGACCGTCGGTACGCGCTTCTAAGCTGTTCGCTTAAAGCAACGAGAAAGGGCGTCCAGGCAATGGCTTGGGCGCCCTTTTTCCTACACGCCATAACCCTGCTATAAGGCCCGCATCAACCAGCGGGGAGCGGGGCGATGGAAGAGGAAAGCCGAGCCTATTTTGCCAGGCGAGCGGCCGAGGAGCAAGCCCGGGCGGAAGAGGCGAGGGATCCGATCGTCGCCGCCGTGCACAGCAAGCTGCAGCGCGCCTATGTGGAGCGAGCCAGCGTTGGAGACCGCGATCCCCGGAAGGAAATGGTCGGTTAGACCGAATTGTCCTTCAGGCATCGCCGCGCCGCTTCGATGCGGCTGGCGCGGGCGCGTCTCCGCTCGTGGACGAGCCGCGGGTAGCCGCCGGCCGCCTCGGCGCTGAGCGCGCGGGCAAAGCCGTCGCCTTTGAGGTCGTCGAGCACCGCCTTCATCGTGGCGCGAAAAGCCGGATCGATCAGCCGCTCCGCCCCGAGGCTCGCGCCCAGTTCGGCGGTGTTGCTGATCGCCTCGCGCATGCCGGCGAGCCCGCTTCGTTCGATCAGGTCGGCGAGCAACCGAAGCTCGGACACGCATTCGAGATAGGCGAGCCGGGGATCGATTCCCGCCTCGACCAAGGTGTCGAACCCGGCCTCAAGGATGGCCGGGACCGCGCCCCACACCACCGCCGCCTCGTTGAACAGGTCCGACACGGTCTCGGCCTCGAAGCTGGAGCGCAGCACTCCGGCACCGGCTCTGCCCGAACCCAGCGCGGCGGCATAAGCGAGGGCCAGCGGCCATGCCTCGCCGGTCGCATCCTGCGCCACCGCCGCCAGCGCGACCATCCCCTTGCCGTCCTCGTACAGCAGGCGCAGCGCCGCACCCGGTCCCTTGGGCGCGACCATCAGCACGTCGAGGTCGGCGCGAGGGCGGAT
>JANPKL010000285.1:0-3665 GCA_031425975.1 Sphingomonas sp.
CAATCTACGACGTCTTCGACTGCGCCGATGGCCTGCCTCTGTTCGTCGGGGTGGTGACCGATGGGGTGTGGGAGATATTCTGTCGCCTGTTCGGCCTCGACGATCTCTGGGCCGACGAATCCTTGCGCGAAAATAACAGCCGTGTCCTCGCCCGCGATCGCATCCTCCCGATCGTCCGCTTGGCGCTGGCCGCCTTCACCCGCGACGAGTTGATCGCCCGGCTCGAGGGCTCGGGGCTTCCCTTTGCCCCGATCGGCAAGCCCGAGGAGATGTTCGACGATCCCCATCTCGCCGTCTCTGGCGCGCTCGAGCCGGTGACGCTGGCGAGCGGAAAGGAAACCCGCCTGCCCGGCCTTCCGCTGGGTTTCGACGGCGGCCGCCCCTCACAGTCCTTCACCCTGCCGCAGGCGGGGGCCGATACCCGGGCGGTGCTGGCAAGCCTCCATTACGACGACCAACGCATCGCGGACCTGCTGTCGAGCGGCGCCGCACAGGAGGCCCTATGAAAGCTTTTGCACTGCTCCCGCTCGCTCTCGCCGCCTGCGCCGCTCCTGCCGCCCAGCAGCGTCCCACCTCTCCCGGCGTCGCCATCACCGAGCGCGTTCCGACTGACATCCGCCGCACCACGATCATCGTGCGCGACATGGAACGCAGCCTCGCGCTTTATCGCGACGTGCTCGGGATGAAGGTCAATTACGACACCGTCGTCACCACCAGCGGCGTCGCCCTTCCGGCCGGCGAGCCCGGCGCCAAGGCGCGGCTGGTGCTATTGAATGCCAATGACGGCTGGGTCGGCTGGATCGGCCTGATGCAATGGACCACGCCCCCTCTCGCCGACCCGGGCCCCTACCCGAAGCGCATGGGCCCAGGCGGGATCGTGATCGTCACCAATACCGACGATGTCGACGGCCGCTGTGCCCGCGCCTTCGCGCTGCCCGGCATCACCAAGACCGCCGACGCCCGCCTGCAAGTCTATCCCGGTCGAGCCGGCGGCCCCGACATCCGCGTCCGCGGCTGCAACTTCTTCGACAATGACGGCGTGCTGATCGAGCTCAACCAGATCCTGAAATAGCTTGCATTTGCGAACCATATTGGTTACATGATCAAACTGCTTGCGAGCCGTGACTTTCTCCGCTTGCAGGAAGGGGCCGAGAACGTCGTCAAACAGGGCTTGGGCGGAACTTTCGGAACCTTCGCGGAGGACCTTCAAGGCGGAGGAAAGGCTCGCTAGGGTGATCCGGTTCTTGTCGGAGTAGCCCAATGCCCCACGCCTATATCGTCGCCGCCGCCCGCACCGCCGGGGGCAAGAAGGGCGGCGCGTTGAAGGAATGGCACCCCGCCGACCTCGGCGCCCGCGTGCTGGACGATCTGGTCGCCCGCGCCGGCATCGATCCCGCCGCGATCGAGGACGTCATCGCCGGCTGCGTCGGCCAGATCGGCGAGCAGAGCTTCCACATCGGCCGCAACATGGTCATGGCCTCTTCGCTCCCCGACAGCGTGCCCGCCGTCTCGATCGACCGCCAGTGCGGCTCCTCGCAGCAGTCGGTCCACTTCGCCGCCCAGGCCGTGATGAGCGGCACGCAGGACGTGGTCATCGCCGCCGGGGTCGAGAGCATGACCCGCGTGCCGATGGGCCTTGCCGTCATGCTCCCGCTCCAGGCCGGGATCGGCACCGGCCCTTGGCCGCAGTCGATCAAGGATCGCTACGGGGTCGATCAGTTCAGCCAGTTCACCGGCGCCGAGATGATCGCCCGGCGCTACCAGATGACCCGCGAGGAATTGGACGCCTTCGCCCTCGAAAGCCACCGCCGCGCCGCCGCCGCCACTGCCCGGGGCGACTTCGACGCGGAGATCGTGGCCCTCACCGTCACCGGCGAGGACGGCACCGAGCGCCAGCATGTCTTCGACGAGGGCATCCGCGCCGATGCCTCGATGGCGGGCCTCGCGGGCCTGCGCACCCTCACCCCCGACGGCATCGTCACCGCTGGCAACGCCAGCCAGATCTGCGACGGCGCGTCGGGCGTAATGGTCGTCTCCGAACGCGCCCTCAAGGACCACGGCCTGACCCCGCTCGCCCGCATCGACCATCTCACCGTCACCGCCGGCGACCCGGTCATCATGCTGTTCGAGCCTATCCCCGCCACCCGCCGCGCCCTCGAGCGTTCGGGCCGCGCCATCGCCGACATCGACCTCTACGAGGTCAACGAGGCCTTCGCCCCCGTTCCCCTCGCCTGGCTGCGCGAGCTCGGCGGCGACCCCGCCCGCCTCAACGTCAACGGCGGGGCGATCAGCCTCGGCCATCCGCTGGGCGCATCGGGCACCAAGCTCATGACCACCCTCATTCACGCGCTCCGAAAATCGGGCCAGCGCTACGGCCTCCAGACCATGTGCGAAGGCGGCGGTATCGCCAACGTTACCATCATCGAGGCGCTGTGATGGCCTTGCGCCCACTGGAATCGCGCGGGTCCAGCACCTAGATGCGCGCCATGAAACTCCATAGCTTCGGCGCAGCCCTGCTGCTCGCCGCCGCACCGGCCGCCGCCGGTCCCGCCGCCATCCACATCGAGCGTAGCTGGGCCAATGCCGGCGCCACCGGCAGCGCGGCCTATGTCGTCATCCACAATGGCGCCAAAATACCCGACCGCCTGCTCGGCGCGAGCAGTCCGGCGGCGCGCAGCGTCACTATCCACAACAGCAGCATGGCGGGCGGCGTGATGCGGATGCGCGGCGCCGGCCCACTACCAATCGCGGCCGGCGGCAAGCTCGCGATGAAGTCGGGCGGCGTCCACATCATGCTGACGGGGCTCAAGGCCCCGCTCCGCCCCGGCACGAAGTTGCCATTGACGCTCCGCTTCCAGCGCGCCGGCCTCGTTCGCACCAGCGTGCCCGTCGTCGCCCCGGGCTCGGCCCCTGCACCAACCGCTCATCATCATGGCCACTGACGCCCCCCGGCGCTCGCCGCTGGCTCTCGCCCGGATTCTGCTGTGGGGCCTGGTCGCGCTCGCCGCCCTCGCCGCGGCCTTTCTGTGGCTGCGCCCTGCGCCGACCCCCGGCCAGGTCCAGCCGGGCATCCCCGGTTTCACCATTGGCGCGCCGTTCACGCTCACCGGCACCGACGGCAAGCCCTTCGCCAGCGCGGAGCGCCTCGCGGGCAAGCCTTTTGCCTTGTTCTTCGGCTTCACCAACTGCCCCGACGTCTGCCCCAACACGCTCGGTCGCCTGGCCGCCTTTCGCAAGCAACTCGGCAAGGGCGACGCCGCGTTCGAGATCGTGTTCGTCTCGGTCGACCCGGCGCGCGACACGCCCAAGGTGGTCGGCGACTATATCGGCCTGTTCGGCACGCCAATTACCGGCCTGACCGGCACTGAGGCGCAGGTTGCCGAAGTCGCCAAGCGCCACGCCATCTATCAGAAGAAGGTCGCCGACGCAGCTTCGCCCGGCGGTTATACCGTCGATCACGGCGCCGCGGTGCTACTGTTCGACCGTGAAGGCAAGTTCGTCTCGACCATCGCGCAGGAAGAAGGCCCGGCGCCCGCCCTCGACAAATTGAAGCGGATCACCGCCTAGGTCGGCACTCGCGCCAGCAGCCGACCCAGCGCGGCGATGCTCTCGGGCTCGTCAAAGCTCGGCGCATGGCCGACCTCCGGCACGGTGACGAGCTCGGC